>NZ_JBIVHB010000008.1:0-312197 GCF_044748965.1 Cupriavidus sp. NPDC089707
GTTTGTCCGTACAGCTTGCGAATGTCGATCACGTCCGGGCCAACGGTGCCCGTATAAATCGGCAGCTCAACGCTGGGGGAACCATCGGAGAACGACAACGTGGCTTTCACATTTGAAGGTTTCATATCTATCGCTTTCGAAGCGAAGGAAATAAATCAAAAACGAGTGATGTTCTGAGAGAATCGCCAAGCTGGCACCGGCCCTCCCGTAGAAGAAGACTTTTGTCAATGAGCCACTCCAACCGCGTAGAGCTCATAAGCACGACAAAGAATACTCCCGAGAATGACGGCAACTCGTGCGGAACTTCGGGCCCCTATAAGTTGGAGAAATTCTATGTGCCTCATCCCGCCGGGACAAGCGGCCAAGTGGCTTCTCGTCGGGGGGGACCGGGGGGCGGCGGGGACATCAGCGCTAGCTGGCCGTGTATCCACCGTCTAGGGCGAGATCGCAGCAGGGACACTGACTCCCTCAGAAACGAGGTACCGTCAAGGTTTGAGACCCTGCACATCACCGCTGGGGACGCAATTGATCAGCGCGGCGCCTGCCTTGCTTGGGATCAACTCACCGTGGAATCTCATCTCTGCTGGCAGGAAATAGAACGGACCCCTTTGACGCAGACCTCCATGACTGGTGCTGGAAAAATCGATGGGGCATGACCAATGAGCCACCGTGCAGAACAATCAGCGTTTCGACGCGCAAGCCTGCACTGGGTCCACGGGCCTGCGAGTAGTACGGAAGGAAAGATTGAAAAATCGCCCAAACGTCTCCAACGCTTCACCGTGCCAGGGGCTCACATAGCCAATGACATTGCGCCGGTGCTCTCATTTGTACCGAACGGCCTGGTTGGACTCTTCCCAAGCCATGGTGCCACGCGAGTAAGCAGACGAGCAGATCGACCACTCCTGACAAGGGCCTTTCCATATCGCGGGGCGGGTTATCCCTGCCCCCCTGAAGAAGGCGCCATCGCCCCCCGCCGGAGTGGCTAAGTCGCATGGCATGTTCTCGTAATCTCCTCGCAGAAGTTCATACACATAAGAGGAGACACTCATGCATTCAACCTCACCGGAACGCCGCTACACCTTCCGCTCGATAATTTTAGGGGCCACTACTGCGGCAGCCGCGTTTCTAGCGGGTGGCGTCGCGCAAGCTCAGGAGACGTTCAAAATCGGCATCGTGACCTATCTCTCGGGACAGGCGGCCGAAAGTTTCGGCATTCCAGCGGCAAATGGTGCCAAAGTCCTCGTGGAAGCATTCAATCGCGGCGCCGCGCCATCCCCATACAACAAACCCGGCTTCGGCGGCCTGAAGATCGAAGCGGTCTATGTTGACGAGGCCGGAGGCGCAACCAAGCAGGTTCAGGAGCTTCGCGCGCTGTACGACCGCGAGAAGGTCGACGCCGTCGTCGGCTACATCGGCTCGGGCGACTGCCTGGCGGTGGCGCCGGTGGCCGAAGAGCTCAAGCGCTTCCTGATCCTGCACGACTGCGGTACGCCGCGCATCTTTGAGGACAACAAGCTCTCCTACGTCTTCCGGACAGCGTCTCACGCGACCATGGACAACGTGGCTCTCGCCCGTTATCTGAAGGCCCGCAGCGTCAAGGTTGATTCGCTCAACCTGATAAATCAGGACTACGCATGGGGACATGACTCGAAGGCGGACTTCGTCTCTGCCATGGCCAAGTTCTATCCGGCCGCGAAGGTGGGCCAGAACCTGCTGCCCAAGTTCGGCGCGGGGCAATATGGCACTGAGATCTCAGCCCTCATGTCCAAGCCGGCCGACGTGACTCAAACGAGCCTTTGGGGTGGTGATCTGCAGGCGCTGATTCTGCAGTCCGCTCCCCGTGGCCTGTTCAAGCGGACGCAGCTGGTGATCTCGGCGGGCGACCATGTGCTGCCGGTGCTCGGCGAACGGATGCCCGACGGCGTAATCCTCGGCGCGCGGGGCGCCTACGGACAACTCGCCCCGAAATCGCCCCTCAATGACTGGTGGAACGATGTCTATTCGAAGACTTTCAACAGCCCGCCGCTGCACGCACCCTATCGGATGGCGCAGGCCTTGTTGGGGCTCAAGCTCGCGGTGGAGAAGGCTATGGCCGGCAATGGCGGAAAGAAGCCGTCTCCCGAGCAGCTTGCCGCGGCACTGCGGGGCAGCGAGTGGGACTCTCCGGGCGGGCGCATCCGCATGGCGGTTGCCCAAGGTCAGCAAGGCATCCAGGACACGGCAATTGCGCGTACCCGCTATGACGCCACACGCAAGATGGTCGTGCTCGAAGATGTTGTGCGCTTCCCCGCGGAGTGCGTGAATCCGCCTAGCGGTACCACCGCCGAAGAATGGATCAAGGCCGGCTTTCCCGGCGCAAAGGGCTGCCCCTGAGCCCACGCGCCCGACCTCGCGTGTGCGAGTTTCGGGCTCTGCTTTTTTGTCGCCAAGGAGTCCGCACATGGACAATCTACTGACCCTGCTTATTGACGGTCTGAACTACGCGTCCTGGCTGTTCATCGTTGCCCTCGGTCTCACGCTGGTGTTCGGTGTCTTGAAGATCCTCAACATCGCCCACGGCAGTTTCTACGCTCTCGGTGCCTATGCCGCCGCAAGCTTCGTCGGGTGGGCAGCAAGCATGAAGTTCGCACCATGGATGTCACTCGTCGCAATGCTACTGGCGGCCGTCGCGGTCGCGGTGGCGATCGCCCCGGTCATCGAACGAGGCCTACTTCGCTTCTTTTATGGAAGGGACGAGGTGTTGCTCGTGCTGGTGACCTATGCCTTGTTTCTCGTCATGGAGGACCTCACGAAGCTGATCTGGGGCGCGAATCCCTACTTTGTGTCTGAGCCCTACGCCCTCTTCGGCAGCGTCGATTTAGGGCAGATGTCCTATGTCGGCTACGACTTCGCGCTGGTGGGCTTAGCGGTGGTTTCGGGGCTGGCAACGTGGTGGGCCTTGAATCGCACTCGCCAGGGCAAGATCGTCCTAGCTGTAATCCACAGCGCGGAGATGGCCTCCAGCATGGGAGTCAATGTCTCCCGTGTCTACACGCTAGCCTTCGGCGCCGGCGTGTTTCTGGCGGCCGTCGCAGGCGCCTTCACCGCTCCGATGATCTCGGTGCAGCCCGGTGTTTCGGTCGGAGTCGTGGTCCTGTCGTTCGCGGTCGTGATCATCGGGGGCCTGGGCAGCATCGAAGGCGCGGCCATCGGGGCGCTTCTCGTTGGCCTCGCCCGGTCTGTCGCGGTGCACGTGGCGCCCTCGGCCGAGCTCTTCGTCATCTACGCGGTCATGGCTGTCGTGCTGGTGTTTCGGCCGGAAGGTCTGTTCCAGCGCATTCAAGCACGCAAGATTTAACGCGACTACAAATGAATACCACAATCAACGCCAACGCCTCCCGGCAAGCGCCAGCTCTTCTATCACCCCGCGTGCTAGCGTATGCGGTCGGGACATTCGCTTTGCTCGCCGTAGCCGGCTTCCACGCGCCCACTTGGCTCACCTATTTGATAACCATGGCGGCCGGCAATGCCCTCGTCTCGATCGGCATCGTGGGCCTAATGCGCGGTGGCGTCGTTTCATTTGGACAGGGCATGTTCTTTGCCGCGGGAGGCTATGGAGCAGCGTTGCTGTTCACCCACTTCGGGTGGACGGACGCACTGGTGCTATCTATCGCAGGAGGTGGCGTGGCTTTGCTGCTGGCCTTGCCTTTCGCACCACTGCTTGCGCGCTACCGCGGTATCTTCTTCGCAACGCTAACGCTGGCGCTATCGATGGTCACCTACGGCGTGTTGATGAAGGTGCCAGAGCTCGGCGGGTCCGACGGCTTCTCCGTCGGCAGACCCACCCTGCTGGGAGAGCGTCTCGACGGCGCCTCAGGCTCCTACAGACTCTACCTCCTCACGATCGCATTCGCGTTGGGAATGGGGCTGTTAGCCAGGGTCAATTTCGATTCGCCAAACGGACTGGTGACGCTCGCAGCCCGAGACAATGAGCTGCGAGTCGAGTACCTCGGCACCTCCGTGCGACGACTCATGGGTGTCAACTTCCTGCTCGCCGCGTTCTGCGGCGGTGTCGGAGGAGCGTTGGTCGTAATCTCACTCGGCCACGTTGAGCCCGGCTTCAGCTACTGGACCACCTCGGGCGAGTTCGTCTTTGTCGCCATCCTGGCCGGATATCGAAGCGTTCCAGCGGTGTTCGTGGCCAGCGTCATGCTCGAGATCGTTCGCTCATTCTCGAGCGCCTACTTTCCGAACACCTGGCAACTCGCGCTCGGCCTGTTTCTGCTGTTGATCATCCGATTCCTGCCGCGTGGCATCGGCTCGCTCTGGAACAGGGAGGAATGCAAATGAAAACCATTCTTGAAGCTAACGGTGTCGCCAAGCGGTTCGGTGCCGTCGTTGCGGCCTCAGACATCAACGTGAAGGTCGGTCCCGGCGAGCGTGTCGGTCTCATTGGCAGCAACGGCGCAGGCAAGACGACCTTTGTCAACATGATTACCGGGTATCTCAAGCCCGACGAAGGGCAGATCAAGCTGGCCGGGACTGACATCACGCGGATGAACCCCCGTGCCATCAGCGCGCTCGGTGTTGCGCGGTCATTCCAGATTCCGCAGTTGTTTGGCGACCTATCCGTCATCGACAACATGCTGGTGGCACTGGCCTGCCATGCCAGCCGCTCCGGCTTCTTGCGGCCCGCCCGGGATCCGTTGGCAGTCGATCGGGCGGAGGAACTGCTACAGCGCTTTCGCCTTCATCACCATCGCGACCGACGTGTCGGCGAGTTGCCAGGAGGTGTACGCAAACTGCTGGACATTGCTATGGCACTGACAGCGCGGCCCAAGCTGCTGCTGCTCGACGAGCCGACCAGTGCGGTCGCGGCCGACGAGAAGTTTCAGATGATGGAAACCATAATGTCTGCGCTGAAAGAAGATCCGGACACTCCTGTCCTCTTCGTCGAGCATGACATGGAGATCATCGAACGGCACGCGACACGCGTCATCGCGTTCTACAGCGGCCGAGTCATCGCCGACGACGCGCCGCAGGCCGCCTTGGCCCAGGATGATGTGCGCCGGTATGTCACCGGCGAACTTGCAATGGAGTGATCAGGATGCTCAGCATTGAAGGAATCCACGTGTCGATTCAGTCCACCGCGGTACTACGGGGACTTTCCCTAACGATTCCCGATCGAACAATGGTGGGGCTGGTGGGACGCAACGGTGCCGGCAAAACCACCTTGATGCGGTCCCTGATGGGGCATTTGCGACTGTCGCAAGGGCGCATGCTGTTTAACGGTTGTGACCTTTCGACCTTGGCTTCGCACGAGCGCGCCGGACTGGGGATCGGATACATGCCGGAGGACCGTGGTCTGGTACCTGAGTTGACCGTCGAAGAAAACATCCTGCTGCCCGTGTGGGCAAGTCGAACGCTGTCGGCTGGCGAACGGCTTGCATTCGTCTATGACATCCTCCCCGAGATGAAGGAAATGCGCCACCGGCGGGCTTTGCTGCTGTCGGGGGGGCAGCAGAAGCTCGTCGCGCTGGGTCGTGCACTCGCTGTGGGCACGCGACTCCTCCTTCTTGACGAGCCGTTTGAAGGCGTGGCGCCCGCGCTCAGCAAGCGTCTGGCCGAAGTGATCCTCAAGCTTAAGGCGAGCGATCTGTCGATATTCATCTCCCAGAGTGACTTGAATCATTCCCGGCGTATCGTCGATTTGGAGTACACCATTGAGCGCGGTGCCAATAGTGGCGGCGTCCAGTAAGGCCACCTACATAGGCGAAATCATCATAATTCACTACCGTCCGGGATCGGACTTCCGGCTCTAAGTCAAGGGGTGCCGATTGTGAAGGCTATCTCGCCGAGACGTTCGATGCCTGCGGTAACGGCGTCGCCAACCTGCAACGCGCCGACGCCGGCTGGCGTGCCGGTGAAAATCAGGTCTCCCGGCTCCAGTACCACCGCCTCGGAGAGATAGGCGATGACATCGCCCACCGGCCAGATCAGATCGGCCAGATCGCCTTGCTGGCGCGTTTCGCCATTGACCTTGAGCCATATCTCGCCCTGCGAAAGATGGCCAGTCTCTGCAACCGGTTGCAGCGGCCCGCAGGGCCCCGAAGCATCGAACGCCTTCGACCAGTCCCACGGGCGGCTCATTCTCTTTGCTACGTCCTGCAGGTCGCGGCGCGTCAAGTCCACGCCAACGCCATAGCCCCACACCAGGTCCAGCGCGCGGGCTGAACTCACGTTGGCGCCTGCCTTGCCGATCGCGACCACGAGTTCGATCTCGTGGTGCAGGTTGCCGGTCAACGGCGGATAGGGCACGCTGCCTTCGGCCGGCACGATGGCGTCAGCCGGCTTGGTGAAGAAGAACGGCGGCTCGCGCTCAGGGTCCTTGCCCATCTCGCGCGCATGCGCGGCATAGTTGCGGCCAACGCAGAACACGCGGCGGATCGGGAAGCGGGCCTGGCCGCCCGAGACGGCCACGCTGGCCTGCTGGGGGGGACGGATTACGAAATCGGTCATGTCTAACTCAGCCTGTGAGTGGATGGGGAGTGGTGGGAAGCTTCGCTCAGCTCATGATGCCGATATGCCACGGCACGAACTCGTTGTCGCCCAGGCCAAGCTGCTCACTCTTCGAGGCTTGTCCCGATGCCGTGCGCAGCATCAGATGGAAGATCTCCTCACCCACCTGGCCGATAGTCTTCTCGCCGTCGAGGATGGTGCCGCAGTTCAGATCCATGTCCTCCTCCAGCCGGCGATACATCGCGGTATTGGTGGCGAGCTTCAGGCTGGGCACCGGCTTGGCGCCAAACATCGAGCCGCGGCCCGTGGTGAAGGCGATGAGGTTCGCGCCGCCGGCGATCTGGCCCGTGGCTGACACCGGGTCATAGCCCGGCGTATCCATGAAGACCAGGCCGTGCCGGGTCACCGGTTCCGCGTAGCGGTACACCTCCATCAGCGGGCCGGTACCGCCTTTCATCGATGAGCCGAGAGATTTCTCGAAGATGTTGGCAAGTCCGCCCATCTGGTTGCCCGGGCTCACCTGGCCGTTGATCTGCACGTCGCGCCCCACCGAATACTCTTCCTTCCACCAGCGAATGCGTTCCACCAGCCTCTCGCCTACCTCGCGGCTGGCGGCGCGCCGGGTCAGCGTGTGTTCCACGCCATAGATCTCGGGCGTCTCCGACAGGATTGCGGTGCCGCCGTGGCGCACCAGCAGGTCCACCGCCGCGCCCAGCGCGGGATTCGCGGTGATCGAAGAAAACCCGTCGGAGCCGCCGCACTGGAGGCCCACCGTCAGGTGACTGGCGGGCACCGGGCGTCGTTCGACCTGATTAACAAACGGCAGCAGTTCCTCGATCGCGGCAATGCCGGCCGCGATCGTCTTGCGTGTGCCGCCTGTGTCCTGCATGACAAAGCTGCGCAGCAACGGGCCATCTTCCAGCGACTGCGTCTCCATCAGTCCCTTGAGCTGGTTGCGCTCGCAGCCCAGTCCCACGACCAACGCGGCGCCCAGGTTGGCGTGGCGCGCATAGCCGGCCATGGTCCGACGCAGCAGGTCCATCGGCTCGCCCGACATTTCCATGCCGCAGCCGAGCGAATGGCTGAACGCCACCACGCCATCCACGTTCGGGTAGGCCGCCAGCCGCTCGGGCGTGAACCAGTCGGCAATCTTGCGCACCACGGTGGCCGAACAGTTCACCGTGGACAGGATGCCGACGTAGTTGCGCGTCGCCACGCGTCCATCGGCGCGCACGATGCCCTGGAACATCGCCTGCTGGCTGGCATCGACCGGCACCACGGGGACGTAGTCGCGGCCATGGCCATAGTCGCGCTCGAACTCACGGAAGCTGATGTTGTGCGAATGCACGTAGCTGCCAGGCGCTATATCCGTGGCGGCAAAGCCGATGCAGACGTTGTACTTCATGATCGGCTCGCCCGCCCGGATCAAGCGCGCGGCTATCTTGTGACCGGCGGGAACCTGGCCCCGGATGCTCCAGCTTTCGCCGGGCACGGCCGCGCCCAGGCTGACGTTAGTGCGCGCGACCAGCACGTTGTCCGCGGGGTGCAGACGAATACAGGGTCCGATAAGGCTCTTGCTTGTGGTTTCCATTCTGTGGTTCCTGAGCGATGTTGTCTCGGCGGCCTGAATGACTGGGCTGGGACACGGCCTGTTTACTCGGCCTGGATATTGGCGGCCTTGACCACGCCGGCCCACTTCGGCACTTCCGCCGTCATGAACTTGCCGAACTGCGCGGGGGTGGTGCCAAGAATCGACAGCCCCTGCTCCGCAAACTTGGCGCGAAGCTCGGGCTGCTTCAACGCGACGGTGGCTTCGTCGCTGAGCTTCTGCACCACCGCCGACGGCGTATTGGCCGGGGCGAACAGCCCGTACCATGTCAAGACCTCGAAGTTCCTGAGGCCCGCTTCGGATACCGTGGGCACGTTCGGCAAGCCCGGGGCACGGCTCAGGCTCGACACCGCAATCGCCTTGAGCTTGCCCGACTTGATGAATGGCGCCACCACCGGCACGTTGGCGAACATCACCGGCACAGTGCCGGCGATCACATCGGTCAGCGCGGCTGACTCTCCCTTGTACGGCACGTGCGTCAGCTTGATGCCGCTCATCGTGTTGAACAGCTCGCCGGCGATATGCTGCGGACCACCTGGGCCCGACGACGCATAGCTGGCCAGCTTGCCGGCGCGGACCAGTTCGATCACTTCCCGGACCGAGCCGGCCGGCACGGACGGATGGACCACCATCACCAGCGGCATCGAAACCAGTTGCGTGACCGGCTTGAAATCCTTGATCGGGTCGAACGGCAGCCGCGCATACATGCTGGGCGCGATCACCATGGTCGACTGCGACGCCAACATCAGCGAGTATCCGTCGGCGCTGGACTGCGATACGTTGGTGGCCGCGATGGTGCCCGTTGCGCCGGGTCGGTTCTCAACGATCACCGGCTGGCCCATCTGCTTCGAAAGCTGTGCTCCGATCTGCCTGGCGACGATATCGGCGCCGCCGCCCGGCGCAAAGCCCACCACGATGCGAATAGTCTTGCTTGGGTAGGCATCGTTGGCCAAACTCATCGTTGCGGACAGCATCGCCACGGGGGCCAGCAGTGCAGCGCAGAGCATGCGTCGGCGGGACGCCACTACGGTTCGGTGTTTCATGGGGAGTCTCCAGTTTGTGCTTTTTTGTGGTGATGCCGATCTGGCTGACGACGCAGGCGGCGCAGTGCCGCGCCATGCTATGCCGCCAGCAGATGCGCGTCTGGCATGACGAAGCCGAGTCCGTCGAGCGCCTGCATCAGCGCAACGCGCTGCGGCTGTGCCAGTTCAGTCAGCGGCGGACGTACGTTGCGCCACGCATGATCGGCGCTTTGCACGGCGATCGCTTCCTTCATCGCTGCAATCAGTGGGAACTGCTGGAATGCCGCGCGCGTGCGGTTCAGGCCAGCCTGCCTCGCCTCGGCGTCGGCGTCCTGCCAGTGCCGGTACAACGCAACGATCGGAGCGGGATTGACGTTACCCGTGGCGGTGATGCAGCCGGCGCCGCCGGCGCGCATCGTTTCCAGCAGAATCGCCTCGGTGCCGGCGAATACATCGAAGCCTCTCGCCCCAAAGCGATCAACCAGCGCCTGTACGTGATCCAGGTCGCCGGAACTGTCCTTGATGCCGGCCACCACGCCGGGGTAGGCGGTGAGCAGGCGGTCGATCAGCGCATGGCTCAGGGGCACCTGGCTCACCGCGGGGATGTGGTAGAGGTAGATGCGCAGCTGCGCATCGCCGACGCCCTCGATCACCTGCGCAAACGCGCGGAACAGGCCGTCGTCGGAGACGCCCTTGTAGTAGAACGGGGGCAGCATCAGGACCCCAGCGCATCCTGCCGCCACCGCATGGCGGGTCAGGTCAATGGCGTCGGGCAGTGCGCAAGCGCCCGTGCCCGGCATCAACCGGCTGGGGGGAATACCCGCGTCCAGCAGCGCATCAAGCATCCACTTTTTCTCGTCCACCGACAGGGAATTCGCTTCCGAGTTGGTGCCGAACACGGCTAGGCCCACGTCCTGCGCCACCAGCCAGCGGCAATGGCGGATCAAACGGTCGGTGTCTGGCGCGTAGTCAGCACCAAAGGGCGTCACGACCGGCGAGAAAACACCGGCGGGGCGAGAAGAATCTGTCATTGCGGTCTCCTGTGGATGTCGTGGCTCGCGACGTAGCCGTCGAGGCGTTGAGACAGATTCTAGGAACTGGCAGAATTTAGAAACAGCAGCAAATGGCTAGTTCAAACCATAAAATTTTTATTGTTTGCCGCCGCTGCCAGCCAATTGGAGGAGCCCGCGTGGACACGCGTTACCTGCAGAGTTTTGTCGCCGTGGTGGAATACGGCTCATTTGCCGAGGCGGCCAGGCGCCTGGGGTTGACACCGGCGGCAATCGCCGCCCGCGTAAAAGCGCTGGAAGAGCACCTCGATACACCGTTGGTAAAGCGCGCCGGCCGTACCGTGCTCCCCACACAGAGCGGCTTGCGCATTCTGCACAAGGCCACCGCCGTGGTCCGAGACGTGCGTGATCTCAGCGCGGTGGCACATGACGACAGCCTGCTGGGCGAACTGCGGCTGGGGGTGTCGAGTTCTGCACTGACTGGGTTGCTGCCGCCGATCCTGGAGCGGCTCTACGCCGCGCATCCGCGGCTGAAGATCTTCGTCGAACCGGGCACGTCATCGCACCTGTACCGGCGCATCGTGTCCGGCGACCTCGACGCCGGCATCATCGTCGCACCGCAGTTCGCCATTCCCAAGGCATTCGCGTGGCAACTGCTGGCCGAAGAACGCTTTATCGTGCTGGCCCCCAGGGCAATGGCGCATCGTGACGCGCATGACCTGCTGGCCAGCGAGCCCTTCATCCGCTATGACCGCGGCATGTGGGGTGGCATGGTGGCCGATCGCTATCTCCATGAACACAACATCGTGCCGCAGGAACGGCTGGAAATCGACGCGCTGAACGCGATCGCCACGATGGTGGACCGTGGTATCGGCGTCTCGCTGGTACCCGACTGGACTCCGCCCTGGCCTGAAGGACTAAGCGTGGCGCGCATCCCCCTGCCGGGCCGCGCTCCGGTACGGCAAGTCGGGTTCCTGTGGTCATCGCGCGGGCCGCATGCCGCGTTGTCGCGGGCGTTCCTGGCATCGGGCGTAACACACGCCGCCGGGGGTAAGCGCGCATAGGTGCCGCCCAGCCCTGTGCGCATGCCGCGATCATCAACGAATGGTGGGCGCGGGTAGAACCGCCCCCGCCAGCAGCCAAGTAGTTCCGCCCCAAAACTACAGTCCTGCGCAGATCATCCACTACGAGGATGCAGCCGGTCATATCTGGAACGGCAACGGCAACTTTCAAGACCGTGCTCTACTCGGGGTCCATCCAGGCGTCATCAATACTCCAAGGGGGAAATAGCTGCTGGCGTCGATCCGCCAGTGCGCCCGCCTCCTGACCACCATCCCATCGATCGGCGGTGTGATTGCCCGGATTGTCCTGGCCGAAGCTCGCGCTCAGTTAGTCGTTTTCGTGCCGGATAGTCGCACGTAGAAAGTCCTGTGTGCGTAGGAATGCCAGACGTGCTTCTTCCGCGTTATGGTGATCCGTGTCACTGGGGCGGTCAAACACTGCGCCACGCTGATAAGAACAAATCTCGAGCCTGGCTCGCCTGCTGGACTGCCGCCCAGTTGATGCCAAGCCCTCCGATGATCAGCCACGCAAAAACCAATGCAGCGAGGGCTAGTGGGCCCTTCGGAATGGTTGGCCAAGGCGTCTTGTCTTAGTGCATCAATAGGCCACGACAGAGCACCAATACGCCACTGGCGCAGAGGAAAATCAGCAGCACTCGCCGCACAGCATCGGCTGAAATTCTTCTTCGCAGGCGCGATCCAACCGCGAGGCCGACGAGGCTGAATGGCATCGCAAACGCGGCGCTGCGCAGCAGGTCTCCTTGTTGCAGCAGCCCGCTGCTTGCAAACGCTGCCAGGCGCACAAGCGCACTGAAGAGAATGACAGCCGCGATCGTGGAACGAAATGCGTCAATCTGGGGGAGTCGTCGGGACAGGTACATCGTGTAGATGGGCCCGCCCGTTCCGAACAGCGCGCTGAATACGCCGCCTACAACGCCGGCAGGCAACGACCATCCTCTTGCCACTTCTTCTGCCTTTGCCGTGAAGCTCATAAGCGCCCGTCCCGTCATGACAAGTACAAACAGCCCGAGCCCCACCAGGAGCCAACGCGACTCGACCTTCGCCAGCACCGTCGTGCCCAGCGCCACGCCCACTATCATGAAGGGCATCAGGAGCAGCAGTTCCCGACTAGACACCGACTTCCAGTTGCGCATGCCGACCATCGACGTCGTCACGAGATCAAGCAGGAGTAGCATCGGAACGACAAACTGCAGCGGGATGAACTGGACCAGGATCGGCACGGCCACCATCGCCGCGCCGAAGCCAGTGAGTCCGAATACCGTGTAGGCCCCCGCGACGGTCGCCCCCAGCACCGCGTAGTGTTCCGTTCCCATAGATTGCCGGCTCGTGTCGTCGAAATTGCTTTGCAGCGTCTACTGCGACTTGATTCCCGCGTTCTTGCAGAGCGACTAATACGCACTAAAGTTCTCCGACACGTACCTGACCGCCCCTGCGGGTGTCAGCACGCGGGGAATACCACCGTACGTCGCATTGGCGGGAATCCAGCGGGCGTCGATGGACCCAGATATCAGGACGCTTGCCCAATTCTTGAACAGTCGCCGGAGTTCTGCTCTGTGGACTCGACTAGTTGGCGGAAATCTTCCGCTTTGCAACCAGTACCTTCCAGCGGCCCGATTCCTGGGCGATCTCTTCGGGAAGCCGGCCTTTCGGCGTCAAGGTCTTGGTCATACCCTGCGTGGCCAGATAGCGCTGCATGCTCGGCTCAGCAACAGCCTTCTCGAGATCCACGTACATCTTTGCTGTCAGTTCCTTCGGTGTACCGGCCGGTGCCATCAGCGCAAACCAGCCATAGAACGCAAAGCCCTGCAGACCCGCCTCCGCAACAGTGGGCACGTCGGGAAGCAACGAAGATCGTTCCTTGCCCGTCACGGCGAGCGCGCGAAGACGACCGCCCTTGAGCAGTGGGGAGATGGCATTGATGTTGCCCACTGTCATGTCCACCGTTCCCGCCATCAGATCGGAATAAGCAGGCCCTTCGCCCTTATATGGCACGTGCACGACCTCAATGCCGGCGGCTTCGGCAAAGGCCTCGTTGGCGATATGTACTTGGCTGCCGTTACCTGCCGAAGCGAACGTCAATTTTCCTGGATTGGCCTTTGCATAACTGATGAACTCGGCCATCGATTTTGCCGGAACCTTCGTGTTGACCGTCAGCACCATCGGACCACTGGCGATCTTGCTGATCATTTCGAAACTCTCGGCGGAGTAGGGAAGCTTCTGGTAGATAAACGGATTGACCGTGAACATGCTGCCAGATGCGAGCAAAAGCGTGTAGCCGTCCGGTGCGGCCTTGGCGACGACTTCGGCCCCGACGGCGCCACCGGCGCCTGGCCGGTTGTCCACGACAACGGGCTGCTTCCATTGCTTTCCGAGTTCGAGGGCAACCGCACGCGCCAGAAGATCCGTCGCCCCGCCTGAAGCAAACGGAACAACAAGGCGGATCGGCTTGCTTGGCCATTCCCCCGCGTGGGCAGGCGCCATGCCCAGAGGCGCAATTGCGAACGCAAACATTGCCGCTGCGGTCGATCTCCTGTACCTCGGCGCATCTGCATCCCGGCACAACTCCTTAACGATGGCATTCTGGCGTATCAGGCGCAACCACTCTCGTCCCCGCCCAAGCCAATGTCCGATGGCCTTTCCTGTGCCTTGTGAGTTCATCGTTGTCTCCTTTGTGACGTCGTTATGATTCGCCTATCGTGTACGCTTATTCGCTGCCCTCTTTATTAATCTTAATTACATGCGTTGTGGGAAGGAAACGTATTATTTCGCTTATGTTTAACAGCTAAAGTTCTTATCTTATTTATTTCTGCAAAGCGGCCCTATTCTCATCCACAAAACTGGCGATGAAAGAAATTAGACAAAAAAAGCGGTTGTTATTCCATCTAACCCGTGTGATACGGATTCAGAAATTCCGACATCGACGTCGAAACTGGACGTGCCGGATGTGAAACGATGGATAGCGGTCGTGTCAGCCTGGGAAAATCCGTGCGCAACTCGACCAACGTCCCCTTATCCAACATGCATTGCACCAGGATCCTCGAGAGACAACTGATACCAAGGCCGAGTTCGACGGCATACTTGATCGCCTCGGAGCTTCCGAGCACAGTTTTGGGACTGAGCGGCCCCAGGTAAGGATGCAAGGCGCCTCTGACGGCATCCCGGGTCCCGGATCCCTCTTCTCGGAAAAGCCAATTTGCTTCCCGAGCCTGCGCGCCGAAAACAGACTGACCGGATTCCCGTTGCGCCACAGCGAGGCTGTCGTGAGCCGATGCGACGATAATCAGTTCATCGTCGCGCCATTTATGGCTGACCAAGTCCGGTGCAGGGCTCGGCCCCTCAATGATCCAGACATCGACTCGCGCCTCGGAAACCAGCCGAATGACTTCGTGTGAATTCCCGATCTGCGTATCCACGCGGCGTTCAGGATAGCTGGCTTGATAGTTCGCCAGGATCTTCGGGATCAGGTAATTACCAATGGTCGTGCTCGCCGCGACCTTCAAATGACCCGGTGGTTGCCCACCAGAGAACTCTCGTTCAATTGCGCGCGCTTCCCATATAAGCCGCATCGCGCGTTCCTGCAGCGCCCGCCCGGCGTCGTTTAGGATGAGCCGCTTCGAGATGCGGTCGAACAGAGTTACCCCTAGTGTCTGCTCCAACTCATTGACGGCCGAGCTTACCGCTGACTGCGACAGTGCCGCTTCTTCCCCCGCGGCGGAAGTGGACCCCGTCCTCGCCACGGTCGAGAACAGTTCCAACTGCCGGAGGGAGAATCTCACGGTCGCCATGATCAGCTCTTCTGAACCAGTCTCGGGCGGCCGTCGTCCGGCGTAAGCGCCGGCGTCGTGACAGCGGTCAGTGCATCCAGCAACAACCGCGACAGATGCGCGCGAGGGTTGTCGCGGGGCACCAGGATGCCGAGTCGACGCATCAGCGGCGGCGAACCGAACGGGATGGTGCGGATGGATGGTGGGAACTCGTTCTCGACACCGCGGGCCGGCACTACAGATGAACCCAAGCCATTGGCCACCATGGCGATGACGCCTTCGAGCGTGTCAATCTCCATGGTTGACCGGACGGCGATCTGGCGCCGCACCATCTCCTCCTGGACAAGTAGGCCTACGCGAGCCGTGCGGTTGAATCGCACGTAAGGTGTGGTTTCCAGCACTCCCTTGTCCGAGTCTCCTCGGGTCGTGACATGTGTGATCACCACAAACTCTTCGTTGAAGAAGGGCATAAACTGCAGATCCAGGCGCGGAACCTCTGGCTCGGTCACGACAGCTACGTCGAGCTGCCGTCGATATACGGCCCGCTCAAGGTCATGGGTGAGACCTGTGGTGAGATGAATGTCAATGCGGTGCCCCTGCTGATGCAGGCGCTTCAGGGCTAGAGGCAATACGCCCGAGACGCAGGTATGCACGGACCCGAGCTTGAGCACGCCGCCGGCCGCTTCGCGCTTGAGCGCTGCGCTCATGCTCTCCCAATGCGTCAGCAGGTCGCGCGCACGATTCGTGAACGCGAGGCCTGCGTCCGTCAGTACAGGCGGCCTGCGACTGCGATCGAAGATCGTGATGCCCAGTTCTTCCTCGAGTGCGCGCATCTGCATGCTGACGGCCGAGACCGTCAGCCCGATGGCGTTGCCCGCCTCGGCGAAGCTGCCTCGGTCGGCGATGGCTACCAGTGTGTAAAGCGTCTTAACGTCCATGTCTGACAAATTGATGTGTGGTTCAACCCGCTAGCGTACTGCGCAGTCATTTTGCCGCATGGACGCACGCACCGAGGCTAGAGTCCCAGCAAGCGACGGGCGTTTCCACCCATCACCTTCTCCATGTTCTCGGGACGGATTGGCAACGTCTCAAACCACTGCTTGTAGTCGCGCACCGGGCAAAACGGGAACGAGCTTGCATACAGCATCCGGTCCGCTAGGAAGGAATCTGCGGCCTTCACGTATTCCTCCCAGCCAGGCATCCGCGAGAAATACATATCCGGCGAGAGGTACATATTCGGGCGACGGAACGCGATGTGCAGGATCTCCGTCACCCACGGCCAACCGCCGTGTACGACGACGACCTTCAGCTTGGGGAAGTCCGTCAGGACACGATCAGTCCGCACGGGGTCGGAGTAGCTCAGGTCCGGCCCGGCCGTACCGCCCACCATCATGATCACCGGCACATTCAGATCTTCGCAATGCGCGTAGATCGGATAAAGGCGCCGGTCATCGGCATACATCGGAATCGGATAGGAGCCCGGTTCGATGTTGATGGCCTTGAATCCGCTGGCGACCGCATCCGAAATCGTGTTGCACGCGGCCACGCGGTTTGTCGGGTCGATAGACGCGGCACCAATGAAGCGTTGCGGGTAGTCGCTCACGATGCGCGCGACATCCTCATTCGAAACGCTGCCCAGTGTTCCGGCAAGACGCCCAACGACAACGCCCTTGTCGACGCTGGCCTCGTCCATTTCCTTGAGCAGCAGATCCATGGACTGCTGTTGGGCGGCCGGTGAAGGCTCGAAGCCAACGGTGCGGGTGAAGCCGTCGCGGCGTTCTCCGGCCGAGTACATCAGCGTATCGAGGAAGCCACCGACCGGCGGACGGAGTCTGAAGTCAATGATCATGTCTTGTTCCTGGCTCTGGTTTGCTGCGGGATTGTCCTTACATCACCTCGTTCTTGCGATCATTGGTCTCACCGTACCGGTGCAGCGCTGGCGGCTTCAGGCCGGCGTAGAGCTTTTCGATTCCAGCGTTGATGATCTCGGCGTGCTGCGCGAACAGCGAATTGCCTTCCAGGTCGCTCTCGACAATGAACGGACCGAAGTTCTCAACCTCGAACATCCACATCGCCTGCGCGATACCGAGTTCGTCCAGCCAGAACACGTCCTTCACCTGCTTGATGCCGCGGCCGAGCAGCGCGCCGGTGCCATAGCCAACGGTGGTGAGATAGATCGCGCCGCCGGGCGCCAGCACCCGCTTGTAGTCGTCGGCGGGCATGCCACCCTTACCGATAAAGATGCGGCACGCTGTCTTTTCCATCCACTTTGGAATCCACTTGGAGAATCGGAAGCTCGCCGTGGCGGTCACGGCGCCTACGTTGTAGCTGCCGTCCTCATTGGGTGCTGCGGCTGGCGAGCAATGAAAGTTGACATTGCTGAGCCCCCGCAGCTCAACCGGTGGCTCCAGGCCCTCATCGAGCACCTTTTTGTAAACGCCTTCCCGGGCGGTGTAAATCACGCCTGTCAGATAGACGGCGGATCCGAGCTCGAGCTTTGCGATGTCTTCCGTCGTGGCGGGCAGATTGATGTGGAAGACTTTCAGTTCATCGTCTTGGGGGTTTACCATTCGACCGTCTCCCTGCGCAGATAAGGGGTGAACCACTGGGGGTCCGTGCGATATTCGATATTGCCGTCTGCATAGATGCGCGCTGTGGCGCGTCGCGACGACAGACAGAACGTGTGGAGGCTGATCGGCATCCCGCCTGTGTGGGTGTGGCCCACCTCGATATGGCAGTCCACCACCATCGAGGATCCCACGAACCCCATGGCACCCATGCCAATCGAATTGCCGAGCTTCATCAGTTCAAGTTCCAGTTCGGCAATCTTTGGATCGGGATTTCGGTCTCCCACCACGCGCAAACACGCTGCCTGCTTGCCGAGCTGCATGCACGTATCCTTCGATCCGCCGAGGCCGATGCCGACGATAGCCGGCTGGCAGGCCAGGCCCCGCTTGCCAAATGCAATCAGGGTATCGAGCACGAATCGCTTGATCCCATCAATCCCGTCGCCGGGAAAGAGCATCCGGTAATCGGTCCCGAACAGCCCGCCCTTGTGCACCGTGGTGATGTCCACCCAGTCGGCATCGGGCTCGAATGACCATTCGATCTCGGGGGCATTGATGCCTACGTTGTTGTTGTTATCCGTGCGCCAGAGCGGATGCACCCGATTTGGGCGCAGCGGGATCGCCTGTGTAGCGTCGGCCGTGGCCCTGCGCAGCGCGCGTTCGACAGCGATGAAACCGCGCTGTACCGAGGCATTGTTGCCGACCTTGACGTAGTAGCGGGGCAGTCCGGTATCGGCGCACATGGGCCGGCGATCCTGATCGGCGGCTTGCCAGTTGTCCTGCATCGCGTGGATCACGAAGCGCGGCAGCTTGCCGGTCTCGGTCTTTTGCAACGCCTGGATGCCTTGCTTGTAGTCTGTGGGGATCTCGATCGCGGCGCGTTTCATGATCTCGAACGCGGCTTCCTCGACCCGATCGATAGAGATGGTCATCGTAGCGGTCCTCTATGCTGCAACTTTGGGGGGTTGACCGGCCTCACCGGTAATCAGTGACGTGCCCGGCTTGACGATGTCGAACTTCACCGGAACCATTTCCAGGCGAATGTCGTCACCATCCGCCGTCACACGGGTGTAGCGGCTGCTGTGCAGATCGCCGGGTTCCGGGAAGTCCTCGCGAGCATGGGCGCCTCGGCTGTTCTCGCGGGCCAGTGCAGAAACGGTGATCACGCGGGACATGTCCATCAGGCTTTGCAGATTAAGCCAGTCATGCCAGGTCACGTTGTAGCGGCGGTCGCCATCGGGTACGCCCATGGCCAGCAGGGCATCGCGATGTGTGGCGACGGAATCAAGCCCGCGCCGCATCGCCTGTTCGTTGCGCAGCACGCCAACGTCAGTCCACATCGTTTGCGCGAGCGCATCGCGCAACTCGTGAATCGCGCCCGGCGTCTTCGAGAAGGGATACTCGGCACGTTCGATGCCGCTCAGGATGACTCGCTTGTCCGGCTCCTTCCAGTGCTGCACCTTCGATACGTACGCGGCCATCGAATCGCCGGCAATACCGCCAAATACGGTCGAATTCGCCACGCCGTTGCCACCGAGGCGATTGGCGCCGTGAACACCGCCGCAGTCTTCACCGGCGGCAAACAGGCCCGGCGAAGCAGTGCTGCAATCCACGTTGAACTCCACGCCGCCCATCAGATAGTGCGCAGTGGGCACCACCTCCACGCGACCACCGGCCAGGTCGAAGCCACAATCCTTGCAGCGGTTGACCATCCCCGGGAAGGTCTTGGCCACCTTCTCGGGCCCGAGGTGGCTCATCTGAATATAGATGCCACCCATCGGGCCGGTCCGGCCTGCGCGCATTTCAGCGTAGATGCCGCGGCTGACCACGTCCCGCGTCGCACGCTCACCGCGCGAGTCATAGTTGGTCATGAAGCGGTCGCCGTTGCCATTGATCAACCAGCCGCCGGCTCCACGCAGGCCTTCTTCGAGCACCGTGCCGGTCATGCGGGTATCCGGTCCACCCAGCAGGCCCGTCGGATGGAACTGCACCATTTCCATATCGCGCAGACTCAGGCCATAGCGCATGGCCATCGCTAGTCCATCACAGGTCTTGTCACCGGAGGGCGTGTGGTAGCGGTACATCGTCGGACCGGCACCGGTCGCCAGCAGCACAGCCTTGGCCTGTACAAAGCGATAGGTGCCATGGCGCATGTCGATAAACAGTACGCCGGCGATGCCTGATCCGTCCGCGGCCGGGATCAGTTCGATGGCCCGATGCTCTTCCATCTCTTCCACATCGAGGGCCCGCACCTGTTCCATCAGGCGGTTGATGATCTCGATCCCAGTCAGGTCAGCCTTGTGCACCGTGCGATCAAAGCTCTGCCCTGCGAATGCCTTCTGGTGCAGCGTGCCGTCCGGGTTCCGGTCAAAGAAGCAGCCGATCTCGTTCTCGAGTTCGCGCACGCGCTCGACCGCACCTTCGACGAGCCGCCACGCCAGATCCTGGCGCGGGAGCCACTTGCCACCCTCGATCGTGTCCATGAAATGGCGCTCGACCGAATCGCCAGTGGACAACGCCACGTTGTAGCCGCCCTGGACCATCCGCGTGCAGCCGCACTTGCCGAGCAGCCCCTTGACCGCCAAGGAAACCTTGAGCGCAGGATTTGCCTTCTTGGCATGCAGCGCAGCGAAAAGCCCTGCCCCGCCCGTACCCAGGATCAAGATGTCTGTCTTGTGGTTCTCGATTTGCATTTCAGATTACCCCCAGGGCAAAGATCACGCCTACGCACAGCGACAACGCGCCACCCCAACTGATCCAGGACAGGCGCGCGTCGCGGGCGGAACTCCATGGCAGGAGCTCGAGCGCCAGCAGTCGTAGGCCAAAGCACATGTGAATGGACAACAGCAGCACCAAGCCCCATTCGCCAAATTTGACCGCGCCCATATCGGCGAACTTCAGGAATGCGTCCATGCGGGCCCGTTGATCCAGCGCGAGCCCTAGGACATAGAAGTGCGCAGGCAGGAAGATGCCAAGCGCCAGGCCCGACAGACGGTGCCCCAGGAAGGCCCAATAGGCCCGGTGGTTTCTCGGAGACCTCATGACAGAAACCCTCCCACTGCGGCCACGGCGCGCAGACCCATCGAAAGCAGCAACAGTCCGAACAAGAAGCAGAACACCGATGCAGCGCTGCGGCTCAGCCGCGCCCATTCGATCAGGATGTTGCGCAGGCCGATTGGCACATGAACCGCGACGCTGACCACGAACAGCGAGTAGAACGGGATCCAGAGCAAGCTACCCTGCGTGCGGGAGAGGATTTCGGCTGCGGTCAGCCCGCCTCGCACCGCGTAAAGGATGACGCCAAGGTGGACCAGCACGAACGGCGCCATGACCATCGCGCTGAGACGCTGGAGTGCGAACAGACGCTGCTCCATGATCAGTCACCCCCCTTCAGGAATTGCAGCAAGGCGTTCTTCTTCAGACCCGCAATGCTGCCGGTCGGGCTCAGGCTCACCGGGCAGTGCGTCATACAATTTCCCTGCGTATGACAGGAATTGCATCCACTGCCAGAGGTTGCCTTCTTCAGCACGTCCTTAGGATCGGCATGGCGTTCGTCGTTGAAGAGCGTCCATGCGCGATTCAACGCAGCGGGCCCGAGGTATTCCTTGTCCCATGTCACGACGTCGCACGAGGCATAGCAGACGCCGCAGTTGATGCATTCGATGGCGGCGTCGGCCATCTTTCGCTTCTTGCTGGTCGGGGACACTGCTGCCGGCGGATCGTGACGCGTCGCGGTGCCGACGAACGTGTTGCCGGCCTTTTTCCATTTGTCGAAGAACTCCGACATGTCGACCACGAGGTCCTTGATGCGCGGCATATTCCGCAGCGGCTCAATGACGATCACACCATCCTCCTCCACCCGGCTGACGTGGGTGCGGCAGGTCCAGCGCGGCTTGCCGTTCACTGTCATCGCGCAGGATCCGCATACGCCCACCCGGCATGCGAATCGGTAGGACAGCGTTGGATCGATGCGGCGCTGCACCTCCGTCACCACGTCGAGAACAGTCTGGTTCTCGCGCCATGGCACCTCATAGGCCGTGAGTTTGCCCTCCTCGGTGCCGCGGGCAATGCGTACCGTAAGCGTGCGTTGCGCGGTCTTTGTCGCCTCCATCACTCTCTCCTGTTTCAATTCAATGCGCTGACGCGCCAACCTGGTTGCGCGCGAAGAGCGGCGCGGGATGACCTTCCATTTGTACGTTGATGCAGGCAGGCAGAGGGCTGTCGAGCGCCGCCTTGAGGGCTGCCACCAGTTCGCCGAGGCGCTGGGCGGATGCGCCTAAGCCGCCCTGGGGCACGGCTGCGTCATAGCGCGCCGAGGCGGGCATCGATGCAAGCGTCCTAGAGCAGCATGATCTTGTTGCCCGAGAAGCAGAAGATCGGGGTGGCACTGCGGCGCGCAGCGCTCCAATGACGCGTTCGGAACCGAGCATTTGTCTCCGTACCCGACGGATTTTCGGCCGGGGGTCTTTTGTGGTTGGATTGAAACAAGTTTAAGTAATCGATATTCCTTAATCAATAATTCATAACTCGATATTTTTTGAACTAATTGCCAAAAAATGACGCATGAGATACTTGTTTCGCTTTGCCTTAAATCAGCGTGGGCGGCGTGGACGTAAAGCCTTCCGAGAAGGTCTCTCGCAAGTAGTCCACAAACACCTGCGAGACCCGCGAGGCGTGCGCGGAATACGGCCGGATGGCGTAGAGCCAGTCTCCGAATGCGCCAGTTGAACGCCACTGTGGCAAGACCTCGACAAGTCGGCCCGTAGCCAAGGCGGATTGAGCACTGAAGTCGGGAAGTAACGCGATGCCTAAACCTTCGATTGCGGCATCGCGCAACGCTTCGCTGTTGTTGACGGCCAAGGGGCCGGTGACGGGGACTGTAACGGGGTCAGCGTGCCTGGCACTAGGCTCCACAACGGCAGGAACAAATGTCCAAGTGGGTGTTCCTTGCAGCCGTGGATAGTGAAGACACGCGTGATCGACCAGGGCTTGCGGCGTCTCTGGCGCCCCCCTGTTGCGCAGATATGCACGATTTGCCACGAGAACTGTGCGTGTCGCCGCCAATGTCCATGCCACATGGGTTTCTGGCGGTGCGGACGTGTGCCTGACGGCGATGTCGAATCCCTCCTGAGCCAGCGGCCGCAAGCGATCCGACATGTCGAGCTCAAGCTGGATCTGGGGATGCTCGCGCAGGAAATCTGGCAGGCGAGGAACCAACTGTTGCCGTGCAAATGCCACCGGCGCGGTTACGCGAAGAAAGCCTCGTGGCGCACCCGCCAGGTCGCGAACATTCGCGTAACCGGTCGCGATTTGCTCAAACGCTCCGCGCGTGGATTCCACCAGTTGCCGTCCCGCATCGGTCAAGCTCGCACTGCGAGTTGTCCGCTGTACCAAGGTAATGCCGGCCGCTTTCTCAAGATCCGTAATGTGCTGGCTCATGGACGCCTTGCTGACGCCAAGACGCGCAGCAGCTTTGCTAAAGCTGCCCTGCTGCTGCAGCACAACTAGCCAGTGCAGGTGTTCCCAGAGTTCCTCAACCTTCTCTTTGCTCATTCCCCCTCCTTAATCGGCACTTTTAGCTGAGCACATTTCGCATCTATAGCATGGTGGCGGATAAATTTCATGAACAGTGAGTTCGGCGCCAGACGACTACCCCGTGGTCGTTGCCGTCCATACACTCCAGGCATCGATAACGCGGCGGGCATTCGTATCCCGCTCAGCACTGACAGGAGATGCCCGTGACTGCGCCCTACACCAACCCTGCAGACGTGATTCATTTTGTTTCCGGCGAACCATACGAAGGCAATGGCACGCGATCGCAGGCGGTGTTCAATCCCGCCACCGGCGCCGTGGCGCGCCAAGTCCGCCTGGGTACGGCCGAGGACGTCGATGCCGCTGTGGCCTCTGCAGTGGCTGCGTTCCCCAAGTGGGCCGACACGCCGCCCATTCGCCGAGCGCGGGTCATGCTGAAGTTTCTGGAACTGATGAACCGGCACAAGGACGATCTGGCCGCGATCATCACGGCCGAGCACGGCAAGGTGCTCAGCGATGCTGCCGGTGAAGTCAGCCGCGGCATCGACATCATTGAGTTCGCTTGCGGCGTGCCTCAGTTGCTCAAGGGCGACTTCACGGACCAAGTTTCGACCGGCATGGACAACTGGACGATGCGTCAGCCCCTGGGCGTCGTCGCAGGCATCACGCCGTTCAACTTCCCTTGCATGGTGCCGTGCTGGATGTTCCCGGTCGCCATTGCCACAGGCAACTGCTTCATCCTGAAGCCCAGCGAGCGCGATCCTTCGGCCTCGCTCTTTATGGCACGCCTGCTCAAGGAAGCGGGACTTCCCGATGGGGTTTTCAACGTCATCCAGGGTGACAAGACCGTCGTGGACGCGCTGCTTCATCACAACGACGTCAAGGCCGTGAGCTTCGTCGGCTCCACGCCTATTGCGAACTACATCTACGAAACGGGCGCCAGGCTCGGCAAGCGGGTCCAGGCATTGGGAGGCGCCAAGAACCACATGGTGGTAATGCCAGACGCCGATATCGACCAGGCTGTCGACGGACTGATCGGTGCCGCCTATGGCTCGGCCGGGGAGCGCTGCATGGCGATCTCCGTGGCAGTGCTCGTCGGCGACGTGGCCGATAAGCTCATGCCCAAGCTCAAGGCCCGTGCACAAGAGCTGGTGATCAAGAACGGCATGGAGGCTGATGCTGAAATGGGCCCCGTCGTCACGGGCCAAGCCCTGGAACGCATCGAGAACTATATAGCCCACGGCGTGGAAGAAGGCGCGACGCTTCTTGTCGATGGCCGTAACTACAAGGTGCCTGGCCACGAGCAAGGGTTCTTTACTGGCGGCACTCTGTTCGACAACGTGACGCCCGACATGCGCATCTACAAGGAAGAAATCTTTGGTCCCGTGCTGTCGTGTGTGCGCGTGGATGACTTCGCGCAAGCCGTGAAGCTGGTCAACGAACACGAATTCGGCAATGGCGTGGCCTGCTATACGCGGGATGGACAAATCGCCCGCGAATTCGCCCGCCGCATCGAAGTGGGAATGGTCGGCATCAACGTTCCCATCCCGGTGCCGATGGCATGGCATGGCTTTGGTGGCTGGAAGCGTTCGCTGTTCGGCGACATGCACGCCTACGGTGAAGAAGGCGTGCGCTTTTACACCCGCCAGAAGAGCATCATGCAACGCTGGCCCAACGACACGGTCCGTGGAGCAGAGTTCGCAATGCCCACTGCAAAGTAATTCTGCGAAGGGATCGGGTTGGGCGAATAGCCTAGCGCCGATCCCAGCGGCGCATAGTCTCTAATCCCTCCACTGTCCGCCTAGGGTCCAAACTTTGCTTGGGCCTCATTCCTTCCGCTATGGCATGCGTTCCCTCGTTCCGCCATTTCCGCGCCTCGTGTCAATGTTCGACGCTCGGCAGGCTTTCCTGCAATTCGGCGGGGAGTTCTGCAACGAATTGGTACTGGGTCAGTCGTCGCAGGTGCGAGACGGCATATCATATGCGTCCCCAAGGACGGGTACGATTGCCGATGCTCTGGCTTCGCGACAATGCGTCAGCGTTGATTCTTACGAGTACTCGCTCTGGCGATGGTTTCGAACCCGACGTCCAGCGCTAGCGAAGCAGTGTCTCCTCGCATTCGGACCAAAAGCGCACGTGCCGCCTGGTTGCCAATGCGGGTTCCGTCGACCCATATGGTTGATAGTGCGGGCACTGCATCCATTGCTAAAGCTTGATTTCCAAAGCCCATGACGCCAAGTCCCTCAGGAACCTTCAAGCCAATTGAATGCGCGTGAGCCAGGGCGCCTAGTGCCAACGCGTCGGAACTACAGAAGACAGCATCTGTCTCCGGTGCCCGTTGCAGCAACTCCTTCATTGCTGCCCTACCGCGGCCGGCTTGAGGATTCGACTCCGGGAATACGATCTCGACGGGCTCTGGAGCGCCCTCCTCCATGGCCGCGCGTTTAAACCCTAGTGCGCGCCTCCCGGCTCGACCATCATCGGAGCGCAGAAGCGCTGCACTTCGATAGCCGCAAGCCTTCAAGTGGCGATAGGCTGCCCGACCTGCGTCTTCCTGCGAAAAGCCAACAACAACATCAAGCGGATGCGGCGTGTAGTCCCATAGCTCCACCACGGGAATGCCCGCATTGAGCACCAACCGTCTGCTACGCGCGGTGTGCTCAATTCCGGTAAGCACAACGCCATCGGGACGTCTGCTGAGCATGGTCGCGAGCCAGCTCTCCTCTCGCATCGGGTCGTATCGCGAGATCCCCAATGTCGTTTCATAGCGCTCCGCTTCCAGCGTGCCCACCAGCTCGTCCAGCATGTCTGAGAACAGTGAGTGACCCACGGAAGGAACAATTGCCGCAACCAGGCGCGTCTGCCGCGACGTCAGGCCACCGGCAAGCGAATTCGGAACGTAGCCCGTCTGCTCCACGGCTGCTTCCACGCGCAACCGAGTCTCCTCCGCGACCAAATCCGGCCGGTGCAACGCACGCGATGCAGTCATGGGGGAAACGCCCGCCAAGCGAGCCAGGTCTTTCAGCGTGGGAGCCACGCTCGAGCGTCGAGTAGCCATCTTCGCCTCTGAGGCAGCAAATGATTGCAATGTTACGGCAATCATGAAGCTAACACAAAATATCATCTCAAATCCGGCAAACCACTGGCTTTATCGGCGTCCTATGGGTCTATGATTGCGCAATCATTAGAGGAGACAAACAGATGCGTCATAGCTCACACAAGATATCCCGCCGCACGGTCCTGGTTTGCCTGACAGCAGGTTTGCTCGCTCAGGTTGGTAGCGCGTTCGCGGACAACTACCCTTCGCGGCCGGTCTCGCTGGTAGTTCCATTTCCTCCCGGTGGCCAGACGGACGTCGTTGGACGGCTGATTGCCAACCAACTCAGCAAGTCGCTCGGTCAGCCGTTCGTCGTCGAGAACCGGCCGGGCGTCAACGGCTCACTGGCATCGGACATGGTGGCTCGCGCAACCCCTGACGGTTACACGCTAGTGATCGGCGGGCCAGGCACTCACGCTATGAACCAGCTGGTGAATGCGAACGTCCGCTATGACGCCCGAAAGGATTTCACCCATATCGCGATGCTAAGCCGCGCCCCTATGCTCCTGGTGGCGGCGCCGCAATTCAAGGCCAACAGCGTGGCTGAGGTCATCGCACTGGCTAAGTCCCGTCCAAATTCGCTGAACGTCGCGCTTACAGGGATTGGCTCATCGAGCCACATGACCACGGAGCTATTCAAGCAAACGGCGGGGATTACGTTGAACCCCGTGCCCTACAAGGGCGACGTGCCCGCAATGACTGACCTGATTGGAGGTCAGCTGGACCTGCTGTTCGTTCCCGCGACCTCCGCAGTGACGTTTGTACAAGGCGGCAAGCTGAAGGCGCTGGCCGTCGCCGGCGCCCAACGACTGGAGTCGCTGCCCAACACGCCCACCATGGCCGAAGCTGGCCAGCCACGCATCGTGAACTACTCGTGGACGAGCCTGCAAGGCCCCCCGGGCATGCCGGCGGACATCGTCCAACGGCTGAACAAGGCTTGCCAGGAAATCCTGAAGCAGCCAGAAGTCATCGCTCAGCTCGCCAAAATCAACAGCACGCCGACCCCGGGAACCCCGGAACAGGCCGCAACCTTCATTTCGACTGAGGTTGGTCGCTGGATCCCTGTCGTCAAGAGCGCAAACATTAGGACGAACTAAGTCATACATATGCTGCCCACCAACCATTTCAAACGCGCCCTCCAGGAAGGGCGCGCCCAGATTGGCGTATGGTCGACCATTCCATCGCCCTACGTATCTGAACTGATTGCCGGCGCCGGCTACGACTGGGTATTGCTGGACACCGAACACACTCCCACAGATGTCCCTCTGATGTTGAGCCAGCTCCAGGCTACCGCCGCAGCTCAACCGGCCCAAGGCAGGCTGCCCACGCATCCGGTGGTACGCCCGGCGTGGAACGACCCGGTATTGATCAAGCGCTACCTGGACATCGGCGCACAGACTATCCTGCTGCCGTTTGTCCAGAACGTCCATGAAGCTCAGGCTGCCGTAAAAGCGACCCGATACCCCGGCGCCGGCATCAGGGGCATGGGCGGCTCGACGCGCGCGGCCAATTTCGGCCGCACGGCTGACTACGTGGCACGTGCTGCTGAGGAACTCTGCGTTCTCGTCCAAGTGGAGACCGCTGAGGCCCTGGACCAGATTGAAGCCATCGCCGCCATTGACGGGATTGACGGAATTTTCATTGGCCCGGCGGATCTCTCGGCCAGCCTTGGCTACCCCGGCAAGGCGAATCACCCCGAAGTCAGCAAGACCATTGACAACGCAATCCGGCGCATTCGCGCCTGCGGCAAGGCGCCGGGAATTTTGATGGTGGACGAACCTCGCGCGCGCGAGTGCCTGGAACTCGGAGCGCAGTTTATCGCGGTCGCGCTCGATACCGTCATGCTAAGAAATGGCCTTGATGGCGCTGCAATGCGCTTTCGCGGGGCCGCACAATCGGCTGGCACGCCAGCTACCAGCAGCTATTGAGGATTGCCATCGTGACGTTCGAAGTTCAAGCCTGGCTGGCCGAGGCCCGCTCGCTAATCGGCGATGCGAATGTGCTGACGGAAGACCGCGGCGAAGACCTCAGTTCTTTCGTGAAAGACTGGCGGGGCAAATTCCAAGGACCTGTACTCGCCGTACTGCGGCCCGCAACGACCGCCGAAGTGCAGGCTATTGTCCGGCTAGCGGCAGGAACCGGCGTAGCGGTCGTGCCGCAAGGCGGCAACACCGGACTTTGCGGGGCTTCCGTTCCCACCAACACGGGTCGGCAGGTAGTGTTGCAGCTTGGGCGAATGAACAAGCTGCGGGAATTGGACGTAAGGAACAATACCGTTACGGTCGAAGCCGGCTACATCCTGCAGCAACTGCAGGAACTCGCGGCCTCGGCTGGACGGCTCTTTCCGCTGTCGCTGGGCGCCGAAGGCTCGTGCCAGATTGGGGGCAACCTCGCCACCAATGCAGGCGGCATGCAGGTCCTACGCTACGGCAATATGCGGGATCTGGTTCTCGGACTGGAAGTGGTACTGCCCAATGGCGAAGTCCTGGACCTGCTACGCGCACTTCGAAAGGACAATACCGGCTATGACCTGAAGCAGCTGTTCATCGGCTCGGAAGGTACGCTAGGCGTCATCACCGCAGCCACATTGAAGCTGTTCCCATTGCCAACGGCAGAAGCTTCGGCGTTCGCAGGAGTGAATTCACTGGAAGATGCGGTCAGCGTTCTGGAGGCAATGCGTGCCTCCATGGGCGACCGGTTCACTGCCTTCGAACTCATTTCCCACCCAGCCCTCCTGCTGGTTCGGCGGTACTTTCCGGAAACGCCCAGGCTACTTGAGGAAGACTGTTCCTGGTATCTCCTGATGAAGGCGGCCGACGGAGGCGATGAAGCCGCGTTGAATGACGCGATGCAAACTGCCCTGATGGCATGCCTTGAGCAAGGCATCATCTGCGACGTCGCGCTCGCGTCCAGCGTGGCGCAAACCAAGGTTCTGTGGGACCTTCGCGAGAACGTCACGCACGCCCAGCAGATGGATGGCGGCAATATCAAACACGATATCGCCCTGCCCATCTCGCGGATCCCCACATTTGTTGAAGGAATGCTTCCCGAACTCGAGAAGGCGTTTCCAGGCGTGCGGCCCATCATCTACGGCCACCTTGGAGATGGGAACCTGCACTTCAACGTTAGCGCACCCAATGGCGTGGATTCAAAAGCGTGGCAGGCCAGGACTGAAGCCGTCAACAAAATCATCCACGATGCAACGGTGGCGTTGAGGGGAAGCATTAGCGCCGAACATGGTGTCGGCCAGCTCAAGCGCGAGGAACTGCTGCAGTACAAGACCGCGGTGGAAATGGAAGTGATGCACCGCATCAAGAAAGCGCTGGACCCACAGGGTCTGATGAACCCCGGCAAGGTACTCAGTACCTAGCAGCGCCAGAACGCAGGTCGCAGCATAGCGATAGACAAATCAGAGACCCACGTTCCATATTTGCCATGAAGAAAGCAGAAGACTTGCGCAGCGCCCGGTGGTTTGCGCCAGACAACCTCCGTGGTTTCGGCCATCGCTCCCGCATCATGCAGATGGGCTATGCCCCGGCTGACTGGGCCGGCAAGCCGATCGTCGCCATAATCAACACCTGGTCGGACATCAACCCCTGTCACGCACACTTCAAGACTCGTGTCGAAGATGTGAAACGTGGCGTGCTGCAGGCTGGCGGATTTCCGCTTGAACTGCCGGCTTTGTCGCTGTCTGAGAACTTCGTCAAGCCGACGACCATGTTGTACCGGAATATGCTCGCGATGGAAACGGAGGAACTCATCCGCTCGCATCCGGTCGATGGCGTGGTGCTCATGGGGGGCTGCGACAAGACCACTCCGGGGCTGCTGCTTGGCGCAATCAGCGCAGGGCTGCCCGCCATCTACATCCCGGCTGGACCCATGCTGCGCGGCAATTGGCATGGCAAGGTCCTCGGCTCTGGTTCCGACGCCTGGAAGTTCTGGGATGAACGGCGCGCCGGCGTGATCAATGACCAGGATTGGCAAGAGATCGAAGGCGGCATCGCCCGCAGCCACGGTCACTGCATGACGATGGGCACGGCGTCGACCATGACGGGCGTAGCGGAAGCGATTGGCATGACCTTGCCGGGTGCATCGTCGATTCCCGCACCGGAGGCGGCGCACATCCGGATGTGCGCCGCCTCCGGACGCCGAATCGTCGAAATGGTCTGGGAGGACCTGGTACCGCGCCAGATTCTCACCCGAGGCGCTTTCGACAACGCGGTCACCGTCGCCATGGCCATGGGTTGTTCGACCAACGCCGTCATTCACATGATTGCCATGGCGCGGCGCGCCGGCCATGATCTGACGCTCGACGATTTCGACCGCGCGAGCCGGAAGGTGCCCGTCATCGCAAACGTACGGCCGACGGGCGACAAATACCTGATGGAGGACTTCTTTTACGCAGGTGGTCTCCCTGCCCTCATGCGCAAGCTGGGTGGCTTGCTGTCGCTGACTGAGCGCACTGTCAATGGACGTACGCTCGGGGAGAACATCCAGGATGCCGCCTGCCACAATGATGACGTCATCCGCGACACCGACAACCCCATCTACCCGGAGGGCGCCCTGGCGGTGCTGAAGGGCAATCTCTCCACGCAAGGCTGCGTCATCAAGCCTTGTGCGATGGAAAGCCGCCTGATGCAACATACGGGCAAGGCGATTGTGTTCGACGACTACCCTGCGCTCAAGGAAGTCATCGACAGCGACGACTTCGATGTCACCGCAGACGACATCCTGATCCTTCGGAATGCCGGCCCGCAAGGCGGCCCTGGCATGCCCGAATGGGGCATGCTCCCCATCCCCGGGAAACTGGTCAAGCAAGGCGTCCGGGACATGCTGCGCATTTCGGATGCCCGGATGAGCGGCACCAGCTATGGCGCCTGCATTCTCCACGTTTCACCCGAGGCGTTTGTAGGCGGCACGCTTGCCTTCGTGCAGACCGGCGACCAGATCTCGATTGACGTTGCTGAGCGCAAGCTGGAGCTCCTGGTCAGCGCTGAGGAGCTGGAGCGCCGTCGCGAGCGATGGACGCCGCCGGAGTGCAAATTCGAGCGGGGGTATGGGTGGATGTTCGCTCAGCACATCCTCCAGGCCGACAAAGGATGCGACTTTGACTACCTGGAAACCGCCTTTGGGCGCTCACCGGGCGAGCCTGCAATTTATTGACATAGTCACTCATGCATGGTGCCGCCGTCGGCGGCACCGCCAGCGGTGGAACGCTACGCAGCCGGCACGCGGTACGTGCCGGCAGGAGTGCTAGCCGCCTCAGGTCTTGATGCCGAGACGGGTGATCAGCTCCTTGAAGGTGGCGTTGTCGCGCGCGATCACACGCTTGAAGTCGGGCTCGTCGAGGTAGCCCTCACCCATGTTCTGCTTGGCCAGGGTCTGGCGCATCGCGGGGTCCTGCATGGTCTTGGCGATCGCGGCACGCAGCACGGCGACGACCTCCGGTGGCGTGCCCTTGGGGGCGGCGATGCCGCGCCAGCCGTTGATCACCAAGTCCACCTTGCGCTCCTTCAGCGTGGGCACGTTCTCCCAACCCGCCTTGATGCGCTGTTCCGACATTACTGCCAGCGGGCGGATCTTGCCGGCGGCGACATAGGTGGCCACCTCGACCGGCGTGACCGCCACCGCTTCGATATGGCCGCCGAGCAGGTCGAGTACGGCCGGGTTGGCCCCACGGAACGGCACGTGGCTGAGTTGCACGCCAGCCTTTTCTTCGAGCGCGGCAGCGGACAGGTGCCCCAGCGAACCGGGACCGGCATTGCCCACGCGCACCACGGCCGGCTGCTTGCGTGCTGCTGCCAGGAACTGCTCGATGGTCTGGTGTGGCGAATCCGCGCGCACGGCGATGGTGGCGGGGTCAGCGTTCAGCCGCGCGATGGGCACCATGTCGTCGGCGGTGAATTTGGCCAGCCCCAGGTGCGGGATCATGGTCAGCTCCACCGTGATGACCGCGAGCCGGTAGCCGTCGGGCGCGGCGCTGACCAGGTCGGACCAGCCCACCGCGCCACTGGCGCCCGACTTGTTCAGGATCACGATGTTCTGCGGCAGGTGCTTGCGTGCGGCCTCGGCGAAGGCGCGGGCCAGTACATCGGTGCCCCCGCCCGGCGCGAACGGCACGATCAACTCGATCGGGCGGGACGGATATGTGCCGCCCTGCGCGAGGGCGGCGAGGGGAAGACCTGCCGCCGTGGCGGCCAGGGCAGTGATGGCGCGCAGCGCGCCGCGTCGTTGGTGATTCGGTCGGCTCATGATGGAACTCTGTATGCGGATGACTTTGACTGGTATTCAGGCTTGGAAGCTGGGGAAGGCGGTGCGGACGGGTATCAGTCCAGCCGGATGCCGGCGGTCTTGATCACGCCGGCCCACTGCTTCTGCTCGCTGCGGGCGAACTGGGTGAACTCCTGCACCGACATCGGCATCGGCTGGATGCCCAGCTCTTCAAGCTTGGTGCGGGTCTCCGCATGCTGCAGCGCTGCCACCAGTTCCTTGTTCAGGCGCGCCACCACCGGGGCCGGCATCCGGGCCGGGCCGACGAAACCTTGCCATGCGTACGCCTCGAATCCGGCAAGGCCGGCCTCGGCCATGGTCGGCACATCAGGCAGGATGGGCAGCCGCTTCGGGGTGGCCACCGCCAGCACGCGGAGCTTGCCGGTGCGGATCAGCGACAGGCTCGGCGGCAGGTCAACGAACATCGACTGCACCTGCCCGGCCATCAGGTCCTGCAGCGCCGGCGACGAGCCCTTGTAAGGGACGTGCAGGATATCCAGCTTGGTGCGCTGCTTGAACAGCTCCAGCGCGACGTGCAGCGGCGAGCCCGGACCGGACGACGCCGAACTGATCTTGCCGGGCGTCTTGCGCGCCAGCGCCATGAATTCATTGAGGTCGCGCGCGGGGAAGGATGGATGCACGGCCAGTACCAGCGGCATGCGCCCCAAGCCGCCGATGAAGGTGAAGTCCTTGTCCGCGTTGTAGGTCAGCGAGGCGTACATCGCCGGATTGAAGGCGAGCGTGCCGGAATCGGCGGTGCCCACGGTATAGCCATCGGGGGCCGAACGCGCGATCGCGGTCGCGCCGATGATGCTGGCGGCGCCGGGGCGGTTCTCGACGACCACCGGCTGGCCCATGTCCTGGCCCATCTTCACCGCCAGGCCGCGCGCGATCACATCGGTGGTGCCGCCCGGCGCGTAAGGCACGATCCATTTGACCGGCTGGCTGGGGTAGCCGGGACTGGTTTCGGCGTGCGCGCCGGCGGCGCAGACAGCGGCCAGCACGGTGCTGGCCAGGACGCAGGCAAGGATGCGCTTCATGGTGTGGTCTCCTCGGTCTTGTGAAGGCGGGAATCAGTACGTTCCCTTGTGGTACGGCTTGGTGGGTCGCAGCGCAGGCGCGCAGGCATTCAGCGGGCCAGCATCCATTCGTGGGCCGGATCGTTCTTGAACGCCCAGCGCCGCTCGGGACCCGCCATCGTGTTCAGGTAATACAGGTCGTAGCCGTACGGCGCGGCGCACGGGTGGTAGCCGCGCGGCACCAGCACGGTGTCGCGGTGCTCCACGGCCATCGCTTCATCCAGGCTGCGGTCATCGGTGTAGACGCGCTGGAACGCAAACCCCTGCGAAGGGTTGAGCTGGTGGTAATAGGTTTCCTCGAGCGCCGTTTCCGCGTCGCCCGCGCTGTCGTGCTTGTGCGGCGGATAGCTCGAGGCGTGGCCCGACGGTGTGATGACTTCGACCACCAGCAGCGCCTCGGCCGGCTCGCTATCGGGCAGGATGTCGCAGACGTAGCGCGTATTGGCGCCCTCGCCGCGCACGCTGCGGCGCATCTGGCCCGGCTCGATCACCCGCGCGGGCAGGCGCCCCCGCGCCGGCGCGGTGCTGAGCGCGACCTCGGCGCTGCCGCGTGCGTCGATGCGGACCTCGCGCCCCGGCGGCACGTACACTGCATAGGGCGACTGGTCCTCGAACACGGACTGGCGGTTGCCGAGCGCCGTGTAGCGCTCGCTGCCAACCAGCACGTCGACCTGTCCCGACAGCACCGTCACGCACAGTTCACGCGCGCCGGTGGCCAGCGCCTCGGTCTCGCCGGCGCCAAGCCGCAGCGCCCGGAAACCCACATGCGCCCATCCCGCCGACTGGGGCGTGACGTCGACGATCACGCGCCCGCCCGGCTGCGCCTTGACCAGCAGGCTCGGCCGCGCGGCAGCCGTCGGCCGGTTGGAGATAACGTCGGCGTGGTTCATTGCACCCCCTGTGTGATTGCTGCGACGTCGGCCGGCGCGGCGGCGCGGCTGGCCTGCCAGCCCGCGATCAGGCGGCGGAAGTTGGCCGCCACCCGGCGGCGGAACGCGGCGTCGTCGATCTCGTTGCGCAGCCATGCCAGGCTGGCATCGGCCCACACCGTACGACCGATCATGAAGCCCTTGACCAGCGGCGAGGTCGCCCGCGCGAAGCCCGCCACCAGCTGCTCCAGCGGCTGGTTCAGGCCCAGGATCACCGCGCCACGGCACCACGGATCGCGCTCCTGCACCAGCGCTTCCAGCGCCTGCCACTGGCGCGCCGACATTGCGCCGACCTTCCACCATTCCGGCTTGAACCCGAGGTCGTAGAAGTGGCGGATGGCGCCGACCACGGCATGGCCTTCGTCATCGGCCGCGAGCGTGTCCTTGGGCGGGATCACTTCGAGGAGCAGTTCGTGGCCGCTGTGCCGCGTGGCTTCCCACACCACGCGCAGTTGCTCGTCCTGTTCCGCGCGCAGCGAGGCCGGATCGTCGGGGTGGTAGAAGACCAGGCACTTGACCACCTGCTCGCGCGGCCAGTGCGCCAACTCCGAGGCAAGCGAGCGCGTGCCGTCGAAGCGCAGCGGCCGCGAACCCGGCAGCTCGATCGGGCGCCCCACCCACCAGCCGCGGCCAGTGGCGTCGTGCAGCGCGGCTTCGCCGAGCCTACCATCGACCAGCACGCCGATCTTGCCGCGGCAGCCGTCGTCGCTCTCCACGTCGGCGACGACTTCATTGATCAGCTTCTTCAGCACTGGGATGCGGGCCGGGTCGGCACCGACCGCGTGCGCCAGGTCCTCGAACTGGGCGCGATGGTCGTAGGCCAGCACATACAGTTCCGGCCATTGCGCGCGGTTCACCGACACGCGGTGCAGGTGGGCCAGCTGCGCGTCCTGGTCCGGGCGCGGATGGCGGTTACCGGAGAACCAGTGCGCCAGTTCGGCGGGCGTCGGCATCGCCGGCGCGCAGCCGTGGCGCGACACCACGATCGCGCCGCAGGCATTGGCAATTGCCGCCGACTCGCGCCAATCCTTGCCGCGCAGCAGGCCGGACAGCAGCCCGGAAGCAAACGCATCGCCTGCGCCCAGCACGTTGAGCACCTCGACACGCTCGCCATGCACAGTCAGCGCGTCATCGATGCGCGCGGGGATCTCGCCCTGCACGATGGAGCAGCCGAGGGGGCCGCGCTTGACCACCAGCGTCGCGCCAGTGCACGTGCGCACCTGGCGCAGGCTGGCCATCAGGTCGTCCGAGCCGCCGGCAATCAGCCATTCTTCTTCCGTGCCGATGATGACCTCGAAGACGCCAAGCTGCGCCTGAAGATGGCGGCTGACCTCGGCGTTGCCGATATAGCGGGTCTCGCCGTCGCCCTTGCCGGTCAGGCCCCAAAGCACCGGGCGATAGTCGATGTCAAGCACGCGCACCACGCCGTGGCGCCCGGCGATCTCGAGCGCGCGCCGCGACGCCGCCAGCACGCCGGGTGTGCTCAGGTGCGTGCCGGTGATGATCAGGCTGCGGCAGCGCGCCAGGAAGCCGGCGTCGATCGCGTCGGCGTCCAGCGCCATGTCCGCGCAGTTCTCGCGGGCGAACAGCAGCGGGAAGGTGTCCTGGTCCTTGATGCCCAGGAGTACCATGCCGGTCAAACGCGCGGCGTCGACCTGAACCTGGCTGACGTCGCAGCCTTCACGGCGCAGCGTCTCGAGCAGGAAGCGGCCGTTCTGTTCGTTGCCGACCCGCGAGATCATGGCCGAGCGCAGCCCCAGCCGCGCGGTGCCGAACGCGATATTGGCCGACGAGCCGCCGAGATACTTGACGAAGGTGCTGGCCGATTCCAGGCTGCAGCCGATCTGCTGGGCGTAGAGATCGACGGCGAGGCGGCCGAGGCAGGCAACGTCGAAGTCCCGGTCCGCGGGAAAATGGGGAGTGCGCATGCGTAGTCTGTGTTCGGGTCTGGCGCCGCCGGCGTCGGCAAAGGCTGGAAGTGGCTTCAATGAGCTGGAAGGTCTGGCAAGAGGTTGAGATGCCATACCCCTCGTTCACACTGAGGACATCATAGCCCAGTCTGTAGAAATTTTGTTCTGTTTTGTTATTTGTGCGAAAATAATTTCTATTCATCACTTGGATCTGGCTGCGCCGGAACCGTCGCCTATCTTCCTTCCCCGACACCGCTCATGAGCTCTGACCAACCCTACGCCAACGCCGATGCCTTTCTGGCCGCCATGCAGAGCGGCTTTCCGTCGCTCAGCAAGCAGCTGAAGGCCATCGCCCAATACGTGGAGGCCAACCGCGAGCGGCTGGTGCTGGAGGGCGTCAATGACATCGCCCGGCAATGCGACGTGCAGCCGTCCGCGATCATCCGCTTTGCCAAGCATTTCGGCTTCTCTGGCTTCTCGCAGATGCAGCGGCTGTTCCGCGACGGCGCCGCGCGCCAGTTGGCGCCCAACCCGAACTACCAGGACCGGCTTCGCGACCTGATCCGCACAAGCGAGGGGCCGCTGTCAGGCAGCGGCATCGCGCAGGAAGTGATTGCCGGGAGCATCGAAAGCCTGGAAGCGTTGCAGCGCGGCGCGGCCGACATGCCGTTCGACCAGGCGGTGGAACTGCTGGTGCAAGCGCCGTCGGTATGGCTGATGGCCTCGCGTCGGGCCTTTCCGGTGGGCGCGTACCTGGCCTATGCCCTGCAGCACACCGGCAAGCCGATCCACTGGCTCAACGGCCTCGGGCAGATGCAGCAGGGGCAGTTGCGCGCGCTCAAGCCCGGCGATGTGATGATCGCGGTGTCGTTCGAGCCGTATGCGCAGGAGACCTTGCTGGCGGTGCAGGATGCCGCGGCGCGCGGCGCTCGCATTGTCGCCATCAGCGATAGTCCGCTGAGCCCGCTTGCAGACCATGCGGAGGTGCTGCTGCCGGTGCAGGATGCGGCAACGTTTGGCTTCCGCTCGCTGACCAGTACGCTGTGTCTGGCGCAGTCGTTGTTTCTGGCATTGGCGTATCGGATGGAAATCGCCTACACGCAGCCGTCGGCCCCGACAGTGGCGGTCACGGCGCCGCGCAAGGCAGTGACCAAGCCGACGTAAGCGGCTTTTCCGTTGGCTGGCCGACTACGTACCGAACAGCCGCTGAATTCCGCCGCGCAGATGCGATTTCATCGCCTCGGCCGCCGCCTGGGCATCGCGGGCGGCGATGGCGCGCTCAATCGCGGCATGCTCGGCGCGCACGTGCAGGGTGTGCTGCTGGACCGGACGGTCCGACAGCTCGCGGATCAGTTGCACGCTGTAGCGGGTCTGCTCGGCCAGCGCGGCCAGCGTCAGCATGTAGAAGCGGTTGTGGCTAGCCTGCGCGATAGCCGCATGGTAGGCGATATCATGCTCGATGCCCGGCTGGCCGGCGGCGATGGCACGCTCCAGCGCTTTGCGAGCGGCCCGGATTGCCGTCATTTCGGGTTCCGCGCGGCAAGCGCGACCATCTCGCTCTCCAGGTTGCAGCGGAACTCAAGGAAACTTCGCACATCGGCGATAGAGGTCAGCGGCCCGAACGGAACCACCTGGGGCGGCGACCCGACGAAATTGCCCGAACCCTTGCGCGCATAGATCAGCCCTTCGGCACGCAGCCGCTCCAGCGCCTGGCGCAACACCGGCCGCGAGACCCCGAAGCGACCGGCCATCTCCAGCTCGCCCGGCAGCCGCGTGTCCCTTGGAACCGTCTTCAGCATCTGCCGCAACTGGAGATAGACACGCTCGCTCAACGGCTGGTTTGAAAGAACTGGACTAGTGTCGGGGTGCAAGTACCCGAGCAGAGAGCAAGGTGAGCTAGCGCCCGCTGACTTTCCTTTCCATGCGCTGCCCAATGCGCGTTGCACGCCGCATATCTCCGGCTGGACCGATGGGCTGCTCCGGCGACGCTACGCCTTCATGGCAGACAATATCGAGCGGTTGCGCACGGGCGCCCCGCTCCTGAACCTGCAACACTAAGCAAGGCCGGTAAGCGTGGCGTGCCGGCCCTGCTGGGACCGGGTGTCCCTTCACTCCGTGCCAAAACCAGATTTCAACTCGGCGCGCAGGTAGTCAACGAAAACACGCACAGTCCTGGGCAAGTATGGACTGTAGGGGCGGATTGCAAACAATTGGTCGCCGAAGGACCCCACGGGTCGCCATTGAGGCAGGACCTTGACGAGCTTCCAATCCGCCAAATCTGCTTGCGCAGTGAAATCTGGCAGCAATGCTATGCCTAATCCGCCAACTGCCGCTTCCCGAAGCGCTTCACTGTTATTCGCGGCGAAGCTGCCACGAATCGACACGCTTCGACGGGCTCCCGCACCACTCTTCCGGGTCGACTCAAAGCTCCATGTAGGTGTATCGCCACGTCGAAAATAGTGCAGGCATGTATGTTGTGCAAGGTCTTCGGGTTGTTCAGGCGTACCGTGACGCCGCAAGTAGTTGCTCGTGGCCACTAGCACGGAATGTGTGCGACACAGCGACCATGCAACATGCGTGTCCGGTGCGGTCGAGGAATGTCGTACCGCCAGGTCGAAGCCCTCTTGCGCCAAGGACGTGAAGCGGTCGGACAACTCGAGCTCAATTCGCATATCCGGGTAGCGCCGAAGGAACTCCGGGATGCGAGGAACTATCTGCTGACGCCCAAGCGCGACTGGCGCAGTCACACGCAGAAGCCCTCAGTATTTAGTGACGCACAAGGGGAAGTCGCCCGCGGCATCGATATCATCGAGTTTGCTTGCGGCATCCCGCAACTGCTTAAGGGTGATTTCACAGACCAAGTCAGCACGGGCATGGATAACTGGACCATGCGCCAGCCGCTGGGCGTCCTCGCGGGCATCACTCCTTTCAACTTCCCGTGCATGGTTCCTTGCTGGATGTTCCCCATTGCGCTCGCCGCCGGGAACACCTTCGTACTGAAGCCGAGTGAACGGGATCCCAGCGCCAGCCTGTTCATGGCCAAGTTCCTCGCGGAAGCCGGCCTGCCGAAAGGCGTGTTCAATGTCGTCCAAGGTGACAAGGTCTCAGTCGATGCGCTGATTGAGCACCCAGAAGTGCGCGCGGTAAGCTTCGTCGGCTCGACGCCCATCGCCCACTACATCAGCGAACGCGCGGCTCATCATGGTAAGCGCGTCCAAGCCCTGGGCGGCGCGAAGAATCATCTGGTGGTGATGCCGGATGCGGATATCGATCAAGCCGTGGATGCGCTCATTGGTGCTGCCTACGGTTCCGCAGGCGAACGCTGCATGGCGATCTCCGTCGCTGTGCTGGTTGGCGATGTCGCCGACAAAATCGTCCCTCTGGTTGCCGAACGCGCTCGCAACCTTGTCATCGGCAACGGTATGGACGCTACCTCTGAAATGGGCCCCATCGTTACCCGACAAGCGCTTGAGCGTATCGAAGGGTATGTGGCCCTGGGCCTTGAGGAAGGCGCCAGGCTGGTCGTCGACGGTCGCGGCTTGCGCGTAGTCGGCCTCGAGGAAGGCTTCTTTACCGGCGGTACGCTGTTCGACAACGTCACGCCTGAGATGCGCATCTACAAGGAAGAGATCTTCGGGCCAGTTCTGGCGTGCGTTCGTGTCAAGGACTTCGCTGAAGCTGTTTCCCTGATTAACGCTCACGAGTTCGGCAATGGCGTCTCCTGCTATACGCGAGACGGCGGTGTGGCCCGCGAGTTCTCGCGACGCATTCAGGTCGGCATGGTCGGCATCAACGTACCTATTCCCGTACCGATGGCATGGCATGGCTTTGGGGGCTGGAAGCGCAGCCTTTTTGGCGACACGCATGCATATGGCGAAGAAGGGGTTCGTTTCTACACCAAGCAAAAGTCGGTCATGCAGCGTTGGCCGCAGAGCATCGGCAAAGGCGCTGAGTTTGCAATGCCGACAGCAAAGTGATGGCAAGACGCCCCATCCGTTGAAAGCACGAACAGTGGCTAGCGCTCGTGTCCAGGCATAGGGGTCCGGTGCAGAGCGCTCCAATTGCAGTTGTCAGACTAACAGTGCGCCGATCTTGAGTTGCGTTTTGTCGAGGACATAGGTGGGAGTCTTTTGCACAGCGTGGCCACGGCCGCGTGACTGAACTACGCACCGACGACTGGCGCCGCGTGCTGGGAGTCAGCCTCAATTTCCGGCCTCGCGGGCGATAATGACATTGCGGCCTATGCTTCAGCCAAGGGTGGGGTGGTGATCTTGACTCGCACGCTGGCGCTCGACCACGCCCGCGCGCGTGCGGGGCGCCGCATGGAATGAAGTTGCTGAAGAGCGCGATGTACATGTCGGACACGTGATAGTAGCCGATCCCGCCATACCCGCCGAAGCGAGGCCGGCGACCGGCTACGAAGTCGATGTATGGTTCGGCGTGGTGGGCCCGCGCAACCTGCCGCCGGAAGTGGCCACTCGCCTGTCACAGGAAATCACGCGCATCGCCCAGGACAAATCCATGCGCGACAAGCTGGTGCAGGCGGGAGCGTCGCCTCTGACGGCAACGCCGGACTAGTTCTCACTGCTGATCCGCAAGGATACGGAGAAGTGGGCCAAGCTGGTGAAGAATCAGGGGCAAGTATCGACTGAGTTGGCTGAGGGATCGAGGTTAAGGATCGAGGTCGAGGGCCGGCGCCATCCACCGGCTGAGAATGGTGGATGGCGGCGTTTGCTGACTCTAGTTTGCCCGCCCCACGTGTCTACGGCGCGCGCGCCGCAGGCCGCGTGTCGCGCACTGAGGTGGGAGCCGGGTACACATCGTCACCGGTAGCGATTGGCTCGCGCGGCGGAGGCGGTGTTGCCCTGGTATCCCTCGGCACGCCCTCGCATCCCGCCAAGCCAAACGACAGCACGGCAATGACGGCGCCCCCGGCCAGCGCGCAGCGCATGGCGTCGCCTACGTGTGAGAATAAGGTGCGGAACGGCATTTGACGGCCCTTCAAGACAGCATTTTGTCTCTAGCTTAGTCCATTGGCGCACAACTAGACACGGGAACTCAACCTTCCACTCACGCTTGCGCTGTTGGGCCGCCTAATCCAGGATGCATTCCATGCAAGGCGCATACGCGCTAGTGCGCGTACACAGCCTCCCAGGTCTTGAATCCCTTCACTTCAATCGGGTTACCGAAGGGGTCGATGAAAAACATCGTCCACTGCTCGCCCGGCTCGCCTTCGAATCGAATTTGCGGCGTCAGTACGAAATTCGTACCGGCCGCCGTCAGGCGGTCGGCCAGCGCGCGCCATTCAGGCAGCAGCAAAATGATGCCGAAGTGCGGCATCGGCACGAGAGCATTGCCGACGCGCCCAGTGCGCGCGGTCTCGAACGGCTTGCCGAGGTGAAGCGAAATCTGGTGACCAAAGAAATCGAAGTCGACCCAGGTGTCGGTGCTGCGTCCTTCCTTGCAGCCAAGCACGCCGCCGTAGAAGCGGCGCGCCTCCGCGAGATCGGTGATATTGAACGCCAGGTGGAAGACAGATTGCGTCATGATTAGTCAGGTGCTGGTTTAGCGGATAGTGGGATTATGCGCGATCGCCGCGCCGGATGACGGTACCGGCACGCGTGCCGGTGGTGGCCCCGTCACGCCATGCCATGTTTCCATTCACAAAAACACAGGCGATTCCGATGGCTTGCGCCACCGGCTGCTCGAACGTCGCCGTATCGATGACGCTCGCGGCATCGAAGACCGTGATGTCGGCGAAATTGCCTGCGGCAAGTACTCCACGCCCGGTCAGGCCGAAATGACGAGCCGTGAGGCCGCTCATCTTGTGGACCGCCGTCTCCAACGGAAACAGTCCGACATCACGGCTGTAGTGGCCGAGCACGCGCGGAAACGTCCCCCACAGTCGCGGATGCGGCACGGGATCGTGGGGCAGCCCGTCGGAGCCGATCATTGTCTGCGGAAACGCGAGGATGCGCCGGACATCGGCCTCATCCATTAGAAAATAGATTGCGCCCGCCGGCTGCAGCGCATCGACAGCATCCTCCGGTGACAGCCCCATCGCGGCGGCAATCGCGTCGAGATCCTGGCCTGCATACTCGGGATGCGACTGCGAGCGCGTCACGATGACGCGGCTCGACACGGCGAGACGGTCCTTGCGCAGGATCGTAGAGCCTGCCTGGTATGGATAACAATCGAGGCCGACGCGGCGGTGGCGCATTGCCTGGGTGAGGTGGCCAAGCGTTTCCACCGAGCGCCCGTGATTCTTCGGTCCGATCAGCTTGTGGTGTGACACCACGGTGCCGGCCCTGCCCGCTGCGCCGATCGCCACGGCTTCGTCGATGGCTTCGCACACGCGATCGCCCTCGTCGCGAATGTGGCTGGCATGCACGCCGCCGAAGCCTTGCAGCGCCGTGGCGATGCGCGCCATTTCACTGGTCGGGGCGGACGCGGCCGCCGGATAGGCGGCGCCGGTCGACATGCCGCGGCCACCGCTGATCATGGCAGCGCGCAGCAGCGCCTGCATTGCAGAAATCTCGGCGTCGGTCGCGGCACGGTCCGCCCGGTCCATCACGGCCACGCGCAAGGTGGTGTGGCCCACCAGGCAGGCCGCATTGACGGCAGGCGCGGCACGCTCAAGCGCATCGAGGTAGTCCCCGAACCCAGGATAGCGAAAGGTCGACGGGTCATCGCCCAGCAGGTCCAGCGGCGGCGGAACGGCCTGCCCCGGCGCCGCGGACCACGGCGCCAGGCTGATGCCGCAATTGCCGGTGACAACCGTCGTCACGCCCTGGCTCAGCTTGGCCGGCATCAGCGGATTCTGCATCAGGTAGCGGTCATCGTGCGTATGCGCGTCGATGAAGCCGGGCGCGACGATGCTGCCACGCACGTCAAGTTCGCATCGCCCGCGCGACCCGGACAGGTCGCCGATGGCCGCGATCCGTTCACCGTCGATGCCCACGTCGGCCTCGAAGCGCGGCGCTGCGGTGCCGTCGATGACCGTGCCGCCGCGCAGCACTACGTCGAAATCGGCCATGAACGTCAATCCACGGTCGCGCCCGACGCGCGGATCACCGCGGCCCACACCGGACGCTCCTTCTTGGCCAGGTCGAACAGTGCGCTGCGCGGGCCCGTGGTGACCTCGTAGGCCATGTCGGCCAGGCGCGCCTTGATGGCGTCGGCGTTGGCCGCCTTGTTGAACGCGCGGTTCAGCAGGTCCAGGATCTGCGGGTCAGTGCCAGCGGGAGCGACGTAGCCGGTCCACGCCACGGCCTGGTAGTCCTTGAGGCCGCTTTCGGCCATCGTCGGCAGTTGCGGCAGACGGCTGTCGCGCTGCCTGCCGGTCACGGCCAGCGGCACGACGCTGCCATTTTTAAGGTAAGGCGAGATCGACGTGATGTTCTCGAACACGAGATCCACCTCACCGCGCAGCACCGCCAGATCGGCCTCCGGCCCGCCTTTGTACGGGACGTGCGTGATCGACACCCCGGCCATCGACTTGAACATCTCCGCGCTCAGATGTCCCGTGGTGCCGTTGCCGCCAGACGCCACCGCCAGCTTGCCAGGCGCGCCCTTGGCCTTGGCCACGAGCTCGGCGACGCTCTTGACGCCAAGGTCCTTGCGCACCGCCAGCACGTTCTGCACGAAGCCAGTCAGTGCCACGGGTGCGAGCTGCTTGTCGGCGTCATACGGCAGCTTCTTGTAGAGCGACTGGTTGATGGCCAGCGTCGCCACATTGGCAAAGCCAATCGTATAGCCGTCGGCCGGCGCATTGATAACGGCCTGCGTGCCGATAATGCCGGACGCGCCCACGCGGTTCAAGACCACGATTTGCTGGCCGATGTCCCGGCCCACCGCATCGGCCAACAGGCGCGACACGATATCGGGCGTGGTGCCGGCGTTGAACGGCACGATCAGCGTGATCGGGCGGTCGGGATACGCAGCTAAGGCGTGGGCGGACAGCAGCAGCGACACGGCGGCGAATGCCATGCGCGCGAACGCGCGGAACGGGGTGGACTTGAGAGTCATGACAGCAATTCCAATATCAGCGGGGGTTGGCATTCATCCGGCGCGCCTAATACGCGCCGACATGGGCACGGATGTCTCAAGTCACGTGCGGAGCGGCTGCAGTGGGCTGCAGCATCGTTTGTAGAACCGGCAGGTCGATATTCCCGCCTGACAGCACGAGCACTGCATCGCGTCGCGCCAGGTCGATCCGGCCCGCAAGCAGCGCCGCCAGCGCCACGGCGCCACCGGGCTCCACGAGCAGCCGCAACTCTTCGAGCGCGAAGCGGATCGCGGCGGCAACCTCGTCATCGCTGACCGCAAACGCCGCATCGAGATAGCGGCCATTGATCGCGAAGGGCAGTTCGGCTGGCGTGACCGCCTGCAGGGCATCGCACAGCGACGCCGCGCCCGGTGCATTGGTCTCGCGCCGTCCGCTGCGCAGCGAGCGGACGGTGTCGTCGAATGCAGCAGGCTCAGCAGCCACGAGCTTCGTGCCAGGGCTCATGGCCTCGATCGCGAGGCCGCAGCCGGCCAGCATGCCGCCGCCACCGCACGGGGCGGCAAACGTCCCGAGGTTCCGGCGCGCCGCCTGCGGCAGGTCCTGCAGCGCCTCGAGCGCAAGCGTGCCTTGCGCCGCCAGCACATCGGGATGGTCGCCGGGTGGCACGAGCGTCCCGCCGGTCTCGTCGAGCAGCCGCATGCCGATGGTCTCCCGGCTTTCGCGGCGGCGGTCGTAATGCACGACCCGTGCGCCCTGCGCCAGCGCACGTTCCACCTTGTTGCGCGGTGCATCGGCTGGCATCACGATCGTGGCATCCGCGCCGAGCTGCTTGGCGGCCCAGGCGATGGCCTGGCCGTGATTGCCCGTCGAATACGCGATCACGCCACGCGCCCGCGTGGCGGCGTCCATCGCCAGCAACGCGTTGAGTGCACCACGCGCCTTGAACGAACCCGTGACCTGCAGGCATTCCGGCTTGATCCAGACCGGCGCGCCGGCCACCGCGTCAAGCCTGGCATTGCGCAGCAGTGGTGTCCTGACGATGTGCGGAGTCAGCGCCCGCGCGGCCCGTTCGACATCGGCGAATACAGGCACGCGCATCTCGCCCAGCATTTCGTGGTGGATCGTGGCCGGAAGCGCCGGCCTGGCCTTGGCTTGGATCGTTTGCATGGACAGCCCCTTCAGACCGACGCGGGCGTCCATACCGGCGGCGCCTCGCTGGCGGTCTGTGCCGTGATGCGGCCATAGGCCTCGACCCGGCGGTGCAGCCCGAAATTGAAAACCGTGGAACGGCCCAGTTCGCAGAGGTCGAGGTTGCAGTCGGCCACGACCAGTTCGTCATCCCAAGTGGTTGCCTGCGCCAGGATTTCGCCCTGCGGGTTGACGATGATCGAATGGCCGAACATCTCGTGACCGTCCTCGGTGCCGGCCTTGGCCACGGCTACGGCAAACGTCGCGTTCTGATAGCAGCCGGCCTGGATCGACAGCTGCGAGTGGAACACGCGCAGATGATGGGCCTCGAAGCCGCGGTTCTCCTGGTTCATGCTGGGCGTGTTGTAGCCAAGCATGACCAGTTCCACCTGCTGCAGGCCCAGCACCCGCCACGATTCGGGCCAGCGCCGGTCGTTGCAGATCATCATGCCGACGTTCACGTCGACTTCGCCGATCGGCGCGCGCGTGACCGGGAAGCCGAGATTGCCAATCTCGAAGTAGCGCTTTTCTAGATGCTGCACCTTGCGATGCGCCGCATATTCGGCGTGACCGGGTAGATGGACTTTGCGGTACTTGAGTACGATCTCGCCGGAAGGCGCGATCACGACCGAGGTATTGAACCGGCGCTTGCGCACCACGCCGGTCTCGTCCGGCTCAAATGCGATTTCCGCATAGCCAAGGTACACGGTCAGCCCATAGCGGCGGATCGCATCGAACAGCGGCTGCGTGGCCGGCGACGGCAGTTCGGTCTCGTACCAGCCGTCGGCTTCGTCCAGATCCTCGTGATACCAGCGCGGAAAGAACGTGGTCAGCGCCAGTTCGGGGAACACTACGACCTGCGCCCCACGCTGGTGCGCGCGTTCGAGCAGCCGCACCATGCGACCGACCGCGACATCGCGGCCTTCGTGTTTCTGGATGGGGCCAAGTTGGGCAGCCGCTGCGGTGATGAGTCTGGTCATGAATCGGGGGTGCTGGGAGCATCAGGCGTTGAAGACAGGTCCAGTGTAGGGAGCGCGCCAACGCGCTGAAAGCGCCCGACCCGCGCGCCACGCAGCGTTGCCCGGCTTCGCATCCGGCGCGTCATGCCCTTGATTGACAAGGCAAAAACCGGCGCGCTTCGTGTCTTCGCCACGCACATCCCATAACCGCGCGTTATGGGTCCTGGACAAAGGTTGATGCCGCTGCGCGCGCCGTCGTCGCAACGCTGCCACACTCAGGCCGGGCGCCGTTCGAGCAGGTGCGACAGTGTCGCAACAAAGCCCTTGGCCAGCGTCGACATGGCCTGTTGCCGCGGGTGGATCAGGTAGATCTTGTGCGTGAGTGCGGGGCGGATCGGCTTGAGCACGATATCGCCCGCGCCTTCCGGCGTGTATCCGAACGACTCCATCAGGGCCAGGCCAACGCCTTCGCGTACGAGCGCCATGGCCTCGGGTGTCGAGCGGATCTCGATATCGGGGGCGAGCGTGCCGCGCTCCGACGTCAGGAACGGCGCCGACAGCCTGCCGAACGGCGTATCGGCGCCGTAGCCGATAAAGGTGGAACCGCGCAGGTCGTCGACGGTCAGCTCGCCGCAATCGGCCAGAGTGTGGCCGCGCGGTACTGCGCACATGATGTTGCCTTCGCCGATCTCGCGCGCTCGCAGTTGCGAGCCGTCGGGCGGCGCCATCGACGCGATGCAAAGGTCAGCCTGTCCCTGCTCCACGAAAGGCAGCAACGCGTCGAACGGCAATGGCCGGTAGTGAACGCGTACCGACGGATGCCGATGCCGGAATCGCTGGATCGCGCGCGGCATCAGCCATTCGCTGTAGCTCGGGCTCGACACGATCGACAGCTTTCCGTCGCCATGCTCGGCCAGGCTGGCGGCCACGGCGTTAAAGCGGTTCACGCCATCGAGGATGGGCCGGACCTCGGCAAACAGCCGATGGGCTTCAGGCGTGGGATGCAGGCGGCCGCGCTCGCGGTCGAACAATGCGAAGCGCATGCGCGCTTCGATCGTGGCCAGTACACGGCTGATGGCCGGCTGCGAAACGCACAGCATGCGGCCGGCTTCGCTGAGCGAGCCGGCCACCATGATTGCGTGGAACACTTCGATCTGCCGCAGGTTCAGAGGCGTGACGGATGGCCTGCGTGGCGGTGGAGAGGAGGACATGCGAGGACAGTAGTACGGCTCAAGACCGCCAGGCCGAAGCAAGATCCGCGCCACCGGGTATAGCGAACTACAGTGCCGCCATGGCCGCGAGCGCCCCATCCAGCATATTGCGCAGCACCGGCTGCACGCGCGCCGCGGCATCCGGCAGGTACGGGAATGGCGCCTGCTCGTCCATATAGACCGCCTGCATCATTTCGAGCTGGATCGTATGGACGCCGTTGGCCGGCTGGCCATAGTGACGCGTGATATGGCCGCCCCTGAAACGCCCGTCAGCCACCCAGGTGAACGGACTGCCGGCCGCCGCCGCGATCAAGGCTTCGCGCATGGCCGGCGCGCAGCTTGCCCCGCTGTGGGTGCCGATGTTCAGGTCGGGCAGCCTGCCTTCGAACAGCCGCGGCAGCACGCCCGCGATCGAATGGGCCTCCCAGACCAGCACATTGGCGTGCTGCTCGCGCAAGCGGGCAATCTCGGCGGCGAGCGCGTCGTGGTACGGCTGCCAGAAGTCGCGCTTGCGCGTGTCGATCTCTTCGGCCGAAAGACCATCGCCCTGGGCATAGAGCGGTTCGCCGCGGAAAGTCTCGGTCGGGCACAGCGTGGTGGTGGTCTGCCCCGGATACAGGCTGCTGCCGTCGCCGGGCCGGTTTACGTCGATCACATAGCGCGAATAGTTGGCCTCGACCACCGATGCGCCCCGCTCGGCCGCAAACGCGTAGAGGCGCCGCAGATGCCAGTCAGTATCGCTGCGCTGGAGCGCCACGGGAGTCAGCCGTGGCTCAAGCCAGTCGGGCAGCAGCTCGCCACCGTGCGGAATCGAGACGATCAGCGGCAACCGGCCCCGCGTCACCTTGCAAACGGGCGGGTTCATGCCTGCACCTCCATCGCGCGTTGCGCCGCCCCCTGGCGGCGGCGCGCCCAAACCGACGGATCGAGCATATGTTCTGGCTGGCGGCCGGCAAGCACGTCGATGACCTGCGCGGCGCACTGGCTGGCCGTGTCAGCCAGCGCCTCCTGCGTCGAGCCGGCCTGATGCGGGCTCAGGACGACATTGGGAAGCGTGGCCAGTGGCGACGAGATCGGCAACGGCTCGCGCTCGAACACATCGAGTCCCGCGCCAAACAGCCTGCCCGAGCGCAGTGCATCGACGAGCGCCGGCTCATCGACCAGTCCGCCGCGTGACGTATTGACCAGGATCGCGCCCGGCTTGATCGCCGCCAGCGCTGCGGCATCGATCGTGTACCGCGTGTCGGGACGCAGGGGGCGATGGAGCGAGACCGCGTCGGATACCGCAAGCAATGCCTGCAAGGTATCGACGCGCGCTGCGCCATGCGCGGCCACCTCGGCTTCGTCGACACGCGGCGACCACACTACCACCTGCATGCCGAACCCGGCACGCGCCATCCGGGCGACGATCTGGCCCGTACGGCCAAAGCCGACAATGCCAAGCGTCTTCCCGTACAACGAGTGCATCGGCACGGTATATCGATGCTGCCAGTCGGAGCGCCGCGCGGCCGCATCGGCCTGTACCGTGCCGCGCGCCACGGCCAGCATCAGCATCATCGTGTGCTCGGCCACGGCCCGGACATTTGCAGCGGGGGTGGAAACCACCGGAATACCGCACGCATGGGCATGCGCCACCGCGATCTTGTCGGTGCCGGTGCCGTGGTTGCTGATCACGGCCAGGCGCGGTGCGGCGTCGATCGCAGCGGCCGGGAGGCCTTCGCGGACGATCACCGCATCGACATCGCGGACTTCGGCAATACGTTCGGTTTCGTTCGTGGCGGTGCTGTGGCGCACTTCGATGCCCGCGGCGCGCATGCGTTCGGCGCCAATCGGATGAATCGGCTGGGTAATCAGGCAGACTGGCATGGTTTCAAAGAGACAGTAGAAAGGGGGGCACCGGCCCGTGCGCCCAGCACGCTGGCAAGCACGCGCGTGGCCTGTGAGAAATCATCAAGCCGCATCGACTCGTCGGGGTTATGGCTGCCGTTGGCATTGCGGACGAACAGCATCGCGGCGGCCACACCCTGCGCGGCAAACAGCGCCGCGTCGTGGCCCGCACCGCTGGGCATGGCACGTGCCGCCACGCCGTCCTGCGCCGCGGCATCCGCCAGCATGGCCTGTAGCGCCGCATCCATTGCGGCCGGCGCGCTGGACGTGGCCGCGCCGAGGTCGATGTCCACGCGGCACGCCTGCATGATCTCGATCCGTGCGGCCTGAACCGCCGCATCCATCGCATCGAGCGTGGCACGGCTGCGCGAGCGCATGTCGATGCTGAAATCGACGCGTCCCGCCACCTTGCTGAAATCGGCCTGCGCCGCATCGGTCATGCATTGGCCCACCGTAACGGTCAGCTCGTGGCCGGCAGCCTCGAGCGCCACCCAGGCGCGCTGCAACGCCGTGACGAGCATGGCGGCCGCCACCACGGCATCGCGGCGGTGACTGCGGGGCGTGGCGCCCGAATGCGCATACTGGCCGCGGATTGTGGCGTGCCGGTAGCGCTGGCTGCCGCAGATGCCGGTCACCACACCAAGCACATCGGCGCTTGCGTCGAGCACGGGGCCCTGTTCGATATGGAGTTCGACAAAACAATCGATATCGGCGGCATGCAACTCGGGGATTCCGGCCGCAACCTTGCCAGGGTCGCCGCCCGCTGCACGCAGGTGGTCCGCCAGCGTACGGCCGGTATCCGCGCGGCACAGCTCCAGCGCGCTGGTATCGAGCAGACCGAAGGCGGCCTTGCTGCCGGCGTAGGACACGGGAAACCAGGCGCTTTCTTCCGCGCGGACGGCCATCACGGTCACGTCGCGTTCCGGCACCACTCCCGCGCGGCGCCAACCTGCCAGGATCGCCAGCCCGGCCACCACGCCGGCGGCCCCGTCGAAGTTGCCGCCACGCGGCACGGAGTCGAGATGCGAGCCGGTCATCACAACCGGCGCGATGCGGTCGCGTCCCGCCAGGGTCATATAGAGATTGCCGGCGGCGTCGCGGCGCACTTCCAGCCCGCGCGACTCGGCTGCCGCAGCGACCAGCGCATGGGCCGCGTTCTCGCCCGCGCCATAGCTGTCGCGCGTAATGCCCACACCGTCGTGGCTTTGCTCGGCCAGTTGCGCGAACAGCGATGCCGCCAGCGCGTGATCCGGTTCCGCTGGCAGGCTCATGACGCCTCCATCGCTTCGGCTTCCGGCACGTTCGACGGCTGCACGGCGTGTGGATCCCATGCCTTCCCGGGCATTGCCTCGATCAGTCTGCGCGTGTAGGCATGGCGCGGCGATTCGAAAATCTCGGCGGGACTGCCCTGCTCCACCACGCTGCCACGGTGCATGACGAGCACCTTGTCGCAGATCTGCGCGGCCACGCGCAGGTCGTGCGTGATGAAGATCAGCGCAATGCCAAGCCGCTTCTGCACGTCGGCCAGCAGCTTGAGCACCTGCGCCTGCACCGAGACATCCAGCGCCGAGACCGACTCGTCGGCCACGATCAGGCGCGGCTCCATGGCCAGCGCCCGCGCAATACCGATACGTTGGCGCTGGCCGCCCGAGAACTGGCTCGGATACCGGTCGAAGGCGCTGGCCTCCAGCTCCACCAGCTTGAGTAGCTCACGCGCGCGCGCCTCGGCCTGGGCACGCGGCACGCCGCTGGCGATCGGTCCGTCGCCGAGGATCCGGCCCACGGTATGGCGCGGATTCAGCGAGGCGAACGGGTCCTGGAAGATCATCTGGATATGACGGCGCAGCGGGCGGAACGCCTGCTCGGTCATTGGCGCGATATCGCGCCCTTCGAATGCCATCACGCCGCCGTCGTTGGCGGTCAGCTTCAGCAGGCACTTGCCGATCGTCGACTTGCCCGAACCCGACTCACCGACAATGCCCAGGGTCTCGCCGGCGCGGATGTCGAAGCTCACGTCCTTGACGGCCTCGACCACGCGCTTGCGCTGGAACAGGCCACCGGGCGTGGTGTAGGTCTTGCGCAGCCCTTCAACGCGCAACACCGGATAGCCATTGGGGTCTTCCGCAGGCGCCGCGGCCGGCGGGCGGTGCGACGGTACGCTGCCGATCAGCCGCCGCGTATACGGATGCACCGGCCGGTTCAGCACCTGTTCGGCCGGCCCCTGCTCAACGATGCGGCCCTTCTCCATCACGATCACACGGTCGGCGATCTCCGCCACGACGCCGAAATCGTGTGTGACAAACATCACGCCCATGCCCTTTTCCTTCTGGATCCGGGCGATCAGCGACAAGATCTGGGCCTGCGTAGTCACGTCCAGCGCCGTGGTCGGCTCGTCGGCAATCAGCAAGGCCGGTTCGAGCGCAAGCGCCATGGCGATCATCACGCGCTGGCGCTGCCCGCCCGACAGCGCGAAGGGATAGGCATGGCACAGCGACGGCGGATCGGGCAAGCCCACGAAGGCCAGCAGTTCGAGCACCCGCCCGCGGCGCGCCGCAGGATCGCGCTCGCCATGCACACGCATGACTTCGGCGATCTGGTCACCGACCCGGTGCAACGGATTCAGCGCCGACAGCGGCTCCTGGAAGATCATCGCCATGTCCTTGCCGCGCATGCTGCGCAGCGTGGCTTCATCCTGCGTTAGCAGGTCGCGGCCCTGGAACAGGATCTGGCCCGACTCGGGCCTCAGGTAGTTCGGCAGCAGGCCCATGATCGCGTTCGCGCTCATCGACTTGCCCGAGCCCGATTCTCCAACGATGCAAACGAGCTCTCCCGCGCCGATATCGAACGTGGTGTCGCACACGGCATAGGGTCGGTCACCGCCCTTGGGCAGGGCGATGCTCAGGTTGCGGATCGACAGCAGCGGCGCCTTGTCTCGGGATTCAGTCATGGGTCAGCTTCCTCGCTTGCGCAGTTGCGGGTTCAGGGCGTCCTTGAGCCCTTCGCCGATCAGGTTGATTGCGAGCACCGTCAGCATGATTGCGATGCCGGGCCACAGGCTCATCCAGGGGGCCTCGCGCAGCATCGTGCGCGCGGCACCGATCATGAAGCCCCAGCTCATCAGGTTGCGGTCGCCAAGACCAAGGAAAGACAACGCCGACTCGGTCAGGATTGCCGTCGCTGTAATGAGCGACGCCGTGACGATGACGGGCGACGCGGCATTCGGCAGGATCTGCGTGAAGATGATCCGTGCCGGCGATTGCCCGATCACAACGGCTGCCTGCACAAATTCGCGCTCCTTGAGCGTCATGAACTCGGAGCGCACCAGCCGCGCCACGGGTGGCCACGACACGATCGCGATTGCACCCACGATCGAATAAAGCGAGGGCTTGAAGATTGCCACCAGCACCAGTGCCATCGCGAGCTGCGGAATGGTCTGGAAGAACTCGGTGCCGCGCATCAGACAGTCGTCGGTGCGGCCGCCGTAGTAGCCAGCCAGCGCGCCGACCACAATGCCGATCAGCACGGCAACCAGCGTCGAGATCACACCGATCATCAGCGAGACGCGGGCGCCATAGGCAATGCCCGCGGCGATATCGCGCCCGAGCATGTCGGTGCCCAGCGGATAGGCGCTGTCCTGGAACGGCGCCAGCAGCGGGTCCGCCACCATCATCCACGGCGGATCTTCATAGAATGTGGTTGCCAGTGCCGCGGTCACCATCACGACGAGCAGCAGCACCAGGCCCACGGCCGCGCCGCGGTTGGCGCCAAAGGGTTTCAGTAAGGACATCTTGCAGCTCCTCAGGCCCGGCTAATGCGCGGGTCGATCAGGCGATAGACCAGGTCGGTCAGCAGGTTGAAGACGACCACCATCGTCGAGGTGACCAGGAATACGCCCAGCAGCAGCTGGTAGTCGCGCTGGATCAGCGCATCGAACATCAGCCGGCCGATGCCCGGCCAGCCGAACACGGTCTCGGTCAGCACGGCGCCCCCGGCCATCTGGCCGAGCTGGATCCCGGCGAACGTCACCACGGGCAGCAGCGCATTGCGCAAGGCGTGGCGGCGGATGGTCTCGCCAAGCGGCACGCCCTTGGCGCGCGCGGTCTTGATAAAGTCCATGCCAAGCACTTCGAGCATCGACGCGCGGGTCAGCCGCGCGTAGACGGCCATGAAGAAGCAGCCGAGCGACACCGTCGGCAGCACCAGGTGGTGGGCGATATCGCACACGCGCGCCCAGCCCGACAGGTTGCCGCCCACCGCCTCCATGCCATACGGCGGCAGCCAGCCGAGATGGAGCGAGAAGAACAGGATGGCCAGCAGTGCAAGCCAGAACTGCGGGGTCGCATAGATCAGCAGCGATCCCGTCATCAGCACGCTGTCGAGCCAGGTCCGCCGTCCCGCATAACGCGCACGCGACGCAATGACGCCGAACAGCACGCCGAATCCCAACGCAAACACGAACGCACACGACATCAGCAACAGCGTGGCCGGCAGCCGGTCGAGGATCAGGTCGAGCACCGGCAGGCGCTCGCGATACGAGTAGCCGAGGTCGAGATGGGCCACGCCCCAGAGATAGCGGCCAAGCTGCACCGGCAGCGGCTGGTCAAGGCCGAACTCCTTGCGCAGTTCTTCCACATAGGCCGGGTCTGACGCGCCGGACTCACCGGCCAGCACCGCGGCCGGGTCGCCGGGCGCCATGCGCACCAGCATGAAATTGATGATGACCACGCCCAGCACGACGAACAACGCCTTGCCTAGCCTGGCGATCAGGATGGAGAGTGCCTTTTCCACGCGATCGTATCCTTCTTGGGACTGGAACATCCGATGCACCGCCGCCTTGGCGGTGCATCGTCCTGCAACGGGCATTACTTGCTGAGGTAGACGTCGGCGAAGGTGTCGTTCAGGCCGATGGCCGTCTGGATCAGGTTGTGCACCTTGCCGCTATAGAGCGTGGGCAGCTCCATCTCGAACAGGTATCCGTTGGCCACCTCCTGCACCAGCGTCTTCTGGATGTTCGAGTAGAGCTGCTGCCGCTCGCTGTCCGACGTTGCCGCGGCAGCCTTGTCCCACAACGCATCCATGGCCGGGTTCACATAGCCCTGGTTGTTCACGAAGGCCGAGCCCTTGACCTGGTTGCGCGCAAGGTAGAGCCGGGACACACCGAGGGCCGGGTCGCCATACTGCGACGTGAAGCTGAACGTCAGGTCGAAGTCGAAGTCGGACACGCGCTTGGCCCAGGTGCCGGCATCGGCGGACTCGATCTCGACCTTGAAGCCGAGCTGCTCCAGGCACTGGTGCGTGTACTCGCCGAGGCGGTCCCACGTTGCGCCGTACGGATAGGACAGGATGCGGATCGTGTGCTTCGACGGATCGATGCCCGACTCCTTGATCAGCGCACGCGCCTTCTTGAGGTCGAAGCCGTAGGCCGGCACCTTGCCGTCGTAGAACGGCGTCGTCGACGAGATCGGGCCGGTGGCCACCTTGCCCAGCCCGAAGAAGATGCTGTTCACCACGAACTTGCGATTGATGGCCTCCATGATGGCTTGGCGCACCTTCACGTTGTTGAACGGCGCCTTGCGCTGGTTCATCTGGATATAGGCCAGCTTCGAGAACATCTCCCAGCCCTTGGTCGTGTACTGCACGTTCGGCAGCGCGCGCAGACGCTTGATATCGACGTTGTCCACGTCGCCGGCGCTCACCACCTGCACGTCGCCACGCTCGAATGCCACGGCGCGCGATGCGGCATCCGGGATCACGTTGAAGACGATTTCGTCCAGGTAGGGCTTGCCCTTCTGCCAGTAGTTCGGATTGCGTGCGAGCACGATGTAGGCGCCCTTCTTCCATTCCTTGAACATGAACGGACCGGTGCCCACCGGCGTCTGGTTGGCCGGGTTCTTCGCGTAGTCGGTGCCGTCATAGATGTGCTTCGGCACCATCGGCATGTTATCGCTGACAAACGACTTCAGGAATGGCGCGAAGGGCTCCTTGAGCGTGATGACCACCTTGTTCGGGCCCTGCGCTTGCACGGACTGCACGAACTGGTCGATCACCACGCGGGCGCGCGGGTGTACCGTGCGCAGGAACTTGTCGATCGAGAACACCACGTCGTCGGACGAGAACGGCCTGCCGTCGTGCCACTTGACGTTCTGCTGCAGCTCGAACGTGTAGACCTTGCCATCCGGCGAGATGGTCCACGACTTGGCCAGGCCCGGCTGCGGCTTCATGTCTGGCGACCACGTCAGCAGGCTTTCGTAGATCTTGCCTGCCACGTACTGTGTGGGCGTCTGCTGGTTCAGGCCCAGCATCAGCGTGGGCGGCTCAGGCTGGGCGATGGCGCGCAGCGTGCCGCCGCGGGTCTGGGCGTGGGCAGTGGCGGCAACGCCGAGGGTCAGGGCGAGCGAACATGCAGCGATCTTGAGCAGACGCGTGGCGGACAGGGGCAGCTTGGAGGACATGGATCGGTTACCTGTGGAAGCGGGGGAAATTAAAGCGGTTGGACGGCGATGCCGTCGGCTGCGAGGGCCTTGCGGATACGTTCGGCGAACAGCACGGCGCCGGGCTGGTCGCCGTGGATGCACAGCGTGTCGGCCGCGATCGGCACCGACTTGCCGGACAGCGCGAGCACGCTGCCATCGAGCACCATGCGACGAACCTGGGCGATCGACGCCTCGACATCTTCGATCATCGCGTGCGGCATCGAGCGCGGCGTCAGCGTGGCATCGTCCTGATAGGAGCGGTCGGCATAGACCTCGTTGGCCACGCGCAGGCCCGCGGCCTTTGCGGCCGCGGCCATATTGGCGTTGGCGACATAGATCAGCGTGCCGGGCACCACGTCGCGCACGGCCTCGGCCACGGCGGTGGACAGCGCGGCATCGCGGGCAGTCATGTTGTAGAGGGCGCCATGCGTCTTCACGTGGTGCAGCGGTACGCCAGCGGCGCGCGTCACGCCGAGCATGGCACCCACCTGATAGACGGTCAGCGCGTAGACCTCGGCCGCGCTCATCGCCATCGCGCGGCGGCCAAAACCCTGCAGGTCGGGCAGGCCCGGGTGCGCGCCGACGGCGACGCCGGCATTGGCGGCAGCTCGCACCGTGGCCAGCATGACGTCGGGATCGCCGGCGTGAAAGCCGCAGGCAATGTTGGCAGACGTGACGTGGCGCAGGATCGCTTCGTCGTCGCCCATGCGCCAGGCGCCAAAGCTTTCGCCCATGTCGCAGTTGATATCGAGAGTCGGCATCGATTGGATTCCTCGTGTTCCTCGTGTTATTGGGGGGAAAGGCCTAGCAGGTGTGCGGCGTCGAGGGCGACGGCGCGCAAGCGGTCTTCCGTGGCAAGCAGTTCGCGTTGGGCGGCCTCGGCCGTCACGGCGCGGAACCGCAGCGCTGTGCCCGGCATGGCCTGGGCCAGCCGCGGCAGGTCAGCGCTGATCACGTAGGCGATCTTCGGGTAGCCGCCCACGCTCTGGCGGTCGGCCATCAGCACGATGGGGGCGCCGCGGGGCGGCACCTGCACGGTGCCGAAGCTGACCGCCTCCGACACCATCTCGAGCGGTGACGTCAGCGCAAGCGCTGGCCCCTCGAGGCGATAGCCCATGCGGTCGGACTGGCTCGAAACCGTGAACGCCGCCTGCTCAAAGGCCTTGCGTGCCGCCGGCGTGAAGCGTTCCCACTGCGGACCGGGCAGGAAGCGCACCGTCTCGCCGCCATCTCCCGTGGCGCAGCCAAGTGCGCCAGCGGGCTGAGGTGCCGCCACCCACGACATGGCGCTCTGGACCATCATGCGGGCGAGGGGCAGCATTTCGCGGTATGGAGACGCCACGGCGACGCGGTCGCCGGCGCGTAACGTGCGGCCCTCCACGCCGCCGAACTTCGCGCGCATATTGGTGCTGCGGCTGCCCAGCACCGCTTCCGGTGCAAAGCCGCCGCGCACGGCGAGATAGGCCCGCGCGCCACAACGGCAATGACCAAACGCGACCGGGACATCATGCCGCACCATCACGGGGCGATACATTGGCAGCGGAACACCCCCCACCGTCACGGCGATGTCGGCGCCCGTCACGGCGATCAGCGTGTCCTGAGAAAAGCGAACGGTCGGACCTTTGAGGGTAATTTCAAGCGCGGCACTTTCCGGTTCGTTGCCGACCAGCACATTGCCCAGCCGGTGCGACCACTCGTCCATCGCCCCATTGACCGGTACGCCGAAGCGCTGGTACCCATAACGCCCCCCATCCTGGAGCAACGACAACATGCCCGGCCGTTCCACGCGCATCGTATTCATGGCCGTGGCTCCAGCATGGCGTCGAACTCGGCCGGCGAGATCGGCACGAAGCGCAGCTGGTCGCCGAGTTGCAAGCGCGTTGGCGGCTGGCGGTCGACGTGGAACAGGTTCCACGGTGTGCGGGCGATCACATTCCAGCCACCGGGTGACGCGTCCTGATAGATCGATGAAATGCCATTGGCAATCGCCACCGAGCCGGCCGGGACCAGCGTGCGCGGCGTACTGCGGCGCGGCACGTTCAGGCGCGGATGCAAGGGCCCGGCAAACGGATTGCCAGGCGAGAAGAAGAATGTATAGAGCACCAGCGGCGTTGCGCTGTGCAATCGGATCACTTCATCGGTGTCGATCTCGCAGGCACGCGCCACGTCGTCGAGGTCAGGCCCATATTCGCCGCCATAGCAGGCCGGCACTTCGACCAAGCGGCCGGCATGGACAACGGCCGGCACGCCGTCGACCAGCACGTCCCGGATACGCGCCGACAGCTGCGCGAATGCGGAACCCTTGTCGCGCGGGAACATCTCCGGCCGGTAATGCACGGCGATCGTGGTGAACGCGGGCACGACATCGCGCACGCCATTCCATCGCTGCCGCAGCAGCCATTCGGTCACCGCATGCACGGTCTGGCTGACCGCCACGCTGACCTGATCGCCCAAGCGGATCTGCAGGCAACGGTCGCCGACCGGCTCGATGCGCCAGTCCGTCAGCCCCATCGTTGCGCCGTCTGGTTGCGCAATGGCCATCACGGGCGCTCCAGCGCGGCGCAAGCGCCTACGATGCGCTCGCACGCGGTGCGCAGGCGGTCGTCGGACAAGGCATACGCGAGTCGAACGAAGGGCGCCAGGCCAAAGGCCGAACCGGGCACGACGGCCACGTTGACGGCATGGAGCAGGTACATCGCGAAGTCGGTATCGGCTTCGATGCACGCGCCATCGGGTGTGCGCATGCCGATCGCCGCGCTGCAGTCCACATAGAGATAGAACGCCGCGGACGGACGGCCCATGGTCAGCACCGGCGCGGCATCGGCAAGGATCGACAGCGCCAGGTCACGGCGCGCGCGCAACCGGCCACGCCAGCCATCGAGAAATTCCTGTGGACCGTCGAGCGCGGCCACCGCGCCGGCCTGGCTGATCGCGCTTGGATTGCTGGTGCTTTGCGATTGCAACAGCGCCATGGCTTTCACCAGCCAGGCGGGACCTGCCGCGTAGCCCAGGCGCCAGCCCGTCATCGCATAGGCCTTCGATACGCCGTTGATAGTGAGCGTGCGGTCGCGCAAATCGGGCGCCGCCTGCGCAAACGACACGAACACGCCATCGAACACGATCTCTTCGTAGATCTCGTCCGACATCACGAGCACATCGGGATAGTCGCGCAGCACACGGGCCAGAGCGCGCAACTCGTCTACCGAGTACAGGGCCCCCGAAGGATTGCAGGGCGAGTTAAGCATCACCCAGCGGGTACGCGGCGTAAGCGCCTCACGCAGCGCCGCGGGCGTGAGCTTGAAATCGTCCGCGGGCGCGGCGGTGACCAGCACCGGCGTGCCGCCCGCGATGTGCACCATATCGCTGTACGACACCCAGTAGGGTGCCGTGACCGCGACCTCATCCCCTGCATCGACGGTCGCCAGCAATGCGTTGAACAACATCTGCTTGGCACCCGTGCCGGCGATGATTTCTGCATCGTCATAGTGCAGACCGTTGTCGCGTGCCAGTTTTCGTGCAATCGCCGCCTTGAGTTGGGGCGTACCGGCCACGCTGGTATAGCGCGTCTGGCCGGCAATCATTGCCTCGATCGCGGCCAACTGGATATGGGCGGGCGTGTCGAAATCGAGTTCGCCCTCCGACAGGCTGATGACCGGCTTGCCCGCGTCGGCAAGCCGCCTGGCGGCTTCGGACATGGCGCCGGTGGCGGAAGGACGCGCCATAGCGAGGCGCTGGGAGAGACGGGAAGCAGAAGGAGTCGGCATGAAAATCGCGTGTTGTCATACCGGCATTCCGAATGAATGCCATTGGTATACCACTGGCATTCAAGCAAACCCCGTGCCATACTTCGCTGTATGACGAAAAAAACTGCCCTCGCCTATTCAGCGCCCGCCATGGAGACCCTGCCCGACGCCGATCCGCTGGCCGACGAGGTGCCGAAGGAACGTGCGCTCGGCAACCTTGCCTACGAGGCTGTGCTCGACTTGCTGGTTTCCGGTGAACTGCATCCTGGAGACCCTATCCAGGAGCGCGCCCTCGCCAGCAAGCTCGGTTTCTCGCGCACGCCACTGCGCGAGGCCTTGCATCGGCTCGAAGGCGAACGCCTGCTCGAGCGTGGGGCAAACGGCCGCCTGTTCGTGCGGCAGGTGACCGTGCAGGAAATTCTCGAAGCCCTGCATGTGCGCCGCCTGCTGGAACCCGATGCCGCGGCACGCGCGGCGGGTCAGGTTCCCAAGGCGGAACTGGCGAGGCTGCGCCAGCGAGTGGAGGAACTGCTCGAGCACAACGAGCCAGGCAATCCGGAGCACCAGGTGCTCGACGCCGACTTGCACGGTGTCATCTGCAAGTACTGTGACAACGAGATGCTGGCCAGCATCATTGCGGAAGTTCGACGCAAGACGCGCATGTTCTCGCTGAAACGGCTCGACAGGCGCCTGGGGCCCGTCTGTCATGAGCACCTGGCCATGATTGGCGCGCTTGAACGCGGCGATGCCGAGGAAGCGGCGGCCCGCACCGCCGAGCACATCGATAATATCCGCGCGTCCATTATTGAGAAGCTTGCGCGGTGGTAGGCTCGCGTACAGTGCCAGCATTGGTATATGCGCACCTTTGTGACCCGACTTCGAGTGTTGCAATCTTTGCTGAGGCAGCGCTTCAAAATGCAACAGATTGGGCCGCAATGCGGAGTTTTGGGCCACAGTTCGGGTCGTCAAAGCAGGAAACGAAGCGCGCCCAAAATCCTCTGAGCTTCCGGTAGTGGACACGCGAACAGCGTGAACTGCTGCCGGATCACGCGCTCTTCGCGCTCAGGACTCCCGACAACGAGCGCGCGGGGGCGCGTCAGCATTTGAAGTGTCGGAACCGTGCCGATTCTGAAGACGGTGGTGCAGCGCTCTCGCAGCTGATCAACATCATTTGCCGCGGGTTTTCCTCATCCGCGCCGGCTAAGTCAGCTTCCGCGGCGACTCGCAGATAGACTTGCCGTGAGACAACGGCGATGATCACAGTGATGGCACCGACGCCGAGTGCTCGGACAGCGATGCGGAGGTATGGCGCCATGGCCAAAATTAAGCTGTATAAGCAAGAGGCGATGGGCAGCGAGCCTACACGAGGCTGTTTCGCGACGATGTCACGCCTTGGCGGGATTGACACGATCCATTTTGCTGCGGCGGTGGACTGATGCGTTACGTGACACCGCATGGCGGTGCTGAAAAGTATGTCCCGGAAATTGATTGAAGCCTTACCGAGCGGCCACTACTGGGCCGTGCCTCACGCCCCCTTCCCGCTGGACGGTAGCAACGGCCACGATGAGGTGTTTCCCGGTGCCCATTGCATCAGCGACGGCAAGTGGGTCACTTTCTACAAGAACGGCGAGGAAGTCTGGGCGTGCAATGCCCTGTATGCCGCTGCGCATTTCGATTTTTCTGCCCTGCCCAACGCCTGCGCACCGACCGCCGGCTGAGGTGCCGGCGGCGCTGGCAGACACCCCTGCCCTTCTCCCCCAATCAAACATAACGCCCCGGCAATCAGCAAAATTTCGCTCTACGGACGTTATGTCAAAGAGGCATTTGTAAGACGTGTCGGGCGCATACTCAACAATCGCGGTCGGCCCCGGGGCCTGAACTTCGAACCGGCTCAGTCATCGGACCGGGTCGGTTGTGAAAAACCCTTAACAGAAGCGGCCATTGTGCCTATCCGCTCGCCGAACTCTCTTCGTCGACACCCACTACCACAATTCAGTGCAGCCAGGACCTCCGCATCGTTGTCCGCCCGATCACCAAAAAAACAGCCGCACGCTATAAGCTGCTATAAGCCTAACCGCTCAGCGTTCAACTAGCTCGGCGACAGAAAGGGATTGATCACCGTCAGCCGGCCGAATATAACCTGGCCATGCTGCATGTCCTCGCTGAAGAGCACCTCGCATTGCTCGCTCAGCGCGAACGCCACGATGCACGCGTCATAGAACCGAAAACCGTACTGCTCAGCTATGCGCCGGGCTTCCTTGTGGATGTCCAGCCTAACTGGCACGACTTCGCAGAACGCCTCCACATCGCCCATCAAGGCATTGATCTCACGCCACTCAAGGTTCATCTTCCGCCACAGCACCAGCGTGACTTCGTTCATGACTTGTGTGCTGATCACTGGCTTCGGCTCACACAACAGAATCGCCTCTGCCCTATTCGCCTTCGCTGCGTCACCTGAGAACAGGTACGCGATGACGTTGCTATCGACTGCAACCCGGCTGGGAACCTCAACGCTCATTCAACGATTCCCGGTCGAATTTGAAATCGGCGGGTAGACGCCCCCGATAGCTGCGCAGGCGGGCGATACGCTCGCCCACAGTTGGCTTCCTGCTTACAGAGAACGCTCCGGACTGGTCGGCGTAAATTTCGATGTCATCGCCCTCCTTTAGACCGAGCGCCTCGACGACGCTAGCGGGCAGCCGGACGGCAAGGCTATTGCCCCATTTCGCAACTTGCATGATCCACTCCTTGGATATACACGGTTAATATTGTATATCCAAATAGAAAAAAGACAAGTAACGCCCTTCGCTGGCACTTGGCGAGATGGCCTCTGGGCATCAAGCGCTTAATTCGGCACTTCATAGGGGTCAATCGGTTAAATCCACGGCGTCGTTCCCAGACGCGCAGCTACCATCAAGCCATCTCGACCGTACGGTCTCCCCGCCGTCCGACAGGAAGGTCACCGTTTGACTGGGTTGCAGACCTTCACGTAGAAGGAATTCCACATACGATCGGCCGGCCGGGGCTCCGAGCTGCGTACGTAGGCAAAACTATGACCGGCATCCTGATCCCGTAGTGGACTTCCCGACGATCACCTCAAACCAGCCGTCCTGGCGGCGCCGGTGGCTGGCCAGGCGAAGGTAGCCGCCGTCAATGCCGACCGCGCGGATCGGACTGGGCTCGGGGATCTCGGGCGAGCGGACGCTCGCGGCCACGTCCGCCTGCTGCCGGGCGTCGGTGGCCTGTTCGGCTTCCAGCCGGCGACCGAGCGTGGTGACCTGGCGCCGTGGCCCTTGCAAGCCAACTGCGCACCGCACGTGGGACAAACGCTGGTCCGGGCAACTGCCTCGGCAACCTGTGCCGCGACCATCGTGCGCTGCAGCCGACCCAGCAATGATTTCGCCTCCTCCAGATGCAGGCCCAGCGAGCCCACATCAAGGCCGTCTCTCTCGAACTGCGCTATTTCGGTGATGGTGGCTGGTTCGCTGGTTCGTCTCCCTCATCGTGCACTACGAGTTGCATGCTGATACGCATGGCCGCCCTCCTCCCGTGGCGGTCCGGTCGTCTGCCCCTGTTTTGGCGCGGTCTCCCTGCTGGAACTGGAGTCGGTCTACGACGCCATTTACATCGACACACCGCCAGCCCTGAATTTCTATACGCGCTCTGCGCTGATTGCCGTGGAGCGCTGCCTGATCCCGTTCGACTGCGATGACTTCTCGCGCCGTGCCCTGTACACGCTGCTCGATAACGTGAAGGAAATCCAGCAAGACCACAACGACGCGCTGCAGGTCGAGGGCATCGTCATCAACCAGTTCCAGCCGCGCGCCAGCTTGCCGATAAAGCTGGTCGAAGAACTGATCAGCGAGGGGCTGCCGGTCCTTGCGTCGCGGCTGTCTTCCTCGGTAAAGATTCGGGAATCGCACCAGCACGCTACTCCCATGATTCACCTGGATCCGCGCCATAAGCTCGCGCAGGAATACGTGGCGTTGCACCGGGAGTTGGCTGGCTGAAAACTACACGTGCGCCGCGGTCAGGGTCACCCTGCTTCGCGGACGCGCACCAGGCGCTGGCGGTGGTCAGTACTACCAGAACAGGAAGTGCCGATGCTGCCGCGCCTGGGCTTCACGAGGCGTCCGGGCCTCAGGGCTGAACCGCGCCTCCGGGTCGACAACCCGTGCCCGCAGCGCCATATCGTAGAACGCGCCTACCATCGGCAGGGCGCTACGCGCGCCCTGCCCCCAGTAGTCGCCGAGCGTCACACGTCCATCATCAAATCCCGCCCACGCGCCCGCGACCAGTTGGGGATGCATCAGGATGAACCAGCCATCGGCATTGGCCTGCGTCGTGCCCGTCTTGCCCGCCACGTCGGCGCGAATTCCGAAGCGCGTCCGGATGTCCGCCCCGGTGCCTCGGACCACGACGTCGCGCATCACATCGACGAGCGTTTGCGCCGCAGCTGAGGGCAGTGCCTGTTTCGGCGATGCGCTCCCGAATTCGGCGAGGACCTTGCCCTCGTGATCCTCGATGCGGGTGACCATGCGCGGCTCGACATAGGCGCCGCGGTTTGCAATCGTGCTGTAAGCCGAGACCATTTCCTTGAGTGTGACCGGGCTCGTGCCGAGCGCTAGCGACGGCACCGGTTCAAGCGCACTCTCGCGCACGCCCATCGCGCGCGCAAGGCGTGCGACTTTTTCGGGGCGTGTCTTTTGCATGAGCTGAGCGGTAACGCGGTTGCGCGAATACACCAGCGCGTCGCGCAGCGTCATCGCCGGCCGGTAGACGGCTCCGCGTCGGTGGGCCGCCAGATGGCCTGCCCTTTCAGTGGAATGGCAACGCTGCGGTCTACGATCGTGTCGCCCGGCCGAGCGCCGTCTGCGAACGCCGCCCCGTAGACGAACGGCTTGAACGTCGAACCCGGCTGACGCCGGGCCTGCTGCACGTGATCGAACGGTGCGTCTGTGAAATCGCGACTACCGACCCATGCCCTGATATCGCCGTTGCGCGGATCGATCGCGATAAAACCCGCCTGGACCTGCGTCTTGCTTCGGCAGAGGTCACGGACGAACGTCAGGTTCCGGCCGAGGTTCCTGAGCGCCGTCTGATCCGATTGGCCAGCATCGCGTGCGGCGCGATATTCGGGCGTTTGCCGCATAAATGTCCGGAACAGGTCGTTGCCTGGCTGACAGCCCCGGCGTTCGTTCCATGCCCCGTTCGCGATCCATTGCAGCTGGCTCGCCTGCCAGTTCACCGCCTGCAACGCCATTGCCTGCAGGCGAAAATCTATGGTCGTGCGCACGACAAGCCCGTCGGCGTAGATGTTGTAGCCGTTGCGCCCGGCCCATGCGATCAGCCACTTGCGCAGTTGCACTGAAAAATGCGGCGCGGCGCTTCGCGGCGCGGCTTGCACCTCGAAATTGACCCTGAGGGGCTGTCGGCTCAACCAGATGTAAGCATTGGGCCTGAGCTTCCCGTGCTTGTTCATCTGCCCTAGCACCGTGTTCCGCCGCTGCATGGCGCGCGCCGGATTGAGAACAGGGTTGTAAGTGCTGTTGGCCTTCAGCATGCCGACCAGCGTCGCGCTTTCGAGAATATCGAGCTGATGGGCCGATTTGCCGAAGTAGGTGCGCGCCGCCATTTCCACGCCGTAGGCGTTGTACAGGAACGGCACATTGTTCAGGTACGTCTCAAGGATCTGGTCCTTGCTGTACACGGCTTCGATCTTGAGCGCCGTGATCGCTTCCCTGATCTTGCGTGCCAAGGTCGGGGCGCGGCCGACTTTGTCGGGATACAGGTTGCGCGCGAGTTGCTGCGTGATCGTCGAGCCGCCCTGCCGTTCGCCGGAGAACGTATGCAGCGCAGCCGCCGCCATGCGCAGCCAGTCAATGCCGTGATGCTCGTAGAAGCGGTGGTCCTCGGTTGCGATCAATGCATCCAGCATGTACGGCGAGATCTGCCTGAGCGATACCCACTCGCGATTGACCGGTTTGAATTCGTCGAGCACTCTGCCGTCCACCGACACGATGATCGCCGGGCGGTCGATGCGAGCCTTCCGAATATCGTCGATACCAGGTGTAAACGGCACGAGCGCTAGCACGTACAGCAGGAACAGCAGGGGCACCGCGGCGAGGGTCAGCATGACGCCGCGCCGCGTCGGCCGCCGCATGCGTCCCAGCGCGCCCTTGAAGACGCGTCCTGCCGCCGTGACGCCGGCAACGACCAACGGTCGGATACGGATGAGCCACCGCGCGCAATACGCTCGAAACAACAATACAGGGCGGCGATTCACGGTGGCGGGACGTTTGGCGGAAAGAGCGGGATCGTACCAAAGCGCTGGGATGCGTCTGGTGCCAAACGTGGATGCGCGGCGCAGCGCTAACAATCGATTACATCTGTTTCATTTGGACAGAGTCATTCGTGGCAGTGTGAACATGGGTCTTGGGCCTTCCCACGAAAGCTTGTCGGACAAAGACCGATAGCACCACGACGAGGGAGCGACTAGATTGACCCGCTCGATTTGCATCTTTGGGAGGCGAAAAGCATGCAGGACATTCTTATTCTGACCGTCGGAGGTCTATTGCTCGCTGCCCTCCTCTTCCCTGGTCATAAAAGCCGGCGAAGCAAGTAATGGGGTTGCGGCAGGTGGAATCGAACCACCGGCCTCGGGGGAGAATAAGACCCGCGCGCTTCCACTGCGCTATGCCGCCGAGGGCGGCCTCAAATCTGAAGTGCAACACCTTGCCATCCGGTAAGGTGCAGTGAATGACAAGAACGAAGTACCAACAACTACAACCCGAAGAACGCATGCGCATCGAGATTTGGAAGGCCGAGAACGTCAGTCTGCGGGCCATGGCCCGCAGGCTTGGCCGCGCGCCTTCGACCTTGATGCGTGAGCTTCGCCGTAACGCCGCCGCGCATGGCGGCTATGGCGCGATGACCGCGCAAGCCTGCCGTGCGCAACGCCGCCAAGCCAGTCGTCCAGCCCCCAAGCTTGCTCCCGACAGTGTGCTGTGGGGCGTGGTGCGCCACTTCCTCGACCAGAAGTGGTCGCCAGAGGAAATCTCCGCTACGCTCAAACGCGCCTTCCCTGACGACGGCGACCGCCACGTGTCCCACGAAACCATCTACAACGTCATTTACGCCTATCCGCGAGGTGAACTGCGCCGCCAGCTTATCGCCTGCCTGCGCCAGGGCCGCGCCAAGCGCCTACCGCGCTCGCGTGGCACTGACCGGCGCGGCCAGATTCCCGACATGGTCAGCATCCATGTGCGCCCGCCCGAGGTCAACGACCGGCTCATGCCCGGGCACTGGGAGGGCGACCTCATCAAGGGCGCGGGCAACCAATCGGCCGTGGGCGTGCTGGTCGAGCGCATGAGCCGCGCCGTACTGCTGGTCAAGATGCCAAACGCTACTGCTGCTTCGGCCTTGGCGGGCTTCACCGCCAAGCTGCAATCCCTGGTCGCGCCGCTGCGCCAGACGCTGACCTACGACCAGGGCCGCGAGATGGCTCGGCACGCCGAACTCAGCGCTGCCACCGGCGTGCGCGTGTACTTCTGCGACCCGCACAGCCCCTGGCAGCGCGGCTCCTGCGAGAACACCAACGGTCTGCTGCGCCAGTACTTACCCAAGGGCACCGACCTATCCGTCCACTCTCAAAAAGACCTTGATGCCATCGCCGACAGTCTCAACGCCCGGCCTCGCAAAACCCTGAACTGGCACAACCCATTGCAAGTCCTCGCTCAGGTCCTGGCTAATCCCTCGGACCGGCTTCCTGTTCAATAACTTGCGGGGTGTTGCACTTCGCACTTGAAACCGCAATTGTGCGACTTTCGACATACGGCCACTTTGCGCTTGCGCACCGGCCGAAAGAAGAAACTAAGCGATGGCGATCCTCGGCTCCAGTGCTCGTCTGGTAGCACGCGGGCCAGAACAGACGTCTTTTTGACCTGGATCAGCCCCACGCTGTGAGGGAAGACTATTGTTACTTAAATGTTGCAGTTCCGATGAATTTGGACGCAACGGTTTCCGTGACCAGTTTTCCCCCGAGGGCGCCATGGCCAACCAGCTTGCCGTCTGGCATTCCGACCATATCAATTTCGCCGGCCTGCTTGACCTGCTGGAAGAGCAGGTCAACGCCTTTTACCGGGAAGAGCCGCCAGACTACGGCTTGATGGGTACGATCATCGATTACATGCGCAACTATGGCGATTGCGTTCACCACCCTCGCGAGGATGTTGCATACGCCCTGCTTGTTGAGCGATCCCCGGATATGCAGATTGTGGTCAGTCGGCTTCTGCAAGAGCATCGCGTCATTGCCGCGGTGGGCGAGGAACTGCTCAGCCGGCTTCGTGAAGCAGAAAGCGACGTCATCACGTCGCGGACGGGCCTCGAAGCCGCCGCCGCCATGTACCTTGCCTACTATCGCAATCATCTTTCCACTGAGGAAAAACAGGTCATGCCGCGTGCCGCGCAACGGCTGACCGAAGCGGATTGGGCGGAAGTCGCGGGCACCGTTCCGGATGGCCCGGATCCCCTGTTTGGAGAAAACGTACATTGACCCTTCCCTTGACGCTGCACCTGGATGGTAGACAATCGTCGAACGTACACCGACGAGTTGGCCGAGCTCGGACCACGTCAGTTGCCCAAGAAGGAGCGCGCCATGGCGACCATATCCCTTCCGAACGGTACAAGAATCGACGAGATTGCCGACCGCATCTATCGCATCTCCACTCCGCTCGAGATCCCTGGCGGGGGCGGATTCTCTTTCAACCAGTACCTGATCGACGACGACGAGCCGCTGCTATTTCATAGTGGTCTGCGCAGGTTGTTTCCGGTTGTCAGGGAAGCAGTCGAGCGGATCATGCCAGTCGATCGATTGCGCTATGTTGGTTTCTCGCATTTCGAGGCTGACGAGTGCGGAGCGCTCAATGAGTTTCTCGCGGCCGCGCCGCGTGCGGAGCCACTGTGCGGCCAGATCGCGGCCATGGTCTCGGTTAGTGACTATGCCGACCGGCCGCCGCGCGCGCTGGATGATGGCGAGACGATCTCGCTCGGACAGCACAGCGTGCGCTGGCTGGATACACCGCATCTACCGCATGCATGGGAGTGCGGGTTCCTCATGGAGACCACGTCGGCAACGCTGCTCTGTGGGGACCTGTTTACCCAAGGCGGCTCGCATCCCCCGCCGCTGACCGAGGGTGACATCCTCGATCCGAGCGAGGCGTTTCGTCGCAAGATGGACTACTTCTCGCACACCAAGAACGCCCGCGCAATGCTGGAACGCCTCGCTGCATTGCAGCCGACAACGCTGGCCTGCATGCACGGCAGCGCCTGGCGCGGCGATGGCGCGGCCTTGTTGCTCGCGCTTGCCGACAGCATCGAACACGGCTAGGTGCTACGCGCAAGTTGAGTTGTTGTACTGCACAACATGCCGCGCATGCGCCGGTGGCGCGTAGCGAGGCCCTGCCACGAGTCAGCCCTCGGCCGCTTTTTCGGGCGCTTTCCCGACATAACGCCCTCTCGGACGTATCACTTGCCCAACACCTAGTTGCTCCAGGCTATGCGCCAACAGTCCGATGCTCCGTGCCGTGGCGAACATGCCAAACGCTGCGTCGTCAGGCAGCCCGCAGTGGGTAACCAAGGCCGCCAGGGCGACATCGATATTGGGTTGCAAGCCGGTCAGGCGAGTCGCCTTCTCGATAAAACGGGCGATGACTTCGGGCGGATCGAACAGGGCCAGCAGCGCAGCCGCGCGCGGATCGCCTTCGGGATAGAGATGATGCCCGAAGCCAGCCAACGGTAAGCCAGCGGACAGGTGGTGGGCGATCACCTGATCCTCGCCCTGTCGGTCCAGTTCATTGAATAGCGCCTTCACGCGGCCCGAGGCGTCGCCATGCAGCGGACCGGACAGTGTGGTCAGGCCGGACAGGAGGCAGGCCGGCAGGGATGCTCCAGTGGACGCGGCAATGCGCGCGGCAAAGGCCGAGCTTGTCAGCTCGTGGTCGACCAGAAGCACCATTGCGGTCCGCAGGAGATCCGCCACGTGCGGGGATTGCTTCCACCCTTGCGCAAAACGCAAGTGCAAAGGCTGTTGTCCCGCATGCGCGCCAAAGCTGTTGGCCAACAGACCCACCAGGCTCTGGCATTCGTAATGCAAGACTCGGGTCATGCGCCCATGGGTGGAGTGGCCCGTGGCGGCCAACTCGGCCAAGGCCCTGAACGCCGCAACACGCCCCGGCTTGCCGCAGCGGGCGGTCGATGAGAAGTCGACGGGCTGGTCGGCATTCCAGAGCAAACGCGCCACGTCTTCCAGGCTCGCCGAGCCAGCCAGCATCACCGCGTCCTGGCCGCGGTAGTACAGCCGCTCCCGCACAAACGTGGAGAGCGCAGTGGGGATGCTGGGCTCCGCGCCAAACAACGTATTGGTTGCGAGCGTCTCAAACTTGCGTCCGGCCTGCTTGCGCCTGGCCAGGTTTGCCACATCTTCGGCGCGGTACAGGCTGCGGCGTGTGTCCGTGGGGTCTGAAGTGACTTCCAGCTTGCCGCGGCTGACATAGGCATAGATCGTCTGCGGCCGAACGCCAAGGCGCTTGCACGCCTCCCCCATCGATATCCAGGATCCCATGATAATTTGTGGTTGAGACAATTTTATATTGATTTTATATATCAAGATTGCCTATCAAATCAACTTATTCCACCATGCAGTCAACCTTTAACCACCTGACTGCATCCGGACATGAAGCCACAGATCCTGCAACTCAATCCCATCCTGATCCCGGCGGCCAATGACGAACTCGCCACCCGCTATCAGGTTCACAAACTCTTCGAGATCGCGGACCAGGACGCCTGGCTGCGGGAGCATGGCGCCGCCATCGAGGCCGTCATTACCGGTGGGCACACCGGGATCTCCCGGGCGATGCTGGAACAGTTGCCCGCCCTGAAAGTGGTCGCCGTCAATGGCGTCGGGACGGATGCGGTGGATCTGGCCTACTGCCGTGAACGCGGCCTGCCCGTCACCGCCACCCTGGGCGCGCTGACCGAAGACGTGGCAGACCTGGCCATCGGCTTGCTGATCGCAGCCTGCCGCAACATCTGCGCCGGCGACCGCTTTGTGCGCGACGGCCAATGGGAGCTGCACCCCCAGCCCAGCGCCATCCCGCTTGCCCGGCGATTCAGCGGCATGCGCGTCGGCATCGTGGGCATGGGGCGAGTCGGCCGCGCGGTCGCGACGCGGGCCACCGCCTTTGGCTGTCCCATCCGCTATACCGACCTGCACCGCATGGACGACATGCCGCATGAGTTTGTGGCAGATCTGCGCCAGCTTGCGCACGACAGCGATGCGCTGGTGCTGTGCGCGGCTGCCGACAAGGCCGAAGGCATCGTCGACGCCGCCGTGCTGGATGCGCTCGGCCCCCGCGGTTTTCTCGTCAACGTGGCACGTGGCCGACTGGTCAACGAGGTCGATCTCGCCGAAGCCATCGCCGCGGGCCGCATCGCGGGCGCCGCGCTGGACGTATTCGTGGACGAGCCTCGCGTTCCCCTGGCGCTACGCCAGTCCGACCGCACGACGCTGCAGGCCCACCGCGCCAGCGCCACCTGGGAAACCCGTACCGCCATGGCGCAGATGGTGCTCGACAGCGTCGCCCAGGCGCTGGCCGGCAGCCGTCCCGCCATGAGCCTGACCACCTGAGCGCGGGTTCAGTCACGGACACCCAACATGACCGATTTCGTTTTCCCACCCGTGGCCACGCCCGCCCTGCCCGTCTGCGGCCGCGCGGCGCGGTTTCCCGTCGCGAGGGTCTTCTGCATCGGGCGCAACTACCGGTGGTCTCCTGACGAACCCGCGCCACGGGAAATGCCCGCATGGTTCATGAAGCCCGCCACCGCCGTGGTGCCCGCCCAGGACCGGCTGCCCTATCCGCCGGGAACGGGAGACTTTTGCCACGAAGTCGAACTGGTGGTCGCCATCGGGCGTGGCGGCCGCGACATCGAGCCGGCGCAGGCCGAGGACCGCCATATCTGGGGCTATGCCGTCGGGCTCGACCTGACGCGCCGCGACCTGCAGCAGCAGGCCAAACGCGTGGGCGGACCCTGGGAACCAGCCAAGGCCTTTGACCACTCGGCGCCCTGTAGCCCGATCGTGCCCGCGGCCAACTGCGGGCATCTCCGGGAAGGGGCGATAGCGCTGAAGGTCAACGGCGTCGAACGGCAGCATGCCGACCTGTCCGGGCTGCTGTGGCCGGTTCACGAACTCGTTGCCATGCTGTCGCGCTCCGTGATGCTGATGGCTGGCGATCTCATCTTTACCGGCACGCCAGCAGGCGTGGGGCCTTTGCATCCCGGTGACGTCGTCAGCGCCAGCGTGGCCGGCATTGGCGAATTCTCAGTGACTGTCACCCGCTGATGGCGCAAGGCCCCCTCATACCTGATCTTCGTTCCAACCTCATTGCAGGAGACCGTCCTTGAACGCTTCCCGAAAGATTGCCCTTGTTACGGGTGCTGGTAGCGGTGTTGGCCGCCTTACCGCGATTAGCTTGCTCAACGACGGCTGGACGGTCGTGCTGGCCGGCCGTCGCCCCGCTCCCTTGCAAGCGCTGGCCGCCGAAGCTGCCGCGCGCGGGCAGACCGCGGTGGCCATGCCTGCCGACGTGACTGACCCTGAACGCGTGCAGGCCTTGTTTGACGCGATCGAACGCGAGTTCGGGCGACTGGACCTGCTTTTCAATAACGCGGGTGTCAATGCACCGGCCGTGCCGATGGACGAGCTGCCGCTGGACAACTGGTTCAACGTCATCAACACCAACGTCACCGGCGTCTATCTCTGTGCGCGGGCGGCCTTCGGACTCATGCGCAGTCAATCGCCGCAGGGCGGGCGCATCATCAACAACGGCTCCATCTCGGCGCATACGCCGCGTCCCTGCACGGCGCCGTACACCGCCAGCAAGCACGCCGTTACTGGCCTCACCAAGGCACTGGCGCTGGACGGGCGCGCCTTCAACATCGTTGCGAGCCAGATCGACATCGGCAACGCCTTGACCGACCTGTCCGAGCGCATGACGCGCGGCGTCTTGCAGGCCAACGGAACGACCGCACCCGAGCCCATGATGGACGCCAGCCACGTCGCCAATGCCGTGCGTCATATGGCCTCGCTGCCACTGGAGGCCAACGTGCTGACCATGACCGTCATGGCCAGTGCCATGCCATTCGTCGGGCGCGGCTGAATGGGCCTGCGCCCCAGGGACCCGCACCCCAGCCCTCATGGCGAAGGGGTGCGTCACCAGAGTTGACACGAGTTAACCAGAAACAAACGGAGACAACGATGCAGTTCACTACCCTGATCAAGACATTGGTCGTGCCCGCCGCGCTGCTCATCGCGCCCGGCCTGGCATCGGCACAGAATTACCCGGCACGACCTGTCACCATCATCGTCCCCGCGCCAGCGGGGGGTGGCATCGACCTGATCGCCCGGGTCGTCGGCGAAAAGCTTTCAGTCAAGCTTGGCCAACCGTTCATCGTCGAGAACCGTCCGGGCGCGTCCAATAACCTGGGCACTGCGGTGCTGGCCAACGCCAAGCCCGACGGATACACAATCGGCATCGTGGGCGGCAGCCACAACATCAACAAATTCCTCTTCAAAAACCTGGGATGGGATCCGCAAAAGAGCTTCGAGCCCATCGTCTACACCCATGAAATCCCGCTGGTGTTTGCGGTCTACCCGAAACTCCCGGTCAAGACGGTGCCTGAGCTCGTCACCTGGATGAAGGCCAATCCCGGCGAGGCCAAGGTTGCCACCTCCGGCCGTGGCAGCGCGCAGGAAATGGCCGCCGAAATGTTCCGTATGGTAAGCGGGGCACCCGTACTGCTGGTGCCCTACAAGGGGTCGTCCGCCGCCCATCCCGACCTGATCGCCGGACGGACCTCGCTCTACATCGACACCATCAGCGCCATCCAGGAGCAGGTCAGATCGGGCAACGTCCGCGCCGTCGCAGTCTCCACCCACAACCGCTCCAAGGCGTTGCCCAATGTGCCGACTGCTGAAGAGCAAGGCCTCAAGGGCTATGACGCCAATACCAATGGCGGCTTCCTGGCCCCCGCGGGAACGCCGAAAGAGATCATTGCCAGGCTGAATGCCGAGATCAATGCCGCGCTGAAATTGCCCGAGGTGCGCGCCAAGCTGGAAGCGGCAGGGATCGAGGTCAAGGGCGGCACGTCACAGGAATACGCGGCGTTGATCAAGTCTGACCTGGCAAAGTGGGGGAAAGTCGTCAAAGAAGCGGGAATCCAGCCGGAATAGCGGTCGTTCTGGAAACAGGAGAGCCAGGAGCGTGTAAGTCGACCTGCTTGCCACGCGTTGCGCCATTCAACGTCGCCAACGCGTGGCCGGCAACGTGCCTCTCGGGGCCGATACGCCGACTGGGTCCGGTAGCGCGTAAACTGCATCAGACTCCTTTTGAACGGGAGAGCAGCATGCGAAACGTGATCTTTCACGAGCCAGGGCATCCGGAACAGCCATGTCACGGGGCTCGCTACTATGCGTTGCTGTCGGTTTTCGTGGTGGCGGCAGGGCTTGTCTATCTGGTCTGGTCGGGTCTTCACATCGTGTGAAGTGCATCAGGGATGCCGGGTGCTGCCAAATCCCGGCATGCCGAGGCATAATTGTGAAACTGGTTTCACCTAGACCCGAATCCAATGCCCCCGCGCCCTGTGCCCCGACCAATTCTCGACCTGAAACCCGCAGAGAAGCTCACCATCCAGGACGTTGCCGACTATGCGGGCGTCTCGAAGGCCACCGTTTCGCGCTACCTGAACCGGGGCGGCGAGCAGTTGTCCGCGGACGTGGAAGCGCGCGTGGCCGCGGCCATCCGCGCGCTTGGCTATAGCCCCAGTCCCATGGCGCAGGGGCTCAAGCGCGGCAAGTCACGCCTGATCGGGCTGGTGGTGGCGGATGTTTCCAATTCGTTCTCGGTGGCCGTGCTGCGCGGCGTGGAGAAGGCTTGCCGCGACGCCGGCTACATGGTGATGCTGTTCAATCTCGGCAATGACGAGGAACTGGAGCGCGAGGCGATCCGCTCGCTGTCGGCCTACCGGGTTGAGGGCTTTATCCTGCACACGCTGGGTCACGATGCCGGCGCGCTGGCCGATGCGGCGCAGTTGGGCAAGCCAGTCGTGCTGGTCGACCGCAAGGTCGGCGATGCGGAGGTGGACCTGGTGGCGCTCGACAACCTGAGCGCCGTCCATGAAGCCGCCGGCCACCTGGTCGAAGCCGGCTATCGGCACGTGCTCTTTGTCAGCGAGCCGATCAAGGCCATCAGTTCGCGCAACGAACGGGCCCGCGCCTTCCAGGCCTTTGTCGCCGAGCACGCGGACACGGTCAGCGGGACCGCCTTCGAAGCCCACAGGGGTGGCGACGATGTCCTGGATGAAGCGCTGCGCGATCTGCGCCGCCGTGCTGGCGAGGCGCCCGCTGCCGTGCTGGCGGCCAACGCGGTGATCTCGCTGCGCGTGGCCGCATCGGCCGCCAGGCTGGGGTGGCAGCTCGGCACCGACCTCGGACTGATTGGCTTCGATGACCCGGAATGGGCTGCGCTGGTCGGCCCTGGCCTCAGCGCGATTTCCCAGCCCACCGACGATATCGGGCGCGTCGCCACCAATTGCCTGATCGAGCGCCTGCAAGGCGCCCAACTGCCGCCGCGCCGGGTCCTGCTGCCCGGCACGCTGGTCACGCGCGGCTCTACCCGCCGCGGCTGATCCCTCCCCCGCCGCCGTCCGGGGTGCGCGCGCAAGCTACGCACAGACCCGCCGCAGCAGCGTAGCGGGTGCGGTAACGCGTCCATTTCCCGCTCCGGCCTGATCGTAAGGGTTTCCACTGCTGGATCTCTGAAACCGGTTTCCTATAATTCTGAAACCGGTTTCAAGACGGTACTTGCCAACGCTGCGACGCCAGCGACACCCCTATACGTGCAGGAGACATAGATGAACGTTCAACGCTTGTTGCGCCGCGTAGCCGCGCCCGTGCTGACTCTGCTGGTCCTTGCCAGCGCCGCTTTCACCGCCCAGGCGCAGACGGTCGCCGAGATCGTCAAGAAGGGCAAGGTCACCATCGGCGTCGTGAGCGGCGCCCCGCCCTTCGGCACCACGGACGCCACCGGCAAACCCGCCGGCTATGACGTCGACGTGGCCAACCTGCTCGGCAAGTACCTCGGCGTGCCGGTCGATATCGTCCCGCTCACCTCGCCCAGCCGAATTCCGGCGCTGGAGGCCGGCAAGGTCGACTTTCTGGTCGCGACGCTGGCGCCGACGCCCGAACGGGCGCGGGCCATCATGTTCAGCGCGCCCTACAGCGCGTTCGAGCTGACCATCTTTGCGCCCACCGCTGCGAAGTACGCCAAGCTGACCGAACTCGGCAAGAAGAAGGTTGGCGTGACGCGCGGCACCACGCAGGACACCGCGCTGACGCGGCTGGCCGTCCCCGGCATGAATATCGTCCGCTTCGAGGACGATGCCACCTGCGCGCAGGCGCTGATCAGCAACCAGGTCGACGCCATCGCCCTGCCGAATAGCACCGGCAACGAGATCATGAAGGCGCGCGGCGCCGGCAAGTTCGACGCCAAGTTCGCGTTTTCGGTACAGCCGAATTCGATGGCCGTGCGCAAGGATGCCTTCGAACTGCGCCAGTGGCTGAACACCACGATCTCCTACGTCAAGCTCAATGGCGAGCTCGATGCCATTGCGCAGAAGTGGACCGGCAAGGCGCTGCCCACGCTGCAAACGTTCTGAACCACGCCGTCTGATGTCGCGCGCCGGCGTCAGCCGGTGTGCCAGGAGACTTGCATGCACTATCAATTCGAATGGGCCCCGGTGCTGTCGCAGCTGGATCGCTTCGCGGACGGCGCGGCGATGACGCTGGCGCTCAGCTTCGGCTCGATCCTCCTCGGCACCCTGGTGGGCACCGCCGGCGCCATTGCTGCCGCCTTTGGCGGCCCGTGGCTGCAGCGCGCCACCAGGGCATATGTCGAAGCCATCCGCAACACGCCCTTCCTGATCCAGCTCTTCATCATCTTCTTCGGCTTGCCGACCGTGGGGCTGCAGATCGATGCCGTCACCGCCGCGCTGATTGCGATGACGGTCAACCTCGGCGCCTATTCGACCGAGATCATCCGCGCCGGCCTGCAGGCGGTCCACCGCTCGCAGCTTGAAGCCGCCGCCGCGCTGGGCATGACGCGCTGGCAACTGATCCGCCACGTCGCGCTGGTGCCGGCCTTCGAGAAGGTCTATCCGGCGCTGACCAGCCAGTTCACGCTGATGATGCTGACATCGAGCGTGGTGTCGACGATCTCGGTGGAAGAACTGACGGCTGTTGCCAGCCAGGTCGATTCACAGACCTTCCGCACCTTCGAGAGCTACATCCTGGTCATGTTCGTCTATATCGGGCTGGCACTGCTGCTGCGCGCCATCTTCGGCCTGATCGGCAAGCTGGTGTTCAAGCGGCGCCGCGCGGTGGCGCGCGCCCGAAAGCTGGCCCGCACGGCCCCGGTCGTGCCGCTGGCGCGGGCGGAACTGACGGCAGCCGTTGCAGGGAGCGCGAAATGATCACCGAGTTCTCCTGGAATCATCTTGAAATCCTGCTGCTGGCCGCGCGCTGGACGCTGTGGGTGACCTTGCTCGCCTTCGTTGGCGGCACGCTGGCCGGTTTCCTGGTGGCGCTGGCGCGTACCTCCAGAAGCCCGCTCCTGCGCCTGGCCAGCACGATCTATATCCAGGTCGTGCAAGGGACGCCCGTGCTGATCGTGCTGTTCCTGAGCTACTACGGACTCTCCGTGCTCGGGCTCAAGCTGTCGCCGATGGTCGCGGCCATGCTCGCGATGTCGATCTACGCCAGCGCCTATCTTGGCGAGATCTGGCGCGGCTGCATCGAGGCCGTGCCGCAAGGACAGTGGGAAGCCAGCGAAGCGCTCGCCCTCACCCGCTGGCAGCAGCTGCGCTACGTGGTGCTGCCGCAGGCCGTGCGGCTGGCCTTGCCGCCCACAGTGGGGTTCTCGGTCCAGCTGGTCAAGAACACCTCGATCACTTCCATCATCGGCGTCATCGAACTGACGCGCGCCGGCCAGCTGATCAACAACGCGACCTTCCAGCCCTTCGCGGTCTTCGTCGTCGTCGCACTAATCTACTTCGCGCTCTGCTTCCCGCTGTCCGCGGCAGCCCGGCGCATGGAAAGGAGGCTCCATGTCAATCGTTGAAGCACAGGACGTGCACAAGTCCTATGGCCACGTCGAAGTCCTCAAGGGCGTTTCGTTTGCGATCGAGCCGGGCCAGGTGGTCGCCATCATCGGCCGCAGCGGCTCCGGCAAGAGCACCATGCTGCGCTGCCTGAATGGGCTGGAGACGATCAATGCCGGCAACATTACCGTCGCCGGGCACAAGCTGGATCACGACCGCAAGCGCTTGCTCGACCTGCGCCGCGACGTGGGCATGGTGTTCCAGAGCTACAACCTGTTTCCGCACCTGACAGTCGGCCAGAACATTGCGCTGGCGCCGGCTATCGTGAAGAAAATGGCGGCAGGCAGGATCGACGGCATCGTTGCCCAGGTGCTGACCCAGGTCGGCCTGCTCGACAAGAAGGACTGCTACCCCGAGCAACTGTCGGGCGGCCAGCAGCAGCGCGTGGCCATCGCCCGTTCGCTGGCGATGGAACCCAAGGTGATGCTGTTCGACGAAGTCACCTCCGCGCTCGATCCCGAGCTGACGGCGGAAGTGCTTCGGGTCATGGAGAACCTGGCCGCCTCCGGCATGACCATGGTGCTGGTCACGCATGAAATGGAATTCGCGCGCCGCATGGCGCATACCACCATCTTCATGCACCAGGGCAAGGTGCACGAGGCAGGGCAGTCGAAGGCGCTGTTCGCGCAGCCGCGGACACCGGAGCTGCAGCAATTCCTGAGCGCGGGAGCACTGAAATGAGCCAGTGGCATGCAGAGGGTGCAGATGGCACTTCACGCCCGCCGGTCCTGATCTCACTGACGGCCTATGGTGCCGACCTCGCCCTGCGCGACGGCCAGGCTGCGCTGGCGCGGATTGCCGCGGCAGCGGGCGCGGACGGCGTGGAATTCCGCGGCGAACTCCAGCGCGGACACAAGGAGGAAGTCACTGAACAGCGCGAGGTCGCCGGGGAGCATGGACTGAGCGTGGTCTGGTCCAGCCCGGAGGGCCTGTGGAATGACGCTGGCAGCCTCGATGCCGCCGCGCTCGACCGCGCCTTCACGACCGCGCTGGCGCTTGGTGCGACCCGGGTCAAGATGTCGCTTGGCGGCTATCGGGCAGGCACGGCGCTGGAAGCGCTGCTTCCCTGGCTGCGGCACGAGGGCATCGAACTCGTCGTGGAGAACGACCAGACCGCCCGGGCCGGCACCGTACCGCCACTGCGCGACTTCTTCACGCATCTCGCGACGCTCGGCAAGAGCGTGCCGATGACCTTCGACATGGGCAACTGGCACTGGACCGGCGAAGACCCGTTCGACGCCGCGCAGGTTCTCGGCGCCAACGTCGGCTACGTGCACTGCAAGGGCGTGCAGCGCACGCCCGCCAAATGGATCGCGGTGCCGCTTGACCAGTCGGCGGCACCCTGGCGCAGCGTCTTGCGCCGCCTCCCCACGCACGTTGCGCGTGCGATCGAATTCCCGCTGCAAGGCGATGACCTGGTGCAGGTCACGCGCCGTCATGTCGAACTGCTGCGTTCGGTGGAGGTTCCCGCATGAGTCCCGATCTTGACGTGGTCACGCTGGGCGAGGCCATGCTGATGCTGGTGGCCGGCGAAGCCGGGCCGCTCGAAGGCGCGCAGACCTTCCACAAGCGCACCGCCGGCGCCGAGACCAACGTGGCCATCGGCCTGTCGCGCCTGGGCCTGAAGGTCGGCTGGGCCAGCCGGCTGGGCGATGACTCGATGGCGCGCTACCTGCTCGGCGAAATGCAGCGCGAAGGCGTGGATTGCAGCCAGGTGGTGTGCGAACCCGGCGAGCGCACCGGCTTCCAGTTCAAGGGCCGGGTCGACGACGGCAGCGACCCGCCCGTCGAGTACCACCGCCGCGGCTCGGCCGCGAGCCGCATGAACCCGGAGCACCTCGACGACAGCTGGCTGCGGCGCTCGCGGCACCTGCACGTCACCGGCGTGTTCCCCGCGCTGGCTGTGGGCACGCAGGCCGCCACGCGCCAGGCCATCGCCACCATGCGCGCCGCCGGCCGCACGATCTCGTTCGATCCCAACCTGCGGCCCACGCTGTGGGCCACGCCCGAGCTGATGCGCGAGACGCTGAACGACCTGGCGCAACAGTGCGACTGGGTGCTGCCCGGCATCGAGGAAGGCCGCTTCCTCACCGGGCACACCGAGCCGGAGCGCATCGCCGCCTTCTACCGCGCCCGCGGCGCGAAGCTGGTGGTGGTGAAGCTGGGCGCCGATGGCGCCTACTTCGATGGCGAGGCGGGCAGCGGCCATGTCGAGGCCTTCAACGTCGAGCGCGTTGTCGACACCGTCGGGGCCGGTGACGGCTTTGCCGTGGGCGTGATCAGCGCGCTGCTGGAAGGCCGTCCTGTGGGCGAAGCCGTCCGGCGCGGCGCCTGGATCGGCGCGCGAGCGGTGCAGGTGCGGGGCGACAGCGAAGGCCTCCCCACTCATGCCCAATTGGCGGCGGCCAGTTTGTGACGCCACAGCGAGGATTACCCATGCGCAAGAATGTACTGGTGTTCCGCCCGATCCCTGAGGACCTGCTCGCCAGGATCGAGTCGGAGCACGACGTGATCGTGGCCGACCCGCGCCAGCCGGCACAGCGGCCGGCCTTTCGCGCCGCGCTGGCAAACGCCCACGGCCTGATCGGCTCCAGCGTGAAGCTGGGCGAGGCAGAACTGGCCGGAGCCGGCCAGCTGGAGGTGATCTCGAGCATTTCGGTGGGCGTCGACAACTACGACCTCCCCTGCCTGCACCGGCGCGGCATCACCCTGTGCCACACGCCAGGCGTCCTCACCGAAACCACCGCCGACACCGTCTTCGCGCTCATCATGGCCACCAGCCGCCGCCTGGTCGAGCTGGCGGCCCATGTCAGCGAAGGCCGCTGGACCGCCAATATCGGCGAAAGCCTGTTCGGCTGGGACGTGCACGGCAAGACCCTGGCGATCCTGGGCTTCGGCCGCATCGGCCAGGCCCTGGCGCGACGCGCGGCGCTCGGCTTCGGCATGGAGGTGCTCTATGTCAACGAGACGGCGGTGGAGCCGCCCGATCTGGTGGGGCGCGCGACCCGGACGGATCTCGACGATGCCTTGCGGCGCGCCGATATCGTCGCCGTCACGCTGCCCCTGACAGACAGCACGCGTGGCCTGATGGGCCTGCGCGAGTTCGCACTGATGAAGCGAGGCGCCATCTTCGTCAACGGCGCCCGCGGCCAGATCGTGCAGGAAGACGCGCTGCTCGCTGCGCTGGAAAGCGGCCACCTGCGCGCGGCCGGGCTGGATGTCTTCGCCACCGAGCCCTTGCCGCATGATTCGCCGCTGCGCCGCCATCCCACGGTGACCGCCCTGCCCCATATCGGCTCGGCCACGCATGAGACGCGGCGCGCCATGGCCGAACTGGCCACGTGCAACCTGCTGGATGCGCTCGCCGGGCGGCAACCCGCCGCGCGTTTCGACCTGGCGGCCTTTGCCGCCCAGGCAGCCGCCTGATTTTCCTCGCAAGGACACCCCGCAATGCCCGGCTCCATTCCCACGCTGTGCGGCTCGATCATGGGCGAGCCCTTCACCTTCAATGTGCGCATCCACAATGCCGCCTATCGGGCGCTCGGGATCGACTACACCTTTGTGTGCTTCGGAGTGCAGGACGTGGCCGGCGCCGTGCAGTCGATCCGCGCGCTCGGCGTGCGCGGCATGAATGTCTCGATGCCGCACAAGCAGGCCGTGATCCCGCACCTCGACCGGCTCGACGAGACCGCCCGCGCCATCGGCGCGGTCAACACCATCAACAATCTCGATGGCATGCTGACCGGCTACAATACCGACTGCATCGGCGCCGTGCGGGCCTTCCAGGAGGTGACGAATGTGGCCGGCCAGCGCATTGCGCTGCTGGGCGCGGGCGGCGCGGCGCGGGCGATGGCCTATGGCTTGCGCGAGGCCGGCGCCAGCGTGACCGTATTCAACCGCACGGCGGCGCGCGGCGAAGAACTGGCCGGCTCGCTTGGCCTGCGCTTTGGCGGCGGGTTGACGGACTTCCGCGCGGCGGACTTCGACATGCTTGCCAACGCGACCGCCGCGGGCTTTCGCGCCCCCGATGTCAACCCGGTCGCCGGACAGCTCGCCGCGCACCTGATCGTCATGGACGCTGCCTTCATCCCGGTCAGGAGCAAGCTGATCCGGGATGCTGCCGCGCTTGGCTGCCGCACGATCGACGGCACGCGCATGATGCTCCACCAGGCATGTGCCCAGGTCGAGTTCTACACCGGCTGCGCACGCGCGCCGATCGAGGCGATGGAGACCGCGCTGCTAGAGGAAATTGCCCGCCTGTCTTAAGCCTTCTGCCGCCCCTTGCCTCCTGACGCTCACACTCCGATGACCCAAACCCACCCGCTTTTGATCCCCTGCCCCGCATTCCACGGAGTCTCCCGATGACCCTGCGACGCGAGCGACACACCAAGATCGTGGCCACGCTTGGCCCCGCCTCTTCCACTGCCGAAGTCATCCTCCAGCTCTTCAAGGCCGGTGCCGATACCTTCCGCCTGAACTTCAGCCATGGCACCCATGAGGACCACCAGGCCCGGCTGGCGCTGATCCGCGAGGCGGAAGCGCTGACCGGCCGGCCCGCCGGCGTGCTGCTGGATCTGCAGGGCCCCAAGCTGCGGCTGGGCACCTTCCCCGGCGGCCCGGTCCGGCTCACCGCCGGGCAGCCGTTCCGCCTGCAGCTGGACGCCGTACCGGGCAGCCAGCACGTCGCCCACCTGCCGCACCGCGAGATCTTCGAAGCGCTGCGGCCCGGCCACGCGCTGCTGATCGACGACGGGCGCGTGCGGCTGCGGGTGCGCGAAGGCGGCCCCGACTTCGCGGAAACCATCGTGGAGACCGGTGGCACCGTGTCCGACCGCAAAGGCGTCAACGTACCGGACTGCGCGCTGAACCTGTCGGCGCTGACCGAGAAGGATCAGCGTGACCTGCGCTTCGGCATGACGCTCGGGGTGGATTGGGTGGCCCTGTCTTTCGTCCAGTCGGCACGCGATATTGAAGAGGTACGCGCGATCGTCGGCAAGGACATGGCGATCATGGCCAAGATCGAGAAGCCCGCGGCGCTGGCCGACATCGAGGCCATCGTCGGCGCGGCCGACGGCATCATGGTGGCCCGCGGCGACCTGGGCGTGGAAATGCCGCCCGAGGAAGTGCCGGCGATCCAGAAACGCCTCACCCGCCTCTGCCGCGAGGCCGGCAAGCCGCTGGCGCGCCTGCGGCGCCAGCCTTGGCGGCGGCTACTTCGTGGTGTGGCCGCGCGACCGGATGAAGCTGGCGGCGGCGCGGGCGATGAGGAGTTGGTTGGTGCGACAGGCCATGCCGGCGACAGCGTGACATGCCGCTGCGCCCTGCCCTTCATGCCTGTCCGGCAAGGCTCAGCACGAGGTTCCTGTAGATTTCACGCGCGCCTTCAAGCTGGTCCAGTGCGATCGACTCATCGATCGTATGCGCGTCTTCCTCGCAGCCAGGGCCAAGGCCGATGGTCGGAATGCCGCGGCGGCCCGCGGATTCCGACCCGTTAGTGCAGAACGGCCAGGCGCCGACGCGTTGCTCCATGCCGGCCTGGGTCACTGCTTGGACTGCCGCGCGCACCAGGGGCGTATCGTCCGCCTGCTGCCAGGCAGGCAGCCACCGAACCGGCCTGGAGTGCTCCCCGGTGAAAGTCTGCACCGCATCGTCGGAGACTGCCAGTGTGTAGTCACGAAGCCCGTGCGCATCCAGGCACGCACGCACCTCACCCAGCACGTCCTCCTGCGTTTCGCCGCTGAGCGTGCGCCGGTCGAAGCGGATGGTGGCAGACAGCGGGATCATCGAGATCGATGGATACGGCGACGAAACGATATCCGTTGGCACCAGCAAGGCCGGCCCCATCACCGGGTCCGTGGGCAGCACTAGCGATTCCAGCGCAATCAGCGCCCGTGCCGCGGCAAGCAACGGATTGACGCCCAAGTGGGGCGAAGCCGCATGCGCGGGCTTGCCGTGGAACGTCAGCAACAACTCCAACCGGCCCTTTGCGCGGATTTGACCTGCAGCTTGGACGGCTCGCAGATCACCACGGCGGCGGGCCTGCAGGTATCCAGCACGGTCGACAGCGCATGCCCTTCGATCACTTCTTCCAACACACTGGCCGAGACCGCAACCCGACGCCGCAGCGTTCCTTCGCGCGCGGCGGCGGCCACTCCGCAGATGGCGGCGGCAATGCCGCCCTTCATGTCAGTGCTGCCGCGGCCATACAGCCTGCCGTCATGAATGGCGGCCCGAACGGATCGAAGCGCCAGCTGCCGGCCACCGGCACCACATCCATATGGCCGTCGAACAGCAGCGCCACCTCGGCGTCTTCGGGGCCGATCAGCCCCAGCACCGAACCGTTGCGGTCGGTGCTGACAGAGATGAATCCAAACTCACGCATGCGAGTGGCAAGCAGTCCTGCAAGCTCGCCCTCCTTGCCGGACAAGCTGGGGATGCGGACCATCTCTTGGGTCAGTGCGATCACGTCGCTGGTCATGCTGGAATCTCCGTTGAACAGTATCTAGGGCAGTGGCCCGGCTCAGCGGTTGACCAGCGTGGCCGGCACCCTGTACACCAGCAAAGCGCCGAGCACGGTGAACGAGGCGAGGAAGTACATGCCCCAGTCGGTCGAGCCGGTCAGGTCCTTGATCCAGCCGATGGCATAGGGGCTGGCAAAGGCCGCCAGTCCGGCAAAGGAGTTGATCGCGGCAATGCCGGCGGCAGCGCTGCGGCCCTCCAGGAAGGCGGTCGGCAGGCTCCAGAACAGCGGTGAGCACACCATGCACCCGGCAGCCGCGACTGAGACACGCGCGCGTAAAGCGCGACCATGGCAGCGTTGCTCATCGCTGCGCTGGCGCTGCGGTTCTTCATAGCGCTGCTGGCCCTGATCGACGAAGGTCCGCCGCGGGTCAGCATGAAGTAGACCATACGCGCCAGCTTGTGGGCGACCGCCGTGTTGGCGCGCGGCTTGTCCATGCGGGCGCACAGCCGCCGGTAGAACGCGCCGAGCGCCGAGTTAGCGCGCCGAAGCCGCCGATCATGCCCGATATGGCAAATCCCAGTGGGAAGCCGGCGAACATGTTGACCGCATCGGGCAGGTTGGCCGCGAAGTACACAGGGAGCTTCGGATGCCGCCAGCACATTCTCAGATGACGCAATCCCCACTTCCACCTCATTCCGGCAATTGCTTGACACGCCTTCCGATTGCTCCGACAATTTGTCCATATTGAGGACTATATGTCCATATTATAGACAGGAGAAGCCCCATGCAAAGCAATGAAGCGCGGCTGGACGCCAGCGGCAACCCGGCCCGGATGCCCTACCAGTACCCCAACCCGCCCGAAGCGCTCCAAGAAATCGTTGTTCCCACCGCGATTCCAGAGGACGAGCGCGTCTGGGTGCCGCAGGCCGAGAACGTGTGGTTCCGGCCGCTGTGCCTGAACGTGTCGCAGGGCTACTGGATGAACCTGCTGCGCGTGCGCAAGTCCGGCGTGCTGTCGCGCCACCGACATCCTCAAGCCGTGCACGGCATGGTGCTGAAGGGCAAATGGCGCTACCTGGAGCACGACTGGATCGCCACCGAAGGCAGCTACGTGTTCGAGCCGCCGGGCGAGACGCACACGCTCTATGTGCCGGAGGACGTCGAGGAAATGATCACGATGTTCCAGGTCAACGGCGTGATGTACTACGTTGATCCCTGGGGCAAGCCGATGGGCTATGAGGACGTATTCACCAAGCTGGACATGTGCCGCAAGCACTATGAGGCCGTTGGCCTGGGCGCCGGCTATGTCGACCAGTTCGTGAGGTGACCATGGCGGCCAGCACGCAAGGCGGCACCGCCCGCTACAACTTCACCGGCACGGTGGCCGTGGTTACCGGCGCCACCGGCGGCATCGGGCTGGCGGTCGCGCGCGATCTGGCCCGGGCCGGCGCGCGGGTCGTCAACTGGGACCTGCAGGCCGCACCGGACGCAGACGGCATCGCCGGCATCCGTGTGGACGTGACCGACGATGCTGCCGTCGCGGCCGCCGCTGCGGTCACACGCGATCGATTCGGCGGCATCGGCGTCCTGGTCAACAACGCCGGTTTTGCCGGACCGACCATGCCGCTTGCAGAATTCGACCCGCAGGTCTGGCAGCGCGTGATCGACGTGAATCTGACCGGCGTGTATCGCGTCTGCCGGCATGTGGTCCCGTTGATGAGCGCGGCCGGCTACGGGCGCATCGTCAACATCGCCTCGCTGGCTGGCAAGGAAGGCACGCCCAATGCCTCGGCCTACAGCGCCGCCAAGGCTGGCGTGATCGCGTTGACCAAGTCGCTGGGCAAGGAACTGGCGAAGACCGAGATCCGCGTCAATGCCATCGCCCCGGCCGCGATCGAAACGCCGCTGCTGGCGCAGATGTCGCCCGCGCATGTGCAGACCATGATCGACAAGAGCCCGATGTCGCGCCTGGGCACGGCCGATGAAGTGGCCGGGCTCGCGCTATGGCTGTGCAGCGGTGCGTGCACGTTCAGCACCGGCGCCGTGTTCGACCTGTCTGGCGGCCGGGCCACATACTGATCTCCGGCAGCCGCGATCCGCGCGGCACAAGCAGCAAATCCACCGGCCACACGCCCCGCGCGCGCGGCCGGTGGATTCCGCAGATTCAGAAATCGCAGGAGACAAGGCATGCGCTGCGCGCAGGCGCACCCCATGCCGATTTGAACTATGACCCCCCCTCTTCGCAGGAACCTTTGCAGAAACCGTCGCGAAAGACCAGCCGTATCCAGCGCGTGCAATGGATCGCCATCGTGTTCCTGACGCTCGCTGCTGATCAGCGCCGCCATGGCCATGGTGGCCGCATTTATCTACCTGCTGGTCGTGCGTGAGCCGATCGGCGAGCACGATGCCGCGGCATCGCTCGGCCAGCCCTCTGCTTCTGGAGCCTGATCCATGACCTATCAATCCAACCTGCTGCAACACAAGACTGCGCTCGTCACAGGCGGCACCACCGGCATCGGCGCTGCCATCGCGGCCCGCCTCGCCTCGCTTGGCGCCAGCGTCACCGCCGCCGGCCTGCCGGCGCCGGCCGGCACGCCCGAGCCGCCGCCGGGCGTGCGCACGGTGAGCCTCGACGTCAGCAGCGACGACAGCGTAAAAGCGGTGGTTGGCGCATTCGAGCGCTTGGATATCGTCGTCAACTGTGCCGGCGTGATCCGCCGCGAGGCCGAGCTCGATCCGGACGTATTCGCCCAGGTGGTCGATATCAACCTAACCGGCACCATGCGCGTCTGTGCCGCCGCCCGCGAGCGCCTGCGTGCCGCACACGGCTGCATCATTAACACCGCGTCGATGCTCAGCTTCTTTGGCGGCGGGCTGGTGCCGGGCTACAGCGCCAGCAAGGGGGGCGTCGCGCAACTGACCAAGTCGCTGGCGATCGCCTATGCGGCCGACGGCATCCGAGTCAATGCGATCGCTCCGGGCTGGATCGCCACGCCGCTGACCCAGGCCCTGCAGGACGACGACGGCCGCTCGGCCACGATCCTGGAACGCACGCCGATGAAGCGCTGGGGCACGCCCGCTGAGGTTGCCGACGTGGCGGTGTTCCTGGCAACGCCGGCTGCGGCGTTCATGACCGGTGCGGTAGTACCTGTCGATGGCGGATACCTGACCGCCTGATGCCCGAGGACGCTTGCCGGCCCAATGCGGATGGCAAGGGCGCGCATGCTGCCTCCGCTATAATCGCCGTGATAGTTTCGCGCTCTTCTTCTCATGCCCAAGCCTGCTTCACTGAAACGCTCAGCCGGCACCTCCGCGGCGCCGGCCGAGCCCACCGAACCCCAGGAATCGGCCAAGGCCACCGGGACAGCGGCGTTCTCCAAGTTCATGGCAGTGCTGCAACTGGTGGCCGATGCCACCGAACCGCAGACCATCGCCCAGCTCAGCCGCGCGAGCGGCTATCCCCGTCCCACGGTCTACCGCATCGTTGGCGCGCTGATCAGCGAGGGCCTCGTCATCGAAAATCCGCGCACCGGCGCGCTGACGCTCGGTCCGCGCCTGATCAGCCTTGCCAGCCGCAGCTGGGGCCGGTCGGACCTGCGCATCGCGGCTGCCGAGGCGCTCAAGGTGTTGCGCGATACCACGCGCGAGACCGTTCACCTGGCCGTGCCGAGCGAACTGGGCATGGTCTATATCGAGAAGCTGGAAAGCCCGCAGGCGGTACGCATGGCTTCGCGCATCGGCACACGCGTGACGCTGTACTCGAGTTCCGTGGGCAAGGCTTACCTGTCGGCCTTGCCGGAAGCACAGCGCGACGCCTTGCTGGCGCAGGTCAAGATCGAGCGCTTCACGCCCAACACCGTGACCGACCGCAAGCAATTGCGCCTGGAACTGGAAGAGACTGCCGCACGCGGCTATGCCGAGGATCGCGAAGAGAACGAGCCGCAAATCTTCTGCTATGGCGCGCCTATCCTCGGGCACGACGGCACCCCAGTGGCGGCGATCTCGGTCAGCATCCCGCTGTTCCGGCGCAGCGATACGCCGCTCGACACCTATGTGAAGCCACTGCGCGAGGCATGCCAGGCGGTGAGCGCTGCGATCGGGCCTGTGCCAGGCGAATTGCTGTAGCGCTGAGTTTTGCGCTTCTCTCTCGCTCGCGGGAGAGGGATTGGATGAGAGGGCCGGCGCTTGCAAGAGCGACGGCCCTTATTTCATGGACACTCCAGCCCTGTTCCCCGCCTCTCTCACATCATTGTGAGAGTGGAGACAACACGCGCGGTTTGACGTTGTCAGCCGACCGAGGGCGCTTGCCGGCGGCCTCCAGCGCGTTGCTCTCCAGCCTGCACCCAGCATCGCGGCGCGGCGTCGCCAGCGCTGCATCTCATCCCGATCGCCAGTGCGCTCCCCCAGACCGTTGCGTCAGTGCCGGCCGCGTGCATGCCGCCCGGCACTTTTGTCCTTTGCGTTGCCTTTCCTTCAGCGACGGCCTGATTAGTCCATTGCCAAAGGGAAAACCCTGCTTTCCGTAGCGGCAGCCGTTCTCTTAAACTCTATCCATATTGTAGTCATATAGTCCATTATATGGACATGTTTTAGCAGGACCGGCGGTCAGGCGGTCTCGCTAAACCCCATCCAGTCCAATCTGCGAAACGGAGACAAGCCCCCATGAAACCCATCACCTCCCGCTTCTATTGCGGCCTGCTGTGCGGCGCGGCACTACTGGCAAGCGCGAGCACCGGCGCCTATGCGCAGGGTGCGGCGTACCCCAACCACAATATCGAACTGGTCGTACCGTTCCAGGCCGGCGGCGGCACCGATGCGCTGGCGCGCGCGTTCGCGGAATCGGCGCGCAAGCACCTACCCCAGAACATCATTGTGATTAACAAGCCCGGCGCAAGCGGCGCGATCGGCTGGGCTGAGGTAGCCAACGCGAAGGCGGACGGCTACAAGCTGTCCCTGCTGACGGCCGACATCGCCATTGTTCCGCATCTCGGGCTGACCAAACTGACGTACGAGAACCTGATGCCGGTAGCCCGCCTGAATGCCGATCCTTCGGCCATTACCGTGCGCGCCGACTCGCCCTACAAGACCGTGGAAGCCCTCCTCGACGCGGCACGGAAGAACCCGGGCACGCTCCGTATCGGCAACGCGGGCAACGGATCGATCTGGCATCTGGCCGCCGCAGCGCTGGAAGACAAGACTGGCACCAAATTCAACCACATCCCGTTCCAGGGCGGAAACCCCGCTGTGCTCGCCTTGCTCGGCGGGCATATCGACGCCGTGACCGTGAGCCCGGCCGAAGTCTATCCGTATGTCGCGGCGGGCAAGCTGAAGACGCTGGCCGTGATGTCGGACAAGCGGGTCAAAGGCTTCGAGACCGTGCCGACGCTGAAGGAAAGCAAGGTGGACCTGTCGATCGGCACATGGCGCGGCATCGCCGTCCCGCTGAACACGCCGCCGGAGGTGGTCAACGTGCTGCGCACGGCAATCGCCCAGACCGTTCGCGAGCCCGCGCTGAAGGAAATGATGGACAAGCAGAACCTGGGACTCTCCTACGCGGACCAGGACGAGTTCAAGGCCGCCGTGGCGAAAGACAACGCCTATTTCAAGTCGCTGATCGCGAAGGTCGGCCTGAAGCAGTAAGGGCTGATGAACAACCTTGGCGCGGCAGTGCGTCAGTAGCGCGCGCCACGCATAACGAGACCAGCAATTCCACTCAGGAGAATGATGAGCATCGTCGTCAATCCACCCCCATCGATCGATCGCGATCTTGTCGCCAGATTCGTGGCTATGACCAATGTCATGTCGCTGTCGTGCGTCGTCTCCGACGCGCTCGAGCGCGCCGGCACGATGCGGCATGACATCAAGCCCAAGGCCGCCGACAAGAAGATCATCGGCCCGGCGCTAACGGTGCAGCTGACTGCCGGCGACATCGTCGATTGCCTTGAAGTCTTTAACGTCGCCAGGCCCGGCGATGTCATCGTCATCGATGCCTTTGGCGAAACCGAGACCTCGATCTGGGGCGGCCTCATGACGGGGCTGGCCCGGAACGCAGGCGTCGTGGGCGCCATCATCGATGGCAGCTGCCGCGATACCGACGAAGCCAAGTTCCTCGGCTTCCCGATCTCGGCCAAGGCCTCCGGCCCCCGCCAAGCCCACACGGCGCTGAGCGGGCGCCGCGAGCCGCTCGCGATCAATGTTCCGATCTCGTGTGGAGGCGTGATTGTCAATCCCGACGACCTGGTCGTGGCAGACGAGATTGGCGTCGCGGTGGTACCGCAAGCCAGCATGGCAGACGTGTACGAACGCGCCACGACAATCGCCCGCAATGAGGAAGCCATGCGCGCGCTGATCCTTGAAGGCAAGACGTTCCAGGATCTGCTGGACAAGTTTGGACGGATCTAGCATGAAGCAGCGCTGCCTGCTTCCGCGCAGCGATTTCCCCACTGCCGGACCATCGCCACAGGTGCAACCATGAATACAGTCGATGCGGCGCGCCTGATCGCGCTGGACTGGGGCACGTCATCGCTGCGCGCGCTGTTGCTTGGCGACGCCGGCGCCGTGCTTGCGCAGCGCTCGGCGCCCTCGGGCATCATGCGCGTGCCGCCGGGCGCCTTTCCCGATGTGTTCGCGCAGATCGCGGGCGACTGGCGCCGCAGTGCGCCGCACCTGCCGACCATCGCGTCGGGGATGGTCGGCAGCGCGCAGGGATGGCAGGAAGTGCCCTATTGCGATGGCACTGCCGGACTGGCCGAGATGGCCAGCGGCTTGCGGCAAGTGCCGGCTGGAGACGGCGGGACGCTGCACATCGTGCCGGGCGTTTCGCTGCGCCAGCCGCGTCCGGAAGTCATGCGGGGGGAAGAGACCCAGATATTTGGCGCCATGGCATTGCAACCCGCGCTTTGCGCGGGCGCCCGGCTGCTGCTGCCTGGCACCCATAGCAAGTGGGTCGACCTGTCCGCCGGGCGCATCAGCGGCTTCCAGACCTTCATGACGGGCGAGTTATTCGCGGTATTGCAGCACCATTCGATCCTGGGCCGCTTTGCGCGTGAAAGCAGCGCCGACACGCAACCAGACGACGCTGCGTTCGAACAGGGGCTCGCCGCGGCGCAGGCGAGCAAGGAAGGCATTGCCGCCCTCCTCTTCTCCGCCCGGGCATGCGTGGTGCTCGGCGCCATGCCGGCCTCCGGCAGCCTCAGCTTTCTGTCGGGCCTGCTGATCGGCGACGAGTTGCGCTGCGCGCTGAGCGTGCCGACAAGGCGCGTCGTCCTGATCGGCGAAGCGGGACTGGTGGCCCGCTATCGCCGCGCCCTCGCCTGCTTCGGCATCGACGACGCCCCCGCGATCGCTGGGGCGGCCGAAGCCGGACTCTGGCATATCGCACGACAGGCCGGCCTCGTCGACTGAGGCTAGTTTGACTTCAGTGAGCGACTTTTCATGATGCAACGTTATCTCGACCGCTTGCCGCTTGTTGCGATCCTGCGGGGTGCCTCTCCCGACGAGGTCGTTGCCATTGGCCACGCCCTGGTCGCAAACGGATTCTCGATCATCGAGGTGCCGTTGAACTCGCCCGATCCAATCGAGAGCATCCGCCGTCTCGCCGAGGCGCTGGGTCCAGACATCCTCGTCGGCGCTGGCACGGTGACCGGTACCGGGCAGGTAGAACAGATCGCACGGGCCGGCGGGCGCCTGGTGGTGATGCCACACAGCGACCCCGAAATCGTGCGCGCCGCCAAGGCCGCCGGAATGCTATGTGCGCCGGGCGTTTCGACGCCTACCGAGGGGTTCTCGGCACTGAAGAATGGGGCCGACGCGCTGAAGTTGTTTCCCGCCGAGGCCATCACGCCTGCCGTGCTCAAGGCGTGGGCCAGTGTCTTTCCCGCGGGAACCCGCCTGCTGCCCGTCGGCGGTATCACGCCGTCTGCGATGGAACCCTACGTGCGCGCCGGAGCATCGGGCTTTGGGCTGGGGTCGGCGCTATACAAGCCGGGGGTGGATGCCCACGTCGTGGGTCAGAATGCCGCGGTCTTTGCCGCGGCATGGCGCCGGATGCAGACGAAGGCAGTTTGAGCAGAACTGTAGACGAGCTCGACGCCAACCACCTTTGCTTTGTCAGCAAGCGCTGAGCAGCCGCTTCCAGGCACGAACTGGGTGGTTCACACACCGCGGCTTCCGCACAATCCGTTGGCAAGCACACGCCCATAGCCGCGGACTCTTTACCGTTACTTTCCCGTACACAGTGCGCAGCACCGTCGAGCGGCTGTCCTTCCCTGAGGAGGAAATTCTCAAGCGCCGTAGCACCGACAATGGGTCTGGCCCGAGAGCCACCCCTCCACTTGCTTCGAAACCAGCTCGGCCTGCACCTTGGCCGACAGCGACCGCCCCTCCGCGAGGGTCAGGCCCAAGTCCGCAAGGCTACAGTCACAGCGCTCAATCACGGCCAAAACTCCGTCAACGCATGGCTGGTGTCGCTGCCCTCGTCGGCCAACCTGGCTTCGATGATCCACCGCATGGTTTGCTCCCACCGTGGCGATACCGATCAGCGTAGTCCACACGGAGCCGGCGCGGCTCCCAGATGCTCGAGCGGCCCTCCCTTGGTGGTCTCCCTTTTTGCACGCTCTCTGGCTCAATGCTAGGCACCTTCCCCCGATACCCCAAGGTTCTTAACGCTCCGCGCCATCAGAGCGAACACGCCCCAGCCCATGTATTCACGCGTGTACGAGGCGTAGCGTTCGGGTTCCGAGGTTAGTTGGGCTCGAACATCTTTCGCGAAGTCATCGTCGGGATTCGCTTCGAGCCATCGACGCATGGTGAGCCACTTAGCCGCCTCATACCTGTCCCAGCCTTCCTGGTCTGCCAAAACCATTTCTACGACGTCGTAGCCGAGGTCGCCGAAAGACGCGAGAAGTTTAGGAAGCATGAGATAGTCGGAGATCGAACCGGCAACGCATTCTTTGGCAACGTCTTCCGTCGGTGGTAACTGCCGCCAGTAGGGCTCGCCGATGAGGATGATTCCGTTAGTGCTGAGACTCTTTGTCAGGAGCTCGATGGTGCCGGCAACTCCCCCACCAATCCACGTGGCACCGACACAGGCTGCCACACCGACCTTTCCGTCGGCGACGTAGCCGGCAGCGTCGCCGTGGATGAACTCGACTCGATCGGCGACGCCGAGTTCTTCAGCGCGGAGTTTCGCTTGCTCGGAGAACAACTGGCTCATGTCGATACCGGTGCCAATGATTCCGAAATCGCGTGCCCAGGTGCACAGCATCTCGCCCGAACCGCTGCCGAGGTCGAGCACACTGGTCCCCGGTTCCAGGCGCAACGCCTCGCCGAGAGTGGCGAGCTTTTCGGGTGTGAACGGGTTGTGAATGCGGTGAGCACTTTCGGTGATGTTGAAGATTCGTGGAATGTCCACTTTAGAAAACTCCTTACGGGTGCGAATGGATTCGGTGCGTCACTAACGGTACACAGATAATAACTTTATCGACACACTTGATACGATATGCCGGAAATGCCGGTCACGATGCCGGAATCCGCGGTCACGACAATCCGGAATGACTGGTCACGATTCGGCCGGAGTACGCAGCTTACGACAGATGCTCCAGTAGCTCTCTTGCCTGACGCGCATCCACGGTATCGAATCCCTCCGTGAAGGAAGCATGGGTCTCGGTCAGAATTTGCCGCGCAGCGTCGCTCTTGCCTTGGCGGGACCAAAGCCGGGCCAGGCTCAGCACACCCTGCAGCTCGATGGACTTGGCCCCCTGGTGACGGGCGAGCGCAATGGCCTTCTGGAAGCATGCCTGCGCGGCTTCGGCGTTGGCTGACGACGTGGCATGCGCGTCTGGCAACTGCAGCATCGACTCTCCCTGGAGGCGATTCAACGTCGCTGCATCGAAGCACTCGCCGGTGTTGCTCACCAGTGCCAGCGCGTCGCCCAGCACGCGCAGCGCCGATTCAGACTGCCCTGCCCTGCCATAAGCATCGGCGAGCAGTCCCAGCAGGGATGGGCGTCCCAGTGTGGCCCCAGTGGCTTCGTGGGCGCCAAGACCCTGCTGCATCAGTGCGATGCCCGCCTCATGGCTGCCTTGCCTGGCGAGCGCCCAGCCGCGCAGGATCGTCGCCCGCGCCAAATAGAGTGGGAACCCCTGTTCGCTCGACAGGGCGAGCGCGGCATTGGTGTACTCCAGCGCCGGTTCGAGTTCGCCCCGACGCTGATGCAGTTCGGCCGCGAAGATCAGGGCGAGGGCAAGGTCGAACGGGTCGGCGGCCTGCCTGGCCAGCACCAGTGCCTCTTCCGAGCGCGCCTGGGACTGGTCCGGCAAGCCCAGATACCACAGGATCCAGCTCAGCGTGCTGCGCATGTGAACCGCGGGGTTGCGTGCATAGTGCATCAGATGATCGTATGACTGCCGGTCGGGGCGGTGCAGTGCCAGCGCCTGCTCCATGTGGGTACGGGCCAGGCTGATCTGGCCCAGGCGGAATACGGTCGAGCCGAGCACGCGGTGCGCCTCGGCCAGCTGTTCAGGGTCCTGCGCGTCCTGCGCGAGGCTGAGCAGCCGCTCCCCCAGCGCTTGCGCCGTCTTGAGTTGCGACCGCAACAGGTAGAAGGACCACAAGCCGAGCTGTGCCGAGAAGCACTGCGGCGTTTCCCCGCCCTGTTCGCTTAGGGCGAGGGCCCGCGTGTAGGTCGCCTCCACCTCCGGCGCGCCGTAGCCTCGTGCTGCCATCCAGGCCGGGCCGAGCGTCAGCAGCAGCGTCAGTTCCTCGCGCAGGCGTTCCGGGGTGTCGGGCAGGCTCTTCAGCAAGTCGAGCGCCGCGCTAAGATGCTCGATCGCCTCGAGCTGGGCGGAGCGCTGCAGCGCCTGCTTGCCGGCCAGCTGCAGGTACTCGACCGCCTTCGACACATTGCCGCTCTGGCTGTAGTGGTGTGCCAGCTCGCTGCAGTAGTCCTTCAGCCGGTCCGGAAACAGCGCCTCGATGGCCTGGGCCGTGCGTTCATGCAGGCTGCTGCGCTGGCCCGAGAGCAGGGAGTTGCCCGCCACCTCCTGGGTCAGTGCATGCTTGAACGCGTACTCCACCTCGGGGTAAGCGGGACGCTCATAGATGAAGTCCCCCGCCTGGAGGTCAACCAGCAGCGGGTGCAGGGATGCTTCGGGCTGCCCCGTGACATGCCGGACCAGACTGGACGGGAACTCCGTGCCGATGATCGCCAGCGACTGCAGCAGTTCCTTCTGCGGGACCGGCAGCCGGTCGATACGGGCCGCCAGCACCCCCTGTACCGTCGTCGGGATATGCATCGCCACCGGGGCCTTGTCGATCCGGTAGTGGCCGGGCTGGCCGAGCAAGGCGTTTTCCTCGGCCAGGGTCTGGACGACTTCCTCCATGAAGAACGGGTTGCCCTCGGTCTTGGCCAGGATCAGCGGCTTGAGCGGCACCAGCGAGGGATCATCGCCCAGCAGCGCCGTGAGCAGCCCCTGCGCCTCCGCCTGGCCCAGCGGTTCCAGCTGCAGCTGGGTGTAACAGGGATGGCGGCCCCAGTCATGTCGGTATTCGGGGCGATAGTTGACCAGCAGCAGGATCCGCGCGCCCGGCACCTGCGCGATGAGAACATCGAGGAACGCTTCGGTCTCACTATCGAGCCATTGCAGGTCTTCGAACAGCACCATCAGCGTCTGGTTCTGGCTCTCGCGCACCAGCAGCCTTGCGATCGCGTCGAAGGTGCGCCGGCGCCGGATCGCGGGATCCATCGTCGGCAGCGCCGAACCGGGTTCGATGATGCCCAGCAGGTACAACAGGTAGGGCAGATGCTCCTCCAGCGAGCGATCCAGGATCAGCAGCCTGCCGGTGGCCTTCTCGCGATAGCGGCGTTCGTCGTCCTGTGCCGTGATCTGGAAGTAGTTGCGCAGCAGGTCGATCAGCGGCAGGTAAGGAAACGCCTTGCCATGCGACACCGAGAAGGTCTCGAGCACGATGCAGCCTTGCTGCGCGCGCGCCTTGAACTCATGGAACAGGCGCGATTTGCCGACGCCCGCCTCCCCCACCACGCCGACGATCTGCCCTTGCCCCGCCCTGGCCAGTTCCAGCGCCTCACCGAGGCGCTGCAGCTCGGCCTCGCGCCCGACGAATCGCGCCAGGCCACGGTGCGCCCCCACCTGCAGCCGCGTGCGCAATGCCCCCAGGCCGAGCACCTCGTACACCGCCAGCGGCTCACGCAGCCCCTTGATCTGGGTACGCCCCAGTGCCTTGAACTCAAAATATCCGTCGGTCAGCCGGTGGGTCGGTTCGCTGACGAGGATCGATGACGGTGTCGCGACCCCTTCCATCCGCGCGGCGATGTGGATCGTGTGGCCCACCGGATCGTAGTCGGTGCGCAGGTCGTCCTTGCGGATCGAGCGCACCACCACTTCCCCGGTATGCACGCCGACCCGGATCTGCAGCGGGATGGCCCGCTCCAGCCGCACGCGGTCGCTATGGCGGCGCATGGCCTGCTGCATGCGAAGTGCTGCAAACAGCGCCCGCAGCGCATGATCCTCGTGGGCGATCGGTGCGCCGAACAGGGCCAGGATGCCATCGCCCAGCGATTTGGCCACGTACCCCTCATAGTGATGGACGGCTTCCATCATCAGCGTCACGACCGGGTCGATCAGGCTGCGGGCTTCCTCCGGGTCCAGGTCCTGGATCAACGCCGTCGAGCCGGCCATGTCCGCGAACAGTGCGGTGATGGTCTTGCGCTCGCCACCGGCGTCCACGCCCTTGGCTTCCATGGCGGCCTGCTCGGCGCGAATCCGCTCGGCCAAATGGGGCGGCGTGTAGAGGACCGGGGCCGGGATGGGCGGCGCCGGCGGCGGAATCTGCCGGGGCGCGGCCACCGTATCGGTCAACAAGGCACCGCATGCCCCGCAGAATTTGGCGGTGGCGCTGGACTCGTGGCCGCATTGCAGGCAGATCTGCGCAAGCCTTTGCCCACACGCCTCGCAGAACCTGGCGCCCGCGGGGTTCTCAAACTGGCAATTGGTGCAGCGCATCTCGTCCCCTGCCTGCCTGTGGCCGCCACGCCCCCATTACAGGCGCAATCCTTGCGCTTGGCAAGGCAGCGGCGGTCAGGCATCGCGCGCTGCGATCGGTCAGCCGGGGCCGGCCAAATCGGGGCGCGCGCAGTGGCGCACCGTCGCGATGGACGATACCCGCCTCCCCCACTACGCCGACGATCCCCCCACTGGTCGAGGTAAGACGACCATCCGTGGCTTGAGCAGGACCGTCAGCGTGGAGGCTGCTCGCTCGGTTATTTCATGGTCGTGAAATTATACTGACGGTGACGGAACGATCATCCTGACAGATTCTGGTCGTCAACGCCGCTGATGTCGCGACCCGTTGAGCGTAGCGGACAGTCGGCGGCTGCCTATGAGCACGTTCATGGTTGCAGTTCGAACCGGGCGATTAATTGCGTTTTATCCCATCACAACCCAGCGCAAGGACTGTGTGTTGAAGGAAGCCGTTAAAAACCCTGGGATACCGCCCGCCGTCGGCGTATCGTCTCGGTATCAAAGAGACGGAGAGCCGACATGCGATGCACGATCGTTCTCGAGTTCGACGATGGCAATGCCACTGCGGTCAGACGGGTTGAGTTGATGCGGTTTCACCGCGCCGACTGCGCGTCTTCCGGCGACGTCGGCTTGTCCCTTACTGAAGGCAAGTCATTAGTCAACTGCGTCCAACAGGAATTCGTCGAAGAGCAGGTCAGTCGCTACTGCGCATCGCAGCAAGCTTGTAAGGCCTGCGGCGCTCTCCGTCGAGTACATGACGGACACTCCTCCGAGCTGAAGACTACGCTGGGAAAGGTCTTTTACTGTCGCGATCGCTGGAAAGCTTGCAAGTGTGGTGCTGATCGATCGAGGTATGTGTCGCCGCTCAAGAATTACATTAAGGAAGCAAGCACAGGGGAGCTGCGATGGCTGCATGCTGAACTGGGCGCCACAATGCCCTATCGGCAGGCAAAGCAGGTTATGGACCTTTTGTTACCGACCTCCGGACGAGATAGCCACGTCACCATCCGCAATCACACCATGGCCGTAGGCAAATACCTCCTGCACGCACGGCCCGTGCGGCGATGGTGCGAGGAAAGAAAACCCATCGCCGAGCTTGGCATCGATGTTGGCTACGTTAAGCGAGCACGAAGCAATCACAAGGGCGCCGGCAAGGACAATCGCGCAGAAGCGTACCAAAGCTCATCGTCGATAGCCGTCGTCGTCGCGGCATTAGGCCAGAGTGGCAAACAACCACGGGTCTGGGCATCCGCCATGCCGCGCACCAAGCGACTGCACGAAGAAATGATGAATTTTTTGGAGGACAGCGGATACAACGATCCCAACGAAGTCTGTGTCGTGACTGACGGCGCCCGGGATCTTGCCGGGGTTGCTGACAACCTTCCGTTCGATACCGAATGGGTACTCGACTGGGCCCACATTGGTCGAATGATGCGGCACGTCGATCAAGCTATCGCGCCTCTGGCCTATGGGCGCCTTACGGCCGATGGATCAGTGTTCGAGCTTTGGGAGACCTTTGTTCGTTTCCGCAGTGACGTCTGGACTGGTCAGACGGTGCGTTGGCAGAACCTCGCTCAAACGTTATTTCGTCTGCTTGAGTTGCGTAAGGAACTTGACCCGAAATGGAGCCGCGCAGCAGAACAAGCCTGCGATAAGCTTCTTAATCTAGTTTGCTACCTTAACAGCAACCTCGATTCATTGATCGACTACCGAACCCGACAGCGTGTTGGCCTACGAATCGCAACCGGCTTTGTCGAATCATCTATCAATCGAATCATTGGCCGCCGCATGTGTAAAAGCCAACATATGCGTTGGAGTCGTACGGGGGCAAACAGTCTCGTGCAAGTGCGCGTCGCTCTCTTGAACCAAGAGCTTCACGAGCTCGCTCAACGAGATTTTCCTTGGATTGGCCAGCGCCGTGTGTCTTGGCCCTGGCAGAAACCGTCCCGGCCTTTTTAACGGCTTCCCTCAACAGTTGTTGATCAAGCGAGGGGACCCAAGGCGCCGACAATTTGAGTGAGATAGAATCAGCTCCAATCACATTCCATAAACTGATCAGACGATCAGATGACGCGGAGCGGCCAGGTGACCACATTCAAGCAGTTGGAGGCATTCGTCGCCATCAGCGAGATGGGGTCGTTCGACGCCGCCGCCGAGAAGCTGGACATCGCGCAGTCGGCGGTGTCCCGGCATATCAAGGAGTTTGAGAACAGTTTCGGCTACCCGCTGTTCGACCGTTCGGGCCGCACGGCCAGGCTGACGCTGGAGGGGGCCGAGGTCCTTGCCCGTGCGCGCGACGTGCTGAAGAAACGCAGCGTCCTGCTCGACCAGTTCGTGCGCAAGGACGCACTGGTACGCAAGTTGCGGCTCGGCGTTACCGAGCTGACCGCACTCACCTGGCTGCCCTCGTTCGTGGATGCGATCCGCTCGCAGTTCCCCCAGGTCGTGGTCGAACTGGAAGTCGAGCACAGTGTCCCGCTGCATGACCGCCTGCGTACCGGCCAGCTTGACCTGATCGTCGTGCCGAACGCATTCGACCTGACCGGACTGTTGCGCACCCGGCTGGGGGAAGTCAGGAACGCCTGGTTCTGCAGCCCGACCCTCGACCTGCCCCATACCCGCATGAAAGTGGCAGAGCTCAGCAAGTATCCGCTGCTGATGCAGGGGCCTCAATCCGGCGCCGGCGTGCTGATGCGAAACTGGTTTGCCAGGAACAGCCTGACACCGAAGAACACTTTGCTGAGCAACAGCATTGCTGCGCTGGGCGGTATTGCCGTGTCCGGGCTCGGCGTAGTCTACCTGCCGGTGGTCGTTTCGCGCGGGCTGGTGAACCAGGGCTTGCTGCGGGAAGTCCACGCTACCCCCGGCCTGCCGCCCATCCGCTATGTGGCGTTACTGCGTGCCGACTCGGCCACGCCCTTCTATCGCACCATCGCCGCGCTGGCTCAACAGACCTGTGACTTCGAGCGGCCTTACGAGCAAAGCACGGAAAGCCGCCACGCAGGGAGCCTTGCCCGATGCTGACGATTAAGCAGATTGAGGCGTTTTACTGGGTAGCAAAGCTCGGCACGGTGCAACGCGCCGCCGACAAGCTGCACGTGACCCAGTCCGCCGCCACCAAGCGCTTGCAGGAAGTGGAGCGGCTATCCGCCTCGCCGCTGTTTGAACAGGCTGGGCGCAAGGCCTCGCTCACTGCCAGGGGCCACGAGATGATGCTGCTCTGCGCCGACCTGCTGGAAAGCGTGGCGCACCTCGAGGAGATCCAAGCATCGACACGCAATATCCCGCGCGTGGTGCACGTCGGGGTCACGGAGCTGGTCGCCATGTCGTGGTTTCCTGCGCTAGTGCGCAAGGTCAGGGCGCTCTATCCACAACTGACCCTGCAACCGCATATCGACCACTCCGCGGTGCTGCGCGACAAGATCATCGACGGGCAGCTCGACGTGGCCATCCTGCCCGAAGCCTTTGTCACGCGCTCGGCAGCCAGGGTCAATCTTGAGCTGGTCGAATTCGCCTGGTTCAGCCCGCCCGGAACGTTCAATCGCGGAGAAGTGGTTCCGCTGCAGCAGCTCGCGACCTTGCCGGTCATCGAACAGGACCGGACCTCGATCATCACCGCGCTATGCGCGCGGCTGTTCGAGCAGGTCGGCGTCGAGCCGACCCGGCTCGGCGGCAGCCGCAGCATCATTACGCTGGCGGGGTTGATCGAAGCCGGCATCGGCGTCAGTTGTCTGCCACGCGAGTTCTTCACCAACGAAGTCGCGCAGGGCCGCCTGCAGATCGTCGAGACCGACCCGCCCGCCCCCGCCGTTCGCTATTGCGCCATCTATCCCGAACAGACCGCCCTTGGCCTTGCGGTGGCGGAGCTGGCGCGCGAGTGCTGCAACTTCACCCGGATGCGCGCGCCTGCATCGCTAGGCTAGTTCCCGGGGCCCGGACAGCCTCATGCCGCCGGCCCTGGCGGGTGGCCTCTCTGCGCACGAAAACCATCTCACATGGGAATGGAAAACCATCCAAATAAATCGCTTTCGCGAAGCCATTCGATCGCCCATGATGGGTTCGGAGCGGCCAATGGCCGACGATGAACCTGGCCGCGCGCGAGCGCAGCCGCCCGGAGCGAGAAGACGATGCCAGCGAACTGGCCACGCATGATTGATGAAGAGTTGAAGGCGGCGAACGGCGTGCCTGGCCTTGAAGCCTGCCTGCTTGAGTACCGCGCACTGCGCGACAGAAAGCTGAAACTCAACCTGGCACGGGGCGTGCCATCCGCCGAACAGCTTGCGCTGTCAGAAGCACTATTGGCACTGCCCGGCCCCGACGACTACCGCGCCGAGGAAGGTACGGATTGCCGCAACTACATGGGCCAGCAGGGCATCCTGGAAGCGCGCAGGCTGTTTGCCTGCGTACTGGGCGTGCCGCCGGAGAACACCGTGGTGGAAGGCAACTCCAGCCTGGCGCTGATGCATGACTGCCTGGCGTATGCGTGCCGCAATGGCGTGCCCGATGGTGACGGCCCGTGGCAGGACGTGGCGGGAGGCATCGCTTTCCTGTGCCCCGTGCCGGGCTATGACCGGCATTTCAAGCTGTGCGAGGCCTTTGGCATCCGGATGATCCCGGTGCCGCTGCGCGACGACGGTCCCGATATGGAAGCCGTACGTACGCTGGTGACGCAGGACCGGTCGATCCGCGGCATCTGGTGTGTGCCGAAGTACAGCAATCCGACCGGCACGGTGTACGCCGACGAGGTCGTCCGGGAGCTGGCTGCGATGCCGACGGCCGCGCCGGATTTCCGAATCTTCTGGGACAACGCCTACGCGTTGCACCACCTTAGCGACCAGGAAACGGAGATTGCCAGCCTCGCGGAGCTCTGCGTGGCGCATGGCCATGCCAACCGTGCGCTGGTCTTTGCCTCGACCTCCAAGATCACTTTTGCCGGCGCCGGCCTCGCCCTGCTGGGCAGCTCGAGCCAGAACATCGCGTGGTATCTCAAGCATGCGGCGTTCCGCAGCGTCGGGCCGGACAAGCTCAACCAGCTCCGCCATGTGCGGTTTCTCCGGGACGAGGCAGGGCTGAAGGCCTTGATGCGCCAGCATCGCGCGATCCTCGCGCCGCGCTTCGCGCGCGTGATCGAGATCTTCAGGCAATACCTGGGCGGGCTCACGCAGGTGTCGTGGACCGAGCCCGCCGGCGGCTACTTCATCACGCTGGATGTTGTACCCGGCACCGCTCGCCGGGTTGTCGACCTTTGCCGCAACGCCGGCGTGATCCTTACCGATGCCGGCGCGCCCTTTCCTGGCGGGATCGACCCGGATGACCGCACGCTGCGCATTGCCCCGTCATCGCCCAGCCTGGAGCAGGTCGCCGCAGCGGCCGAGGCGATTGCGATCTGCACCAGACTGGCCGCGGCAGAGACCGTCCACGGCGAGGTGGTACTGGTCTGAAGCCGGTGGCATATCCGCCCCACATCAAGCAAAGAGGAAGACAGATGAGTGAAGCACAAAGCGCTGTGCTGGCGCGTTTTGCAGCGACGTTGCAGTACGCGGACATCCCGGCTGAAGTCGTCGAGCGCGCCAAGAACCTGTACGCCGACTGGGTCGGCTCCACGCTGGCAGGCAAAGGCGGCAGGCCGGTCGAAGCGCTGGCCGCCTTTGCGCGACGGATGGCGCCGGCATCGGGCTCCTGCGAGGTCCTGATCTCGCGCGAGCGCACCACGCCCTACTTTGCCGCCTTCATCAATGGCGCCAGCTCCCACTATGCCGAGCAGGATGACGTGCACAATGGCTCGGTCTTCCATCCGGCGGCCGTGGTCTTTCCCGCGGTGCTTGCGGTCGCACAGGAAGCAGGCGCCAGCGGCAAGGACTTCATTACGGCCGCTATCGTGGGCTACGAAGTCGGAATCCGCGTCGGCGAGTTCCTCGGGCGCTCGCACTACCGCGTATTCCATACCACCGGCACCGCCGGCACGCTTGCAGCCGCCGCGGCGGCCGGGCGCCTGCTGGGACTGACGCCGGCACAGATGCTGGACGCCTTCGGCTCGGCCGGTACGCAGGCAGCGGGCCTGTGGGAATTCCTCGCCGACGCCGCCGATTCCAAGCAACTCCATACCGCCAAGGCAGCCGCCGACGGCATGATGTCCGCCTTCCTTGCCAAGGACGGTTTCCAGGGCGCAAAGCGTATCCTGGAAGGGCCGCGCGGCATGGCTGCCGGTATGTCCACGGATGCCGATGCCGCGAAGCTGGTCGACGGCCTTGGCTCACGCTGGACCGTGGTCGAGACGTCCTTCAAATACCACGCCTCGTGCCGCCACACGCACCCCGCCGCGGATGCGCTGGCGCGGGTGCTGGCAGACAACCAGATTCAGCCGGCCAATATCCGCGAGGTGGTGACCCACGTCCACCAGGGCGCGATCGATGTGCTGGGACCCGTGGTGAACCCGGTCACCGCGCACCAGGCGAAGTTCTCGATGGGCACGGTACTCGGGCTGGTTGCCGAACGCGGCAGTGCCAGCGTCCGTGACTTCGAGTCGCACTTCCAGGACGCCGCGGTGGTCGCGTTCCGCGACAAGGTCTCCATGCAACTCGATGAGGAAGTGGATAGTGCCTACCCCCGCCGCTGGATCGGCAAGGTCAGCGTGACCACGGAAGACGGCAAGTCTTTCTCCGGGCGTGTCGACGAGCCCAAGGGCGATCCGGGCAACACGCTGTCGAGGGAGGAGATCCAGGACAAATTTGCGCGCCTGGCCGACTTCTCTGCCTCCGCCAGCGTCGAAGAGATCCATGCCTTCTTCAGGGAAATCTGGCAACTGGAAGCAGCGCCGCGCATCGGCGCGATCCTTCCGGACGCTGCCAGCTAGGACATTCGCCTGCCGTCTCCTGGCGACTTTGGGTTCCCTCGACCGGTGTCGAGGGATTTTTTTCGCTATGAAGAACCCGGCAGCTTACTGATGGCGCGGGATGCGGAGTACGTGTTCGCTGATGTAAGCCAGCGCGAGGTCCGTCGCGAACGGCATCACCTGGTGCTTGCGCGACTCCCGCAGCTTCCTGTCCACGTCCTGGTCCAGTGCCTCGGGGTGGCGGTACGCCAACTGCGCTGCGCACGAGACCGCTTCGAGCGCGAGCGTCAGCGCCATTCGCGCTTCGCCCTCGCAACTGGCGAGAAGATCGTAGCGTTGCGCCGCCCTCGCGTACATCACGTTTGCTGCCTCGATGGCAGACCATGCCTTGACGAGTACCGGGCTCCAGCCTTCCCCGCTATCGTTCTGGCTTCCAGGCCTGAGATCGCTTACGCGTGCCAGCAGCCATCGCGCATCGCCCGTGGCGGCTGCCGCGCTGAGGATCATCTCCGGCAGCCGCCGCTGCGCGATCCACGCTGCGCCCTGCCCTGCTTCGCCGACAAGGTGGTTTGCCGGGATCAGCAACTTGTCGATCAACAGGTCGCTGGCATCGTGCGTATCCAGGCTGGCGCAAGGCTCGATCCACAACCCGCGCCCGATGGCATCGCGCAGATCTACCAGGTACAGCGATGCGCCGGGATGTTTCGTACCGCCGTCCACCAGCAGCAACAACAGGTCGCTGTTCTGCACACGCGACACGCGAGTCTTCCTGCCGCTGACGACGACGCCTTGCGTGCATTGCGCGATCTCGCGAACATCGGCATTCGCACCCGGACTCCAGATCGCCATCGACGGCACGCGCAGCGTACCGCCGATCACGTGCCTGACGTAGGTATCCTTCAGCATGTCGCCATGGCGGACGAGCAGCAGGTGATTGCACATCTCCTGCACCAGTCCGGCTGCGGGCGCGCCCTGGATGGCGATCGCTTCGACGGCGGCGCATGCTTCAGCCAGGGACAAACCCAGGCCACCATGGGCCCGCGAAACCAGTGCATTGCACCAGCCCGCCGTGCGCAGCGCCTCGGCAAATGCCTCGGCCTGTCCCTGGTGGCGATCTTCGGAGCGGAAGTAGTCAGTGGGGAAGGCAGCGCAGAGCCGCCGCATACGGCCGCGCACCGCCGGGTGCGCGTCATCGCCTGCCACCGGCGGGTCAATGGTGGGTGAGAAATCAGACCGCTCAGGGCCGGCGGGTGTGACGTTAGCCGACATCGACCGGCACCGCCTTCAGCACCCGACCGGGGTTCATCAGGTGCAACGGATCCAGCGCCGCTTTGATGCGTTGCATCAGGTCCAGCGCGACTGCGTCCTTGCGCTTGGCAAGCTCGTCGGTCTTGAACGCCCCGACGCCATGCTCGGCGGAGAACGAGCCGCCACAGGCATCCACCGCGTCGTAGACCTGCTTCGTGATCCAGTCGCCGTGCCGGGCAAAGTAAGCCCCGCCGGTATCCCCTTCTGGGGCCTGCACGTTGTAGTGGAGATTGCCGTCCCCGACATGGCCGAGCAGGACCAGCCGGACATCGGGAAGGGTCGCGCGCAATGTGCCCTCAACCGCCTCCAGGAATTCAGGAATGCGGGAAATCGGGACCGAGACATCGTGCTTCAAATTCGCGCCCTCCTTCGCCTGCGCCAGCGGGATCGCCTCGCGGACATGCCACAGGCGCTTCGCCTGTTCCACGCTCTCCGCGACGATGGCGTCTGCGATCAGCGCCTGCTCGAAGCCCGCCTCCAGCATGTTTTCGAACTGCGGGCGCTCAGTCGCTTCCGGCAGGTGCGATGACTGTTCCAGCAGCACATACCAGGGATACGCCTGGGCATCCGGCACGCGCAACTGGGGGAAATGCTTGTCCGCCAGCGCCACGGCTTCGCGCCCCATGATTTCGAATCCGGAAAGCGTCGGGCCGAGTTGCCTCTGCGCCAGCGACAGCAGTTCAATGGCCGCACCGGCGCAGGGCACGGAGATCCATGCCGTCATCGTCGAGGCCGGCGGCGGGAACAGCCGCAGCGTTGCGGCGGTGATCACGCCAAGCGTTCCCTCGCTGCCGATATAGAGCTGCCGCAGGTCATAGCCGCTGTTGTCCTTGCGCAGCCCGGACAAGCCGCTCCACACGCGACCGTCGGCGGCTACCACTTCAAGGCCGAGGCATAGCTCCCTGGCGTTGCCATAGCGCAGCACCTGGGTGCCACCGGCATTGCTGGCGAGGTTTCCGCCGATGGTGCAGCTGCCCTCGGCGGCCAGGCTCAGCGGAAACAGCAAGCCGGCCGCCGCGGCCCGCTGCTGCACGGTTTCCAGCACGCAGCCGGCTTCCACGGTCAGGGTCAGGTTCTTCTCGTCGAGATTGCGCACGCGATTCATGCGCCTGAGGTTGAGCAAGACCTGGCGTCCGGACTGGTCCGGCACCGCGCCGCCCACCAGCCCCGTGTTGCCGCCTTGCGGAACGATCGCGACACGGGCGGCAGCACATGCGGCGACCACGGCGCAGACCTGGTCAGTGCTCCCCGGCAATGCCACCGCCAGGGCCCGGCCACGGTAGAGGCCGCGCCAGTCTGTCTCATAGCCATCGAGCTCATGCGTCAGCACATGGTCAGTGCCGACGATCGCACGCAGCGTGTCCAGGATGGTCAAGGTTGTCACCTCGCTTAGTCGGGCTTGATGCCGGCCTGCTTGATCATGGGCCCCAGTCTGCCCATGTCCTCCTTCAGCACCTGGGCAAGCCGCTCGGGCGGGCCTCCCAGTACGAGGGCGCCATCCGCCTCCAGCTTTGCGCGGATCTCCGGTGCGTTGAGCGCGGCATTGAGTTGCGCATTGAGCTTGTCGATGACCGGCCTGGGCGTGCCCGCGGGGGCCATGATCCCGTACCAAGTGACCAGTTCAAAGCCGGGGTAGCCGCTTTCCGCCACCGTTGGGATATTCGGCAGCGCGGGCGAGCGCTTGGCCGAGGTGATTGCGACCCCACGCACCTTGCCCGCTTCGATAAAGCTGCGCATCGTTACCGTGGTGCCCGCCCAGAAGTCCACGCGCCCGCCCAGCAGGTCGGGCATGCTCTGCGAGATGCCCCGGTACGGAACCATGTTGAACCTGGCGCCGGACTGGCGTTGCAGCATTTCAGTCGCGAGCCGGACACTGACCGTCGGATAGCCGATGCTGACGCTGCCGGGCTCCTTCTTCGCCCTGGCAACCGCAGCGGCAAGGTCGGCAGCACCGTTCTTCGCTTCGACCGTGAAGACATAGGGCGTCGAGACCACCAGGCCAACCGGCGCGAAGTCGCGGACTGAGTCGAACGGCAGCTTGTCATACAGCGACGGGCTCAGCGCGATCTGGTCCATGATGGTCAGGCCTATCGTGTAGCCATCCGCCGGTGCAGTCGCCACCGACTGCAGCGCGATATTGCCGTTACCGCCGCCCTTGTTCTCGATCACCAGGCTCGTCTTCAGCAGTGCTTCCAGCTTGGGCGCCAGCGTCCTGGCAAGCTTGTCGCCGCCGCCGCCCGGCGGGAACGGCACGATCAGGCGCACCGGCTTGGCCGGCCAGGCATCGCCCTGCGCCAGCGCCGGCACGATCGCACCGATCGTCCCGATGATGGCGAGCATCATCGAGGCACAAAGGCGCTTTTGAAGCAGCATATTGATGCTCATCCTGTCTCCTTTCTGTTTTTAGGGGCGGCTGCCCGTGACGGCAGCCAGGTGCATGACGATTCCGGTGCGGGGCCCGGTGTCAGGACTGCGGGGCGGTGCACCACGCATCGCACCCGGCCATTTCCTGCGTCAGCGGATGATGAACGGGTTGTCCACCGTCGCGCCGGCGGCAATCCATACGCTTTTGGTCTGCAGGTATTCGTCGATGGCCTCGATGCCGCTTTCCCGGCCGATGCCGCTCTGCTTGTAGCCGCCGAAGGGAGACATGAAGCTGACCGCGCGATAGGTATTGACCCAGACCATGCCGGACTCGATCGCTTCCGACAGCTCGAACGCACGCTGGATATTCTGGGTCCAGACGCCGGCACCGAGGCCGTAGATGCTGTCGTTCGCGATGCGGATGGCGTCATCCTGCGTGTCGAACGGAATCGCTGACAGCACCGGGCCGAAGATTTCTTCCTGTGCGATTCGCATGCTGTTGTCGACATCGGCAAAGATGGTCGGCTCGACAAACCAGCCGTCGTCGATGCCGCTGCCGCTTGCGCGCTTGCCGCCGCACAGCGGCACCGCGCCTTCGGCCTTGCCGATCTCGATGTAGTCGAGCACCTTGGCCAGTTGCACTTCCGTCGTTACCGGGCCGACCTGGGTATCCGGCTGCATCGGATTGCCGAGCCGGGCGGTGGCCGCGCGCTCCGCCAGGCGCTCGAGGAAGCGCTTGTAGATCGAGCGCTGCACCAGCAGGCGCGAGCCGGCGATGCAGGTCTGGCCGCTGGCGGCGAAGATCCCGGACAGCACGCCGTTGATGGCCTGGTCGAAGTCGGCGTCCTCGAACACGATGTTCGGGCTTTTACCGCCAAGTTCCAGCGATACCTTCTTCAGGCTGGCCGCGGCGGTCTGGTAGATGAGCTTGCCGTTGGCGTCCGAACCGGTGAAGGCGATCTTGCTGACCTTGGGATGGGTCACCAGGCGCTCGCCGACTTCCGCCCCGAAACCGGTGACCACGTTGACCACGCCCGGCGGAAAGCCCGCTTCGTCGAACAGCCGCGCCAACTCCAGCGTCGACACCGAGGTGTGCTCCGAAGGCTTGATCACCACCGTATTGCCGGCCGCGAGCAGCGGTGCGAGCTTCCACGTCAGCAACAGCAGCGGCGAGTTCCACGGCGTGATGGCGACAATAACGCCCAGCGGCTCGCGCCGGGTGAAGTTGAAGTAGCCCTTCTTGTCCAGCGGGATCACCGCGCCCTGGATCTTGTCGGCGAGCCCGCCGAAGTAGCGGAACCACTCCGGGATGTAGCGGGTCTGGGCGTGCATCTCCGCGAACAGCTTGCCGTTGTCGCGGGTCTCGAGTTCGGCCAGGTGCTGCGCGTCGCGCTCGATCAGGTCGGCCACCCGGGCCAGCAGCTTGCCTCTCTGCGTCGGCGTCAGGCCCGCCCATGCGGGATTGCGGAACGCAGCGTGGGCGGCATCGACGGCCGCATCCGCATCCTCCGCCGTGCCCCGCGCGATCTGCACCCAAGGCTGGCCGTCGAATGGGTTCTTGCTGTCGGTATAGCCGTTGCCAGTGGGCTTCACCCACTCGCCACCGATGTAATGGTTGTAAGCTTGCATGTCGGTCCTGTCGCTTTCCCCTTACAGAAAGGGGGATCGAGTGGGCTTACTTGTGGGCGTCGCTGCCGAGCAGCGCTTCGCGGAAGCGGCTGCGCAGGAAGGGGCCGTCGCGCGGGGGCAGCACAGTGGGCACCGGCTCGGTGGTCACTTTCACCGTGGCCAGCAGCAGGCCTTCCGTGCTGAACAGTTCCTCGGCCAGCACCGCCAGTTCCCGCTCCGTGCGCACCGTGCGCGCGTTGTCAAAGCCTACCGCCTTGGCCACACCCGCGATGTCCACACCGCGCCCGGCGTGCGCCGGCTGCATCCCGGTCTCCGCATAGTGCTCGTTGTCGATCACGATCACCGCCAGGTTCTGCGGCTTGTCCACCGCGGCCGTGGCCAGCGAGCCGATCCCCATCATCATCTCGCCATCGCCGGTAACCACCACCACGCGACGCTCCGGTTGCGCCCGCGCGATGCCCAGGCCCACCATCACTGAGCCGCCCATCGCGCCCCACAGGTAAAAGTTGCCGGCGCAGTCGCCGGTCGAGGCCACGTCGTAGGTCGGATTGCCCAGGCTCGTCACCACCAGGGCATCGCCCCGGTGCTTCAGGATCCGGGCAATCGCCGTGCGGCGATTCAGTACAGCCTTTTGCGCTTCACTCATCTCAGTCTCACTTATTGAAGTTCTTGGCACCGATCACACGCTGGGCGATCAGCACCGCCGCCAGCCGGCCTGTCTGGTAGGCAAAGCGCGCCGTCGCGCCCACCGTCTTCGCCACCTCCTCAGCTTCGTCGGCGCGGTACACGTACGTGCCGGCCGACTCCAGCGCCTCCTGCGTGGACTTGCCCATCGCCACCTGCCAGGGATTGAACTCGCTCCACTCGCCCCGCATCGTCACGATGGCGAAGAACGGCATGCGGCATTCGTGCTGCAGCGACAGCATGTTGATGCAGTTGCCCACGCCACTGGACTGCATCAGCAGCACGGCGCGCTCGCCGCCCAGCCAGGCACCGCCGACCATGGCCACGCCTTCCTCCTCCGTAGTCAGCGACACCGTGCTGATCTCGGGATCGGCTTCGCACAGCCGGATCAGTTCGCTGTGCCCGGCGTCCGGGACATAGCAGACCTGGCGGACGTTCGCCGCCTTCAACTCTTGGTAAATCTCGCGTGGCCAGTTCGCCGACATCGTCTTCTCGCTCCAGTTGGCAGCGCCCTCGCACCGCCAGGTTCATCGTCGGCCATCGGCCGCTCTGAGCGAATCATGGAACAAGGACGAACGTCGCGAAAGTGATTTAATTGAATGATTGATTATTCATTTACATGATCTATCTGTCGCCATGCAGGCTTCGATGCCTATGCCAAAATCCGCATGTTCCGGCCCTGATGCGTGCAAGACGGGGATGGCCTTTGCGCGGAGAATCCGCCAGCATCGAGCATTCCTTGGACGACACCGATATGAACGTTCTGATTGTTTTCGCACACCCTGAACCGAACTCGTTCAGCGCAGCGCTGAAGAACACCGCCGTGCGGACGCTGACGGAACTGGGCCACCAAGTCACCGTCAGTGACCTGTACCAGATGGGCTGGTCGCCCACGCTTGGCGAAGTGGATTTCCCGCAAGCGCGCGCCGACGCGGACTACCTGGACCTGTCGCGCGAACAGGAACATGCGTATGCCCACCGCACCCACAGCGCCGACGTGCACGCCGAGCAGGAGAAGGTCAAGGCGGCAGACCTGGTGCTGCTTCATTTCCCGGTCTGGTGGTTCTCGATGCCGGCCATGCTGAAGGGCTGGGTCGACCGTGTGTTCAGCCGCGGTTTCGCATACTCGACCGGCCGCAAGTACGAGTCGGGACACTTCAAGGGCAAACGCGCCATGATCTGCCTCACCACGGGAACGGCCTCGACGTTGTACGAGCCGAATGGCATCGATGGCGACCTGCATCACGTGCTTTGGCCCATCCACAACGGCATCCTCGGCTACACCGGCTTCACGGTGTTGCCGCCCTTCGCGGCCTGGATGCCGGCACGGGTCACGGATGAAGACCGTGACGCCTACCTGGAAGCCTACGCCGCCCGGCTGAAGTCTCTCGACGACACCGAGCCGCTGTTCTTCCATCCCTGGAGCGACTACGACGAAACCCAGCGCCTGAAGCCCGGCGTGGTGGCGCGCTCCGGCGTGCAATGGAATCCGCGCGCCGGCCAGAGCTTCGAGGACTCGGCGCAGGCGTACGCCCAGCAAGAGAGCAACTGAACGACCAGCGGAGACTTGAATACCGTCATGATGAAGACCGATCTGTTCCAGACCCTGCATCATGTCTGCGTCGTGGTACGCGACATGGAGAAGTCCGTCGCCTGCTACGAGTCCATCGGCGTGGGCCCCTGGCACCCGTTTCCCTCGCTCGAGGCATTCCGTGGCGAGCTAGACGTGCCCGATGCCGATGCCTTCGTCAGGCTGCACTACCGCTACGCGAACCTCGGCAACGTCCAGCTTCAGTTGTGCGCGCCACCGGCCGGAAGTACGCCACAGCGGGAATTCCTGGACACGCGTGGCGAAGGCGTGTTCCATCTCGGCTTCGCCGTACCGGACTGCGACAAGGCGGAAGCCGAGGCAGCGGCGCTGGGGCTGGCGATCAGGATGCGTGGGCGCTTGCCAAACCGCAGTGGTTTCACCTACTTCGACACGGCGGACAAAGGCGCCGGCGTGACGCTGGAGATCCGGGCAAGCAAGGCCTAGCGCCGTCCAGCCTTACCTGCCCCATCGGGCCCGGCAAACGCTCCAGCGTTGCCGGGCCCGATGTTTTCACGATCGCAAACCGCACCAGCCACGACGCAAAAGAAAGTGGCCCTTGATGGCATCCACCTCAAGGGCCGATTCAGCAAGTCACGACTCAGTACACCACCGACTCCAGCAGCGGCTCCTGCTTGCGAATGCGTTGGTATCCCAGCGGCGACACATCGATGGTCCGATACTGCCCGTGGACGATCCACTCCGCCACCGCCCGGCCCGTGGCCGGCGCATGCATGACCCCATGACCGGAGAAGCCCGTCGCCAGCAGGAAGTTCCCGATCTCGTCATGCGCGCCGACCACCCCATTGTGGTCCAGCAGATTGATCTCGTAATGGCCTGCCCAGGCGCGCAGTAACCGCGTGCTCTCCATCGCCGGGACGCGGTGCGCGAGGTACGGCCACACGAAGTCCTCGAACAGGTAGTGATCCGGTTCGAAGTCGCCCTCTGCATGAGGATCCCTGTGCGCTTCGGGAGCAATGCCGGCAATGAAACCATCTCCCTCAGGACGGATCCATATGCCGGAGTTGTCGAACAGCATGGGGAACCCCTCGGTTGGAACCGGTGCCTTGATATGGAAAACGGTACGCTTGCGCGGCTCGACCGGCAGGGCGATATCCAGCCAGCTCGCCACTTTCCCGCCTGCAGGGCCGGCAGCATTCACACACCAGTCGCAAGGGATGACACTGTCATCGGCAAGCCTGACGCCTGTGACTCTGCCATTGCGCGATTCGATGCCGTTGGCTTCCGCCGTGACATACTCAACGCCAAGCTTCTTTGCTTCGCGCCGCACAAGCTGGAGCAGCGCCCAGGCATCGAACCAACCTTCGCTGGCGGCGCCATATGTCGCGATGCCGATATCGTCAACATTGAGCCACGGATAGCGAGCCTTTGCCTGTGCGGGCGTCATGATATCGATGGTTGCGCCGGCTTCGATCTGCGATAGCGCCGTCGCCTGCATGGCATCGGCGCCCTCCTTTGAGCCGAGCAGCAGGTAGCCGCGCTCGTCGAAGCCAATGTCCGCATCATCGCCAAACCACTGCCTGATGTCACGGAACATGCCGGCGCCGAAGAGGCTCATGCCGATGTTGAAGGGACAACCAAACTGCGTGCGGATGGACGAAGCGGACAGTGCGGTCGAACAATACTGATAAGTGGGATCGCGCTCGATCACCTTGATGGTTCCCGCAAAGCCCTCCTTGCGCAGGAAGAAGGCGGTAAAGCTTCCGATGATGGCGCCGCCGATGATGACGACCGTGGCAGTTCGCTGGTTCATGGTGGAAAAAAGGAGAGTTGATTTGGTGGATCAGGCAACGGCCGCCACAGCGGGATCGTTGTGGGACTTTCCGCCGTCGAGGTATGCCGCGCGGACTTCCGGGCTCTGCAGCAGTTCGCGCCCGGTACCGCTCATGACGATGCTGCCCTGCTGAAGCACATAGGCGCGGTGTGCCACGCGCAGTGCCTGGTTGGCGTTCTGTTCGACCAACAGGATCGTCATGCCATGGTCCCGGTTGAGCATTTCGATGATCTCGAAAACCTTCCGGATATAGATCGGCGCAAGACCCAGTGAGGGCTCGTCCATCAGCAGCAGCCGGGGATGGCCCATCAGTGCGCGCGCGATCGCCAGCATCTGTTGCTCGCCGCCCGACAAGGTACCGGCAAGCTGCTGGCTGCGCTCTGACAGGATCGGGAACATGTCGAACATGCGCTGCATGTCGGTACCGCGAGTCGCGGGATTGGCGAACGTCGCGCCCATCAGCAGGTTCTCGGTCACGGTCATGCGAGGGAAGATGCGTCTCCCCTCGGGGGAGATCGCAATGCCGCGCCGGGAAATCTCATGCACACCGAGGCCCTGGAGCGAAGTGCCCCGGAACAGTACGCAGCCACTGGAAATCCGCGGTGCGCCCAGGATACTGGTCATCAGCGTGGATTTTCCCGCGCCGTTGGCACCGATCAGCGTTACCGTCTCGCCCTCGCGGACAGAGAGCGATACGCCCCTCAGCGCGTGGACGTGCCCGTAGTGGGCATGTATATCTTCAATCTGCAGAATCATGCCGCGGCCTCCGTCTCGGTCAGCATCTCCGCGTCGCTTTCCGGTTCACCCAGATACGCGGTCACCACATTGGGGTCGTTCTGAACCTGCTCCGGCGAGCCTTCAGCAATCTTCTTGCCAAAGGACAGCACGTGGATATGGTCGGACACGTTCATGACCACGCTCATATCGTGCTCGATCAGCAGGATGCTCAGGCCAGTCTCACGCGCCAGGCGCGTCAGCAGCGCATTGAGCTCCGCCGACTCGCGCGGGTTCAGGCCCGCCGCCGGTTCGTCGAGACAAAGCAGCACCGGGTCCACGCACATGGCGCGCGCAATCTCCACCTTGCGCTGCAGGCCATAGGGCAGTCCGCCAGCGGCCGTATCCGCGCAGTCCTCCAGCTTCAGCGCCTGAAGGCTGCGGTAGGCCTTCTCCATCGCCTCTTCCTGCGCGCGTCGGTAACCCGGCAGGCCGAACAGCCCCGCCAGGCTGAAGTGGGACGCCTTCTGCAGTGCGTTGTGCTGGGCCACCACCAGGTTCTCCATCACCGTCATCTTCGGAAACAGGCGGATGTTCTGGAAGGTGCGCACCACGCCTGCCTTGCGCGTCACGTCGTGGCTCGGCAAAGATTCCAGGTGCAGGTGTCCGTGCCGGGGATGCATCATCCGGATGGAACCGGCAGTGGGCTTGTAGAAACCGGTCAGGCAATTGAACAGTGTCGTCTTGCCGGCGCCATTCGGGCCGATCACCGAGGTGATCTGGCCCTCCGCGACCGTCAGCGACAAGCCTTCGATGGCCTTGATGCCACCAAAGCGCATCTCCAGTCCGTCTACAGTGACTAGTGTTCTTGTCATCGACCGTTCTCCACTACAGCTGCACCGCTTACCGGAATGGCACGGTGCGTGCCCGCCCGCTTGCGCAGGTATTGCCTGAGCGTCAGCGTCGGCTCCCTGACCGACATCAGGCCGCCGGGCCGCCAGACCATGATCAGGACCATGGCCGCCCCAAACAGCAGCATCCGATATTCGGCAAAATCGCGGCCGAGCTCCGGCAGGAGCACCAGAACCAGCGCGGCCAGCACAACGCCCAGCTGGCTGCCCATGCCGCCCAGGACGACGATGGCGAGCACGGTTGCGCTTTCGCTGAAGGTGAAGCTTTCCGGCGAAATGAAGCCCTGGCGCGCGGCGAAGAAGACGCCGGCGAACCCGCCCAGCATCGCCCCCAACGCGAACGCCGACAACTTGACGTTGGTGACGTTGATGCCCAGCGCCTTGCAGGCAATTTCGTCTTCCCGCATCGCCTCCCAGGCCCGGCCCACCGGCAGACGGCGCAGGCGAAGGACCAGCACGTTGGTCAGCAGGGCCAGCGAAAAGATCAGGTAGTACAGGAAGATCACACGATGATCGTTGGAATACTCAAGCCCGAACACGCTGGAGAAAGTCGGCGCTTCTGCCGACCTGCTGAACGGCAAGCCGAAGAAGGTCGGCCTCGGAATGGAAGAAATGCCGTTGGGGCCGCCGGTGAGATCGGTCCAGTTGAGCATCACCAGCCGGATGATCTCGCCGAAGCCAAGCGTCACGATCGCCAGGTAGTCGCCGCGCAGCCGTAGCGTGGGGTAGCCCAGCAGGACGCCGAAGACGGCGGCGAACAGCCCGGCCAGCGGCAGGCACGCCCAGAACGAGAGCCCGAAGCCGATCGACAGCAGCGCATAGCTGTAGGCGCCAATGGCGTAGAACGCCACATAGCCAAGATCGAGCAGGCCGGCGAGGCCAACCACGACATTGAGCCCCCAGCCCAGCATCACATAAATCAGTACCGTGGTCGCAATGTCGACCAGATACCGGTTGCCCGAGAAGACGATCGGCAACGCCACGGCGATCCCGAGCGAGATCCAGCCAAGCGCCCTGGTGAACGCCGGTGGTTCGCGAAGGCGCGGCAATGCAGGCGTCTTCCCGGCCTTGCGCAAGCGCAGGCGGCCAACGGCCAGCATTTGCAGCACGCGTGCGGCGAACACGACGGCCACGGCAATGGCCAGCACTTCCCAGCGGGTCTGGAGTTGCAACTTGCCCCCCGCGTCCACCGTGGTGATGCCGATCAGCGGGATACCGAGCACGATGCCGATCAGGGCCACGCGTACCGCATCCGCCAGCCGCGCGCGCATGCCGCGGAATCCGAAAACATGAAGTGTGCTCATCAGACTTTCTCCACCTCCGGCCGGCCGAGCAGCCCGCAAGGCCGCACCACCAGCACCAGGATCAGGATGGCAAAGGTGGCGACGTCCTTGTACTCCGCCGAAAAGTAGCTGCCCCAGAACGACTCGATCAGGCCGATCAGGAGCCCGCCCAGCATTGCCCCAGGGAGCGATCCGATGCCACCGAGGACGGCCGCGGTAAACGCCTTCACGCCGACCAGGAAGCCAATGCTGAAATCGACAACGCCGTAGTACAGCGTCACCATGGTCCCTGAGATGGCCGCCAACCCTGCGCCCAGCATGAAAGTCAGCGAAATCGTGCGGGCGACGTTGATGCCGAGGAAGCTGGTCATGGTCCGGTCCTGCTCACAGGCCCGCTGTTGCCGGCCAAAGGCGGTGCGCGTGATCAGCCATGTGAAACCGCCCATCAGCAGGAACGTCGTCGCCACGATCAGGATCTGCACGTAGGACAGGTAGACCGCGGATTCGCCGTTGCCTGCCACTTCGACGCCACCGGAAATCACCGGCGCCAGCGCCTTGACGCGTGCGCCCTGGCTTAGCTGGACGAAGTTCTGCAGGAAGATCGAAACGCCGATCGCCGAGATCAGCGGCGCCAGGCGCGACGCGCCACGCAGCGGACGGTACGCCACCCGCTCCACCGCCCAGCCATAGGCGGACGTGAACAGGATGGTAAGGAACAGCACCACGACCAGCGTGAGCGGTACCGAAGTCACGCCAAGCGCGGTCATGAGAGTGAATCCTGAAATGGCGATGAAGGCGCTGATCATGAACACTTCGCCGTGCGCAAAGTTGATCATGCCGATGATGCCGTACACCATGGTATAGCCGATGGCGATGAGACCATAGACGGCACCCAGGGTCGCACCGTTGATGAACTGCTGTAATGCGAGATACATGAAAGGCTCCAACAAGCGCTATCGCAACCCGTGCAGCGCACAGCAGCGCGCTGCAATACCCATCAAGGGGGCAGTGCCACGCCGCGCGAGGCACTGCCACCACTGCGTCAGTTTGCGTAGCCGTATTGGTTCCCGCTCCAACGATAGACCACGTAGCCGGGCTTGGTGAGATCACCCTTGCTGTCGAAGCTGATGGGCCCGACCACCGTCGAGTAGTTGCCGTTGCGCAGCGCCTTCTGGACGGCTTCTGGCTTCACGCTGCGAGCCCGCTCGGCCGCCTGCGCGAATACCTGGATCGTCGCGTACGAATACAGCGTGTAACCATCGGGCTCGATCTTCGCCTGGCGGAAGCGCTCCACCACGTCCCTGGCTTCGGCATTCTTGCGCGGATCCGGGCCGAAGGTGAACATCACGCCATTCGCCGCGGGACCCGCGGCAGACAGCAGTTCCGTGTTGGTCAGCGTGTCCCCGCCCATGACGGCGAGCTTGAGCCCGGCTTGCGCCGCCTGGCGCAGGATCAGGCCAAGTTCGGTGTAGTACCCGCCATAGGCCAGCACTTCGATGCCGGCAGCCTTCAGCTTGCTCACCAGCACGTTGTAGTCCTTCTCGCCAGCGGTGATCGATTCGCGCAGCGATACCTTGGCCTTGTGGTCGGCGAGGGACTTCGCCACCTCGTCCGCCAGGCCCTTGCCATAGGCGCTCTTGTCATCGACCACTGCGATCTTCCTGCCGCTGAAGTTCCTGGCGAGATAGGAAGCGGCCACATTGCCCTGCTGGTCATCCCGGCCGGTCACGCGCACGATGTTTGCGAGGCCTCGGTCGGTGACCTTCGGGCTGGTCGAGATGGTCGCCATCGGGATGCCGGCATCGTGGTAGACCTCCGATGCGGGAATGGTCGAGCTCGAACAATAGTGGCCGTCCACGAACACCACGCCCTTGTTGACCAGCGTGTTGGCCACGGACACCGCCTGCTTCGGGTCGCACACGTCGTCGCCAATCACCAGCTTCAGCTTCTGTCCCAGCACGCCCCCCCTGGCGTTGATATCTGCAATTGCCTGCTCGGCGCCGGTGCGCATCTGCTCCCCACCCGACGCATACGGGCCTGTCATCGGCCCGGCAACACCAATCAGCAGATCGGCCCAGGCCGAATGGCTCACCCCCAACATCAGTCCGGCCGCGCAAACGCTAACCGACAGCAGCTTCTTGCTCATTTCGTCCCTCACTTGGTATGTTCACTTGCGCATCGCAGGCAACGGTGTGCGCATTGCGTGGATCCTGCCCAGGCGCCTGCTTCGCTGCAGATCGCCAGTCCCGATGTGCCAATGCCGTGGTGCGACAACGACTTTGGTTGAGCGAAATTCTGCTGGCTATCGCGCGCCGCCGCTTGCATCCAGGCAGAGCAAGATTTGCGGCTTTTTGCACAATGATCTGTAGTGGAGCCGCGTAAATAAGGGGGTTCAACTTAGGGGTATTCACCTATTACGCACAATCATGGATCGGACGGCCCAATCACTGGGCGCCGATGCCGCCGTATCGGTGCAACCCCGGACCATCGTGCCGCCACAAACAAGAAAGGTGCGCCCATGGACGCACCTTTCGCTGCCGTGTCGCGGGAGATCAGAACCGCTCTGCCACCGCTTTCATCTGCAGAAACTGCAGCAGGTAGTCAGGACCACCCGTCTTCGTGTCCGTACCGCTCAGATTGAAGCCGCCGAACGGCTGCACACCCGCCAGCGCGCCGGTGCACTTGCGGTTGAAGTACAGGTTTCCGACGTGGAACTCGCGGCGCGCCTGTTCGATCCGGCTCCGGTCGCGCGAATAGAGCGCGCCGGTCAGGCCATAGACGGTGTTGTTGACCGCCTTCAGGCCCTCTTCAAAGTTCGCCACGCGGGTCGCCGCCACGAACGGCCCGAAGACTTCTTCCTGGAAGATGCGGGCATCCTGCGCGACATCGCCGAAGATCGTGGGCGCGAAGAAGTAGCCGTCCCCCTCCAGCCGCTCGCCGCCGGTCAGCAGCTTGCCTTCGCCCTTGCCGATCTCGATGTACTCGGCAACCTTGTCGGCTTGTGCCGCATTGCACACCGGCCCCAGGTCCGGGTTGGTGTCGGCAGCGCCCACACGCAGTTCCCTGGCACGGGCGACGACCTTCTCCACCAGCGCGTCGTAAACCGAATCGACCACGATCAGGCGCGAGCATGCGGAACACTTCTGGCCGGAGTAGCCGAACGCGCTCTGGATCACGCCCAGGGCGGCCGCATCGAGGTCCGCGGTCTCGTCCACCAAGATGGCATCCTTGCCACCCAGTTCGAGGAACACGCGCTTGATCCACTTCTGCCCGTCGCGCACCCTGGCCGCCGACTCGTGGATCGCGATGCCAGTCTTCAGGCTGCCGGTGAAGTTGATGAAGCGGGTCTTGGGATGGTCGACCAGGTAGGCACCGATCTCGCTGCCGATGCCGGGCAGATAGTTGATGACGCCCGGCGGGAAGCCGGCTTCCTCGAAGATCTCGAAGACCTTGGACAGCGACACGATGGTGTCTTCGGCCGGCTTGCAGACCACGGTATTGCCGACCACGATGGCGCCCATCAGCATCCCGGTCATCAGCGCCATGGGGAAGTTCCACGGCGCGATGGTGACGCCGACGCCCAGCGGGATGTAGAAGCTCTTGTTCTCTTCCCCGGGGCAGGCGTTGAGGTGACCGACACCGTCGACAAAGCGCAGGGCCTGCCGGGCATAGTACTCGGTGAAATCGATCATCTCGGCAACTTCAGCGCTGGCCTCGACATAGTTCTTGCCGATCTCGTGGACCAGCCACGCTTCCAGCTCTTGTTTGCGCCCACGCATGATCTGCGCGGCCTTCAGGCACAGCCGCGAGCGGTCTTCCTGAGGCCAGCGCTTCCACCCCTCAAACGCGGTCCAGGCGGCCTGGATTGCCTGCTCGGCGTGGTCGACGCCCGCCTTGCTGGTGTGGCCGACAACTTCGCCGGGCCGCGAAGGATTGGTCGAGGTGAGCTTCGCCGCCGTCTCGATCTTCTTACCATCGATGATCAGGGGGTAAGTCTTGCCGAGTTGCGCACGGACTTTGTCCAGCGCGCTGCGCATGGCACCGAGCGATGCTTCGGTGGTGTAGGTATCGAAAGGTTCGCTCTGAAAGGGGATGACGTTCACGTTGGGCTCTCCGCGTTCAACCAGTTGGCCCGAGCCGGAGGGCGTTGCCGTCCGTGCATCGGAATCGTGCACATCTCGCGCAGCAGCGATGCTGCGACGCCGGATGCGTTGCCAAGGATTTTGTGGCGCGTAGCGCCGCCCGTCTTGCATGGCGCCCTGCCCAAAGCCGCGGATTACTGCACAACGGGACTGGCTGGCCGCGCCCTGGCCCGCTGGCCCGAGCGGGTAACGAATGGCCGAAACCGCGTGATAACATCGCGCTACCCACGCCGCAGGTGCCCCCTACGACCATATGCTCGACACCAAGAACCTATTGCACGGGATTGACCTGGTACTGGATCTGGCGCTGATGGAGCAGGTATTCGACCGGCTTCCCAACGTCCTTTTCTACGTGAAGGACAAGGAGGCGCGCTACCTGATGGTGAATGCCACCCTGGTCGAGCGCAGCGCCCTGGTCAGCAAGGGAGACGTCATCGGCAAGACGGCAGACGAGCTGTTCGAGGTCACCGGCTCAAGCACGATGATGCAGGACCTGAGCGTCATCCGCAGCGGCGAACCGATCATCGATGTGCTGCGCCTGTTTTTCTCGGCCGACGGGCACCGGCAATGGTGCCTGAGCTCGAAGTTTCCGGTCAGGGATGCGGAGGGCCAGGTCGCCGGCCTGCTGGGCATCTCGCGCATCCTGCCCCGCCCGGACGAGAAGCACGCCAGCTACAAGCGCCTGCTGCAGTTCCTCAAGCGCCTGGAAGAGCCGGCGCAACCGAACCTGCGCATCAGCGAGATTGCCCGCGAAGTGCAGTTGTCACTGGATACCCTGGAGCGGCTTTGCCGCGAGGTGTTCGGGCTTACTCCGAAGCAGATCATGATGCGCATGCGGCTGGACCGCGCCTGCCGCCTGCTGGAAACCACGGATGCCAGCATCACCGACATTGCCGCCGAATGCGGCTATGCGGATCACAGCGCGTTCTCGCGGCAGTTCAAGGCAGCAACCCTGTGTACGCCCCAGCAATACCGTGCGGCGCATCGTACGTCTTAGCTGCGGCGCACGCCCCCGCGCGAGCGCCGGATCAGTCTTCCCCGTCCACGTGGCACAAGATCCGGTGCGCCAGGCGCAAATGGGGCCGGTCGATCATGGCGTTGCCGAGCCTTGCCACGCCCGAGGCGCCGACCTTGGAGAAGGCGTCGACGACATGCCGGGCCCAGCGCACCTCTTCCTCCTGCGGCATAAAGGCCCGATTGATGGCGTCGATATGTGAAGGATGCGCGGCGGCCTTTGCGGTAAAGCCATCGCGCTTCGCCTGTGCGGCTTCCTGCCCGATCTGCGCGGGATCCGTCGGGCTTGTGCTGACCGCGTCGATGGCATCGATGCCGGCCTGCGCGGCGGCCAGCAGGCACATCGTGCGCGCCACGGAAAACGGCGCAGTGAGCTCCTTGCCGATATGCGACGAGAATGCGCCCAGCTCGGCGGCTAGATCGTCCACACCCCACATCAGCGCCCGCAGCCGCATTGGCGCATTGCGATAGGACGACAGGCCGAACACGCCTTCGGAGGACTCCGTCGCCATGGCGATGATGGCGATCTCCCAGTTGTCGGGCAACAGCGCGCACTCAAGGGCTGCGAGGAAGTCACAGAGCCGGTGCACATCGTCGACGCTCCGGCATTTCGGCAGCACGATCGCATTTGGCCGGTGCGGGACCACGGCGGCCAGGTCGCGCAGGATATGGCCTGACGCCAGCCCGTTGACGCGCACCAGCAAGGCCGGCTCCATCGACGCGCGGTTCTGCTCGAGGAAGGACACCAGCTTGCGCCGCGCATCTTCCTTGCCATGCTCCGGTACGGCGTCTTCGAGGTCGAACACCAGCCCGTCCGCCCCCGACTTCAGCGACGCAGCCAGCTTGCGGTCGCTGTCCGCGGGAACGAAGAGAAGGGAGCGCAGGCGCTGTGGCAGGTTGTCATGCATGGTCGCTGGTCTCCGGAGATCCGCTCTTGGTAGTGGCGGCCAGGCTTTTCACGGGCCTGGCATGCTGCCTACAATGCCAGCGATCGCGCAGCCAGGCAAACCGGGTTTTCCGAAAGCACGTTTCGCCAATCACGAATGGGTCGAAGTCGGCTTCGTTGCACTCTGAGCCGGCGACTGGCTCAGCGGGCGCAGCCAGGCAACACGCGGCCTACCGCGCCAGATATCCTTGAAGCCGCCTCAACCCTTCGTCGAGTCGGCCGGTATCGCAGGCATAGCACCAACGTACGAAGCCTTCGCCTTCCGGCCCGAATGCAACGCCGGGGGCAAGCCCGAGCCCCGCCTCCCGGACAAGGGCCTTACACAGCGAAAGGCTGTCTTCCGCCCCTGGCATCGAAAAGAAGAGATACATCGCACCCGGCGGCGCCTTGAGATCGATTCCGGGAAGTGCAGCGAGCCCGCGCACAAGGTGGTCGCGCGAATCCTTCAGGCCAGCGACGAAGTCCCGTACAAAGGCCTCTCCCTCCTTGATCGCAGTGATGCCGGCTTGCTGCACAAACGACGGAGCACACGAGGTGTTGTACTCGATCAGCTTGGATATGTCGTCCATCAACGAGGCAGGCGCGACAAGCCAGCCCAGCCGCCAGCCCGTCATCACCCACGACTTTGAGAATGAATTGACGCAGATAACCTTTTCCTCGCGATCCGCCGCGTCCAGGAACGAGGGCGCAATGGCGAGACCATCCCCCGCGTAGCAGAGGCGCTCGTACACCTCATCGGCAACGATCCAGATATCGTGCCGGCGACAGTGATCGAGCAGCAGCCTTTGCTCCCCGGTACTCAAGGTCCAGCCGGTCGGATTATTCGGGGAATTGATCAGCAGCAGCTTCGTGTCAGGCGTAAGCGCGGCCAACAGCTTGTCGATGTCAAGCGTCCATCCCTCCACCCCATACTCGAGGGAGACGGTCTCGACGTCGGCGCCCAGGATCTTTGGGATTTCAACAAGATTGGGCCACAGCGGCGTGACCGCTACCACCCTGTCTCCATGTCCGGCCAACAGCTGTGTCGCCAGCATCAGGGCACTGACACCGCCGCTTGTTATCGCTACGTTGTCGGCGCGGGTTGCGCCATGCAACCGACTGACGTATGCGGCGATCTCTTCCCGAAGCGGTGCAATGCCAAGGTTATGCGTATAGAAGGTTGCGCCGTCGCGCAATGCCTTGTCAGCGGCGTCGATGATGAACTTCGGCGTTGGCTGGTCCGACTCGCCAAACCAGAAAGGCAAGACATCGTGCAATCCCATTCCCGCATTCGCGACCTCGCGAATCCGCGATGGCCTCAATGCACGTACGACATCACGAGCACTGACTGCCGGGAAGTCGCCGATAGATTTTTCGCCAGTATTCATTTTACTTATCCGCAAACTGTATAGAGCGAAAGGCCCCCGAGGAGCCTTGTTTTCATTTCCACAGTGCGCACTTCGATTCAGCTTTGGCCAGATAGGCCTGGTCACCAGGGATGGTCTGAACCAGCTTGTAGTAGTCCCATGGCCCCTTCGACTCAGCCGGACTTTTCACTTGCATCAGGTACATGTCGTGCACCATGCGTCCGTCCGGCCGGATCACGCCATGCCTGGTGAAGAAGTCGTTAATCGGCGTACTGCGCAACTCTGCCATTACCTTATCCGCGTTCGTCGTCCCTACAGCCTTCACCGCTTTCAGGTAGGTCATTGTTGCGGAGGCGTCCGCGGCCTGGAACATCGACGGCATCTTTTTCATCTTGTCGAAGTACCGCTTAGCCCACGTCCGGGATTCCGCGCTTTGGTCCCAGTACCAGCCATCGGTTAGATACATCCCCTGCGTCGCCTTGAGTCCGAGTGAGTGGATGTCGTTGATGAACACCATCATGGCAGCGATCTTCATGGACTTGCCGATGCCGAACTCCTGGCTGCCCTTGATCGAGTTCACCAGGTCTCCCCCGCCATTGGCAAGGCCTAGCACCTGCGCCTTCGATGCCTTGGCCTGCATCAGGAATGACGACAAATCTGGCGCCGAGAGCGGATGCCGCACTGATCCGAGTACCTTGCCGCCGTTGGCGACGACGACATCGGAAGTGTCCTTTTCCAGCGAATGGCCGAAGGCATAGTCGACGGTCATGAAGTACCAGGACTTGCCGCCGCCGCGGGTCAGCGCGCCGCCGGTACCGCGCGCCATTGCCGTCGTGTCATAGGCGTACTGGACAGTATAGGCGTTGCACTCCTCGTTGGTCAGGCGCGTCGTGCCAGACCCCGCCGAGATGAATACCTTCTTCTTTTCTGCGGCAATGCGTGCCATGGCAAGGCTGGCCGAGGAGTTCGAGCCGCCGATCAGCAGCTCGACACCTTGCTGGTCAAACCACTCGCGGGCCTTCGCCGCGGCGATGTCCGCCTTGTTCTGGTGGTCGGCCACCAGCAGTTCGATCTTGCGGCCGAGCACGCTGCCGCCCGCATCGGCGATGGCCAGGCGGATGGCTTCCGCACCGCCGGGGCCGTCGAAATCCGCATAGACGCCCGACATGTCGGTGATAAAGCCGATCCGCAGCGGCGGCTCAGCGGCCGTCGCTGCCGTGGTGGTGGCCAGCCCCGTCAGGAGGCCCGCCAGGGCAACGAATCGTTTCGTGGTGCTGTTCATCTTTGTCTCCTATCTAATTTTTTTCTGCCTTCCGTACCTGGCGGCCCCGACGCGACACGCCGCGCGCCGGGGCCGCCCCGGGCACCTACGCCTGCCCGACCATCCAGCCTGCCGGCGTACGGGGCTTGTCAATCCGCGCCAGATCGCAGATAACGTCTGCGATGCCGGAAAAATCGATACCACCATAGTCGCTGGCGCGGGCCAGGCTGAAGGACTCATGGACGGCGGCGGCCACCGGCATCGGCACCCGGGCCGCGTGGGCGGCGGTCACGATCAGCGACATATCCTTGTGCGCGAGATCGATGGTGAAGCCCGGGCTGGTATCGCCGGCCAGCACCTTATTTGGAAAGTTCATGCGCAGCTGCCCGTTGTTGGCAGACGTCCCGTAGAGCACCTGCAGCGTCTTGGTGATATCGAGCCCGAAGCGCTGCGACAGCGCCAGCGCCTCTGCATTCACCTGGCACAGCGTGACCGCCACATAGTTGTTGACCAGCTTGGTCCGTCCGCCACTGCCTACTCCGCCGCAGTGGTACACCGTGGTACCCATGGCATCGAGCAGCGGCCTGACGCGCGCAAAGTCCGCATTGCTGGCGCCGACCATGAACAGCGACTCGCCACGGTCGGCATGCTCGGCCAGGCGGCCCACCGGTGCGTCCACTACCGACAGCCCGTGCTTGACCGCCTCGGCCTGCAGCCGGTCGGTCGCGAGCGGGTCGATCGTGCTCATGTCCAACAGGACGCTGCCCGGCTTCGCGTTGACGAAGATGCCGTCGGCACCTAGCGCCAGCGCTTCCACCTCCACCGAACTCGGCAGCATCGTCACTACGATGCTGCAGTCACGCGCGATCTGCGCAACGCTGCTGCCCGCGCTGGCACCCAGCTCCACCAGTTCACCGACCGCCACGGGATTGAGATCCAGCACGACCAGCGCAAAGCCCTTCCGTGCCAGGTTGGCAGCCATCGGCTTGCCCATGCGGCCTAGGCCGATAAATCCGATCTTTTCCATGTTTCCTCCAGTATCGTTGTGATGCGGTGCGTGGGTTCAGTAGCCGATGTAGGCCGTCTTGCTGACCGTATAGAAATCGACGGCGTAGCTGCCCTGCTCGCGCGGGCCATAGCTCGATCCCTTGGTGCCGCCGAAGGGCACGTGGTAGTCCAGGCCGGCGGTCGGCAGGTTGACCATGGCCAGGCCGCTTTTGACGTTCATCCTGAAGTGGGTCGCATGCTTGTGTGAGCTGGTGCAGATCCCGGCGGACAGGCCATACTCGGTATCGTTCGCCACCGCCAGGGCTTCGTCGTAATCGCCTACCCGGATCACTGACGCAAACGGGCCGAACACTTCCTCCTGGTTGATGCGCAGGTTGTTGCCGCCCGCCATCAGAGCCGGCTGCATGAAGAAGCCTGGGCTTTCGCGTTCCAGCAGTTGGCCGCCTTCGAGCAGTTCCGCGCCCTCCTCCTTGCCGATGTCGATATAGCCCTGGATCATGTCAAGCTGCCGCTGGTTGATCACCGGTCCGATATCGGTGCCGTTGGCCAGTGCGGGACCGACCTTCAGGCCGCGCATGCGCTGGCGCAGCGCTTCGACAAAGCGGTCGTGGATGCCCGCAGTGACGATCAGGCGGCTGGAGGCCGTGCAGCGCTGCCCAGCGGAGAAGAACGCGCCATTGGCCGCGCACTCGACCGCCAGCGCCAGGTCGGCGTCATCCAGTACCACCAGCGGGTTCTTGCCGCCCATCTCCAGTTGCACGCGGATCATGCCGCGCACGGCGGTCTGTGCGAGCTTGCGCCCGGTCCTGACGCTGCCGGTGAAGGTGACGGCATCGATGTTCTCGAGCAAGGCTTCGCCCGCCACGTCGCCGCGGCCGTTCACCAGGTTGGCGACGCCGCCCGGCACCCCGCTGCGCTCCAGCACGCGGAACAATTCCCAGGCGACGCCGGGCGTCTCTTCCGAGGGCTTGAGCACCACCGTGTTGCCAAAGGCCAGTGCCGGCGCCAGTTTCCAGGCCGCGATCGCGATCGGGAAGTTCCAGGGCGTGATGGCCGCCACCACGCCGACCGGCTCGCGGCTGGTCAGCACGCCGATGTTCGGACGGACCGAGGGCAGGTTGTCGCCGCCATACCGCACCGCCTCGCCGGCAAAGAACTGGAAGATCTGGCTGGCGCGCATGACTTCCCCGATGCCTTCCGCGCGCGTCTTGCCGGCTTCGCGCGAGACCAGCTCGCCCAGTTCCTCCTTGCGCGCGGCCAGCTCGATCGCGGTCTTTAGCAACACATCGCTGCGCATCTGTGTGGTGGTGGCGGCCCACGCCGGCAAGGCGCGGCGCGCGGCCGCGACGGCCTGGCGGGCCTGCTCCTTGTCAGCCAGCGCGAACTCGCCCAAGCAATCGCGCGTATCGGAAGGGTTGAGGCTCTGAATGGTCTCGGTGCTGCCGACCCATTCCCCGTTGATGAAGCTTGGCTTTACCGACATCTGCGCGGCGTCTCCATGTTGAACGGTGGGAAGACTGCTCTCAGTGCTTACCCGCCGTATCGTTTTAACCGTAACTCATCATAGAATTACATTTAACAAAGTGTCGAATAACAAAAACTGATTCTCCTATCAACGCTGGGCATAACATCGGGTAACTACTGAGTTCATGGACATTCGACAGATCCGGGCCTTCCTTGCCATCGCCGACACCGGCACGGTGACGCGCGCGGCCGAACTGCTGCACGTGGTGCAGCCCGCCGTGTCACGGCAGATCAAGCTGTTGGAAGATGAGATCGCCGCGCCGCTCTTTGTCCGCACGCGGCACGGCATGCAATTGACCGACGCCGGCCAGGTCCTGAGCGAACGGGCGCGCCGGGCGTTGCGCGAACTCGATATGGCGCGCATGGAGATCCATCCAGAAGCGCAGAGCATCTCCGGCGTGGTACAGATCGGCCTGCTGCCGAGCAGCTGCGACCTGATTGCCGATGCATTGGTCAGGGCCTTGCAGCAGAACTACCCACAGGTACGGGTATCGATTTCGGTGGGCTACACCGACCACCTGCTGCGATGGCTGGAAAACGGTGAGGTGGAGGCGGCGCTACTCTACAACCCGGCGCCGACGCCGGCGCTCGATATCGCCCCGCTGGTGGAAGAGACACTGAGCCTGGCCGGGCCTGCCGCACTGCGGCTGGAAGACATGGTGCCGGTGCCCATTTCGGCCTTGGGGCAAACCCCGCTGGTGCTGCCAAGTGCACCGCACGGCTTGCGCAGCCTCGTCGAACACGCGTGCGCGGTCGCCGGCGTGGAGATCACGGTCGCGGCGGAGACCAACGCGCTCAGTGTCCAGAAGCAGCTGGTGGTCAGCGGCTACGGCCTGACGGTTCTGCCACGCATCGCGGTACGCGACGAGATCCAGCGCGGCCAGCTCAGCGCCGCACCCATCGACGGCTCCGACTTCACGCGGCGCATCGCGCTGGCGACACCGGCATCGCGCCGCATGTCGCCAGCGTTGCGCTGCGCGACCAGTACGCTGCGCGCGTGCATGATGGAGATCGCGTCCAGCGGCGACTGGCTAGGCGCACGGTGGATCCCGGACTAGCCTTTCGCCGCGGCTAGCCTCTGAAGCGGGACTGCAGGGTCCCGACGATGCCGCTGCGGAAGCAAAGCACGCAGGCCACGAAGATAAAACCAGTGACCATCGAAACCGATTCCCCCAGCGTATTGAACCAGGGCATGCCGGTGACCGAGGCAAGCCACGCGCCGATCTCGCCCAGCTTGTTCTCCAGCGCGATCACGACGAACGCTCCGACCAGCGGCCCGAACAGCGTTCCCAGGCCGCCCACCAGCGTCATCAGCACCACGAGCCCCGACATCGACCAGTGCACGTCAGTCAGCGTTTCGAAGCCCAGCACCAGCACCTTCAGCGACCCGGCCAGGCCAGCCAGGGCCGCGGACAGGATGAAGGCCACCAGCTTGAAGCGGTCGACGTTGTACCCGAGCGAAACCGCGCGCGGCTCATTCTCCTTGATCGCCTTCAGGATCTGGCCGAACGGCGAATGGATCGCACGCGCGATCATCGCGAAGACCGCCACCAGGATCGCCACGCTAACGTAGTAAAGCGTGGTGTCGTCGCCCAGCGGCAGCAACCCGAACAGCTTGCCGCGCGGCACACCCTGCAGCCCGTCCTCGCCGCCGGTAAAGGGCGACTGCAGGCACAGGAAGTAGAGCATCTGCGCCAGCGCCAGCGTGATCATTGAGAAGTAGATGCCGCTGCGGCGGATGGCGATCGCCCCCATCACCAGCCCGAGCAGCGCGCCGGTGCCGATGCCGGCCAGCAGGCCGAGCTCCGGCGTCAGCCCCAAGCTTTTCCAGGCCAACCCGGAGACATAGCCGGCGCAACCGAAGAATGCCGCATGGCCGAACGACAGCAGGCCGACATAGCCGATCAGCAGGTTGAAGGCGCTGGCAAACAGCGCGAAACAGAGCACCTTCAGCACGAATACCGGATAGGCGCCCAGCGACGGCGCGAGCATCAAGGCCACCAGCAACAACAGGCCGGAGACCTGGAATGCCCTGCGTTGCGCGGCAGGCCGCTTCAAGCCGAGGTACAGATCCGCCGCCAGCATAGATTGGACTTGCATCATTGCTCCTTCCCGAACAGCCCTGCCGGGCGCAACAGCAGCACGATCACCATGATGGCGAACACCACGGTCGACGATGCTTCCGGATAAAACACCTTGGTCAGCCCTTCGACCACGCCCAGCCCGAGACCGGTCAGGATCGCGCCCTTGATTGACCCCATGCCGCCGATCACCACCACCGCAAACACGATGATGATCAGGTTCTGCCCCATCAGCGGCGACACCTGCATCACCGGCGCGGCCAGCACGCCGGCGAACGCTGCCAGCGCTACGCCGAAGCCATACGTCAGGGTCACCATCGTCGGCACGTTGACGCCGAAGGCTTCGACCACCTTGGGGTTCTCGGTGCCGGCGCGCAGGTAGGCGCCCAGCCTGGTCTTTTCGATCACGTACCACGTTGCCAGGCAGGTGCCGAGCGAAGCCGCCACCACCCACATGCGGTAGTTGGGTAGCTGCATGAAGCCGAAGTCGGTCGCGCCCTGCAGCACGTCGGGCGTGGAGTAAGGCAGCCCCGATACACCGTAGAACGAACGCAACAGACCTTCGATTACCAGCGTGATGCCCAGCGTCAGCAACAGGCCGTAGATGTGGTCGAGCTTGTAGATCCAGCGCAGCATGGACTTCTCGATCACCACGGCGAGCCCGGCAACGACCAGCGGCGCCAGCAGCAGCATGCTCCAGTAGCCAAGCCCGGCATATTCCAAGCCGATCCAGGCCAGCACCGCACCCAGCATGAAGAACGCGCCGTGCGCGAAGTTGATGACGTTCAGCAGCCCGAAGATAACCGCCAGCCCGAGGCTCAGCATGGCGTAGAAGGCGCCATTGACCAGCCCGAGCAACAACTGCGACAGCAGCGCCGGAAGCGGGATTTCAAACAGATTCATAAGTCGCTCCTTATACGCCCAACAATTCATGCAGCACCGGCATCTTGGCCTGCAGCTCGCTGGCCGCGAAGCGTTCGACGATGCTGCCGTGCTCCATCACGTAGAAGCGGTCCGCCAGCGGCGCGGCAAAGCGGAAGTTCTGCTCCACCATCACCACCGTGTACCCCTTCTGCTTGAGCATCAGGATCATGCGCGCGAGCGCCTGCACGATCACCGGTGCCAGCCCTTCCGAGATTTCATCGAGCAGCAGCAGGTTCGCGCCCGTGCGCAGGATGCGCCCGACCGCCAGCATCTGCTGCTCGCCGCCGGAAAGACGCGTGCCCTGGCTCTGGCGGCGCTCCTTCAGGTTCGGGAACATCTCGTAGATTTCGGCCTCGCTCATGCCCTTGCTGGTGTCGGCGCCCTTGAGCACCGGCGGCAGCATCAGGTTCTCTTCGCATGAGAGGCTGGAGAAGATGGCGCGCTCTTCGGGGCAATAGCCGATGCCGTAGTGCGCGATCTTGTGCGTCGGCAGGCCGATGGTCTCGTGGCCGTCGACCTTGATCGAGCCCTTGCGCGCCCCGGTCAGGCCCATGATGGCGCGCAGCGTGGTGGTGCGCCCGGCGCCGTTGCGGCCCAGCAGCGTGACCACTTCGCCGCGGTTCACGGTCAGGTTCACGCCGTGCAGGATGTGCGATTCGCCGTACCAGGCGTGCAGGTCCTTGATTTCCAGTGCGGGAGTATTGGATGTGCTCATCGTGTCGTCCCCGGCTCAGTGCGCGCCCTGCAGTTCCGCGTCGGCGGTGCCCATGTAGGCCTCCATCACGCGCGGATCCCTGGACACTTCCGCATACGGGCCTTCGGCCAGGATCGCGCCGCGCTGCAGCACCGTGATCTTGTCCGCGATCGAAGAGACCACGCTCATGTTGTGCTCCACCATCAGGATGGTGCGGCCCGCCGAGACCTTCTTGATCAGCTGCGTGACGCGGTCCACGTCCTCGTGGCCCATGCCCTGGGTGGGTTCATCGAGCAGCATCAGCTCGGGCTCCATCGCCAGCGTGGTGGCGATCTCCAGCGCGCGCTTGCGCCCGTACGGCAGGTTCACCGTCAGCGTTTGCGCGAACTCGGTCAGGCCGACCTGTTCGAGCAGCTCCATGGCGCGGTCGTTGAGCACATCGAGTGAGCGCTCGCTGCGCCAGAACTGGTACGCCGTGCCCAATTGCCGCTGCAGCCCGATGCGCACGTTCTCCATCACCGTCAGGTGCGGGAATACCGCCGAGATCTGGAACGAGCGGATCACGCCGCGCCGCGCGATCTGCGCGGGCTTTTCGCGGGTGATGTCGATGCCGTTGAAAAGGATGGTGCCGGTGGTCGGCTCCAGGAATTTGGTGAGCAGGTTGAAGCAAGTCGTCTTGCCTGCGCCGTTGGGACCGATTAAGGCGTGGATCGAGCCGCGGCAGACTTGCAGATCGACTTCGCTGACGGCGGTAAATCCTTTGAAATCCTTCGTCAGCCGGCTGGTTTCAAGAATGAGGTCCTGATTTACCGTTTGCGCCGCATAGATCCTGCCGGCATTAATGCCACCCTCAAACTGACGTTGCCGCATGGACCCCCTCTTTCGCGTAAGTTCCGCCAAGAGCTTCCCTGCCACACGGAATATTCCTGCCTGGATTCATTTTGTCTCCTATTTTCCACTTGTCCATCGCAGGGGATGGTCAAGGTTCAGCCATCATATAAGTCGATTCATTCAGGAGTTAAATAGAATTTCGGCATGGGACTATAACGATTCCCGATGGAGGATTGAGACGGCACCGGGAGTGGCGTAGACCAAAGGAGGGTTGTCACTCTCATTTGAGAGCGTTCATAAAAGTTGGGGAGGCCGATTTCGTCAGGCCGCCCTGGCTTGCGGCAGGGCTGCATGCTCTCGCACGCGCGCTGGTGCCGGCCACCGACGAGTTGATCGGCGAGCTGGCACGCTACCGCCGCGCCCATGGGCTGGCACCTACCCCGCGGCCCGGGGAAACGCGCCCGCTGGTGCTGCCCGTCATCGGCCGTCAGAACGACGAGAAGACCCTGTCACGCGGCGCACTGCACCTGATTCTGAAGGAAGTGTTCGGCATGGAGGCCGCGCGCCTGCGTGCGCGCGGGCCCGAGTGGAAGGCGCAGACCTCGGTGATCGCCAGCGCCTCCGCCCACTGGCTGCGCTACAGCGCCGGCTCGCTGGCTGCCATTACCAGGTAAGGGAAATTGAACTGCTCAGTTAACGGGAAGCTAAAGGGCCAGCCGTAGCGCAGCGCCTTGCCGGCCTTGCCAGCTTGCTTTCCAACCACTTCTCAGCTAAGCCCGAAGCGCTCCAGCGTTCCCGCAAGCCCCAGCAGGTCAACCATGGTTTTGCCTTCCACCAACTGCTGGCGCATCCAGTCTTCCTTCTCTTCCCGCTCCGCGCTCTTTGCGAGCACAGACTCCACCTCCCCGGCGGCGACCACCACCAGTCCGTCACGGTCCCCGACAACGATATCGCCGGGAGCGATCGATACCCCGCCCACGCACACCGGCACGTTCACCTTGCCAGGCTGATTCTTGTTGGTGCCCTTGATCGACAAGCCGCGGCAGAACACGGGGAAGCCCATGTCGATAATGGCACTGCCGTCGCGCACGGCGCCGTTGACGACCAGGCCCGCCAGGCCGACCTGCTGTGCAGCGAGCGTCAGCACGTCGCCCCACGGACCAGCTTCAGTAAAGCCCTTGGCGTCGAGCACCAGCACGTCGCCGGGGCGCGCTTTGGTCAGCGCGTAGTGGACCATCAGGTTGTCGCCGGGACGCAGGTCCACGGTGAGCGCGGGCCCGGCCATCCTGAGCGTCGGGTCCAGCGGCTTCAGGCCGCCGTCCAGCGCGCCCTTCTGGCCTTGCGCTTCGTGAAGGGTTGCGGTGCCGAAGGCCTTCAGGCGTTCGAGTTGTTGCGGCGTCGCGAAATGGATCATGGCCATGTAGGTGATGGAATAGCGAAGCGATGGAAGAGCGGTACGAAGCGCGCTTAGTCGACGGTGGCGCCTGAGCGCTTGACGATCGACTCCCACAGCGGCAGCTCCTTGCCGATGAAAGACCGGAACTGCGCCACCGGGCCGCTGACATCGCGGGAGCCCAGCTCGCCGAGCTTCGCTGCCACGCTTGCGTCGTGCAGCACGCGGTTGAGTTCGGCGTTGAGCCGGTCGACCAATGCCTTCGGGGTCTCGGCAGGGACGAACAGCCCGTACCAGTTCTCGATCACGAAGTTGGGGAAGCCGATCTCCTGCATGGTCGGCAGGTCAGGCAGCGTCCTGGCACGCTGGGCGCCGGTGGTAGCCAGCGGGCGGATGCGCCCGGATTTGAGCTGCGGCGCGAGTGCCGTGGTGGTATCGAACGCGATCAGCACCTGGCCCGCCAGCACATCACTGAGCGCAGGGCCCTGGCCACGGTACGGGACGTGCAACATGTCGAGGTGCTTGTCGAGCTTCATCAGCTCGCCAGCAAGATGCTGTGGGCTGCCGCTGCCGCCGGATGCATAGCTGTACTTGCCCGGCGACGACTTGACCAGCTCCACCAGTTGCGGCCCGGTCCTGGCGGGGAGTGACTGGTTCACATACAGTACCAGCGGCACGGAGGCGACCATGCCCACGGGCGCCAGGTCCTTCACCGGGTCGATCTTCAGCTTATAGAGATTGCGGTTGATCACGATGCCGGTGTTATTGCCCAGCAGTACCGTGCAACCGTCTGGCCTGGCGCGGGCGACGAACTCGGTGCCGATATTGCTGCTGGCTCCGCCTTTGTTGTCAACGATCACCGTGGTGCCAAGACCTTTGGACAATCCCGGCGCCACGATGCGCGCCAGGATGTCGGTGGTGCCGCCCGGCGGATAAGGAGAGACCAGGCGGACGGTCGGGCACGGGTAAGCCGCTTGCGCCTGTGCATGCGACGCAACGCCGGCAAAGGTGAGGCACAGCATGGCGCCGCACAACCGATTCCATGCGCGGCGGTTCCGGCGCATCGCACGGGTGTTGAAGGTATTGGACATCGTTTATCTCCGTGATTTGGGCCGATACGCCGGTCGGACTGCCGGCTTGAGCCTGTGGCCGCGCTTCAGCGCCTTTAGCCGGCGGCGCGTTGCAGCGTGTGGTAGCCGTGCTGGCGGCGGGCTTCCGACAACGTTGCGCCGGCCAGTGCTGCGGCCAGAATCTTCTCTTCGGCCGCGCGCGTGGCCAGCGCCTTGCGGAACACCTCCTGCGCTCTGTCCTGCGGCACCACGACGATGCCGTCGGCATCGCCTACGACAAAATCACCGGCGCAAACCCGTACCTCGCCAAGACTCACTGGTACGCACAGTGCTTCGACCTGGACCCGGTCCTTGCCGGTGCGCATGAAACGGCCGCGGGCATAAAGACGGTAGTTGGCCTGCTCGGCCTCCTCGGTGTCGCGGCACACACCGTTGATGACCGTACCTGCAATGCCACGGTGCGCGGACAGTGTGCTGAGGATGCCGCCCCAGACGGTGCAATCGGTGCGGCCGCCGTTGTCGAGCACCACGACGGCGCCGGCGGGCACTTCATCGAGGTAGTCGCCGACGTTGCCAGGTGCTGCCGTATCCACCGGCGCGTAGCGCACGGTATAGGCCTGGCCGAACAGCTTGCGTGCCCCCGCAATGCGCCCGATGCCGTGCGCGCTGCCGGGCAGCCGGAAAAAGTCCAGCGCGTCGGAAACCTCCGCGGTGGTCAGTGCCTTGGCTGCTTCGATCCAGTCGGTTTGCGTCTCCTGCGTCATCGCTCACTCCTTGTGTTGATGCAATGGAGTTTCGAGTAAAGTAACAACGAGATCAAACATCGTTTTTTGGATATAACTTCACTAAAAATGAACCAAAGGCAGCTCCGCTACTTCTGCGAGGTGGTCGACGCCGGCAGCGCGACCGAGGCCGCAAAGCGGCTTTTCGTCGCCCCGACGGCGATCAGCATGCAGCTTGCGCAACTGGAGGAAAGCGTCGGTGCGCCCCTGTTCGACCGCACGCACCGCCCCATGACGCTGACGGCAGTGGGCCGTTTTCTTTATCCGCGGGCTAAAGATGTGCTAACCATGCTGGGCAGGCTGGAGGAGGAAACGCGCGCAGTTGCGGGGGGCAGCGGCGGCTGGCTCGGCATCGGCTTTACCCGCTCGGCGATCTTCAGCATCCTGCCGGCGGCGGTGCGGCGCTTTCGCGCGGCGCGGCCCAACGTCCAGGTGGACCTGCTGGAACTGCTGTCGGAACACCAGCCGGAGCAGTTGCGGCGCGGGCGCATCGATATGGGTATCTCGCGCTACGTCGGCGTCTTCGAACAAGCGCCGGACCTGTCGTACACGCCGCTGTTCCATGATCCCTTCGTCGCCGCCGTGCCCGCGAGCAGTAGCCTGGGCAAGCGCAAGACGGTACGCGCGGCCGAACTGAATGGGATGTCGCTGATCCGGTATCCGAAGGACCCGCAGAGCGGCTTCGCGGCGCGCATGATGGGGCTGCTGCGCGATGCCGGCGTGGAATGCGTGGCGGGACACGAGGCGATCGAGATCCACACCGCGCTTGGCCTGGTGGCCGCTGGCCTGGGCTTTACGCTGGTCGGGCGTTCGGTGGCCGATGGTAACCGCTCCGATATTGCCTTTGTCCCGATCACGGGGATCAAGGGCACGGCGACCATTGTCGCGGTCACGCGCAGGGACGACGACAGCGCGCTGGTATCGTCATTCCTTGCCGCGCTGCAAGCCAATGCGCGTGACTGAAGGACTTCGGAAGGAAAGGCTCCGAGGCGACGGCCCCGGCATGCCCCCGCCATGACTCAGCCGGCTGAAGCTGCCGCACCGCGACGCCTCGGCCTTCGCTCAACGACCTTTCCCGCTGCCAGCGCTTCGATTGCCGCCTCGATCATCGGGTTTTCGCGGCTGGTCGACCATGCCATGGCCGTCGTGACAACATTGACCGCTTCCTTCAGCGGCCGAACCACCACGTTGTCGGAGGCCGCCTTTTTCAGCGAAGCCGGCACGAGTGCAATCCCTTGTCCGCAGCCGACGAAGGCAATCTGCGACGACACGGTTCGTACTTCGTGAAGGACGCGAGGCGAGAAGCCGGCCGCTCTGCAGGTCGAAATCAAGCTGTCGAAGTAGACGGGACTCACGTGCCTGGAGAACATCACGAATTCCTCATCCGCAAGCAACGCCAGGCGAATACGCGGCATCCCTGCCAGGGGGTGAGACTTGGGTAGCGCAACAGCCAGCCTGTCCTGCTTCAGCGCGATGGACTTGATGGACGGCCCCAGGTCGCCTTCAAGACGGGCAAACGCCAGGTCTACATCTCCTCGCTCCAGCGCGGGCACCGCATCCACGCTGTCTATCTCCTTGACCGACACGGTCAGCTGCGGGTATTCCGCCTTCAGGTGGTCGATCAGCGAGGGCAGCGTGTCGACCATCGCCGACGAGATCGCGCCAATGGTCAGGAGGCCGCTCTGCCCCTGGACTGCCTCGCGCACCGCCAGCTCGAGCCGCTCCAGCTGCTCGGCGAACCTGCGTACCGCCGGCAGTATCGCCGCGCCCGCGGGCGTGAGCTTCGCGCCTCTCCTGGACCGCTCGAAGAGCTTTACCTTCAGCGCGTGCTCGAGGACTTGGATCTGCTCGGTCAGCGGCGGCTGGGACATTCCCAGCCGCTTGGCGGCGCGACCGAAGTGCTCCTCTTCCGCAACGGCCAGAAACAACCATAGATGCCGAACCAGTCTGAAGTTGATCATGGCTTTGATAGCTTTGGCGTATGAGAAGGTTACATTCTTCGGAATTTACATATCGAACTCTAGCGCCGATAGTGCAAGCCAAGCAACCAATGAGGACGCCGGAATGCACCCCCAAACCCTGCTCGACCGCCTTGCCGCCCTCGATACCAACACGGTATCGGATGCGCTGGATTTCCTGAACTTGCCCGGCGCAACGTATGGGATTCGCCCCCTGTGGGACTGCCCCAAGATCGTTGGCAGGGCGAGCACCGTCCAGCTTGGCGCCAAGACCGAGGCCGCGCCGACGGCACATCTGATCACCCCCGTGATCGCGGGGATCCGCAGCGACGACCGCATCCTGGTGATCGCCGGGGGGCTCGAAGGCATCTCCTGCTGGGGCGACATCCTTGCCAATGCCGCGACCGCCAAGCAGGTGCGCGGCTCCGTCATCGACGGCCTGAGCCGCGATATCGAAGGCAGCGAATCCATCGGCTATCCGGTCTTTGGCCGCGGCGTGACCATGATCAGCGCGCGCAACCGGGTGGTGCAGCTCGGCGCCACGGAGCCCGTGGTCTTCGCAGGCGTGGTCGTGAACCAGGACGACTATGTCATCGCGGACCGCTGTGGCACGGTCTTCGTCCCGGCCGCGCGCATTGACGAAGTGCTGGACCTGGGCGAGCGCATCGCCTGCCGCCAGGACGGCATGGTCCAGGCCGTACGCGCGGGCCGCTCCGTGGAGGAAGTCATGCACGACAAGGAATTCGAAGCAATCAGAAGCAAGGAAGCAAAATGAGCGCGGCAGATCAAGCGATGGTTGAATCGGCGCGCGACATCCAGCGCCTGAACGTCGGCCTGGCAAGCGCCCAGGCTTCGGCGACCTACCGGATGATGGACCGGGTGGCGGCGAAGCGGGCTTCCGGTGCCGACGTCATTTCGCTGAGCGCCGGCGAGCCGGACTTCAACACCCCGGTGCATGTGTGCGACGCGGCAATCGCGGCGATTCGCGCCGGCCATACCCGGTACACGCAAGTGGCAGGCATGCGGGCGCTGCGGGAAGCCGTTGCCGCCAAGTTCCAGCGCGACAACGGCCTTAACGTCGGCTGGCAGGACACCATCGTCTGCACCGGGGGCAAGCAGGTGATCTATAACGCCTTGTCGGCCACCTTGAACACTGGCGACGAGGTCATCGTGCCCGCGCCTTACTGGGTCAGCTACCCGGAGATGGTCCAGCTTTCCGGTGCGACGCCGGTGCTTGTGTCGTGCGGGACCGACGTCGGCTTCAAGCTGACCCCGGCCGCCCTCGCGCGCGCCATCAGCCCCAGGACGCGCTGGCTCATCCTGAACTCGCCGTCCAATCCCACCGGTGCCGTCTATACGCGGGAGGAACTTGCCGCGCTCGCCGAGGTGCTGCTGGCACACCCGCATGTCCTCGTGCTGTCGGACGATATCTATGAGCATCTGATCTTCGACGGCGCCCGCTTCCATACGCTCGCCGCGGTGGAGCCGCGCCTCGCGCCGCGAACCCTGACTATGAACGGCGTTTCCAAGGCCTACGCCATGACCGGCTGGCGCATCGGCTTCGGCACCGGCCCTCGCTGGCTGCTGGAAGCCATGGAGAAGGTCCAGGGACAGCAGACCTCCGGCACCTGCTCCATCTCCCAGCATGCCGCGCTGGCCGCGCTGACCGGCCCCCAGGACTTTATCCGCGAATCGCGTGCCGTCTTCGAGGAACGGCGGGACCTGATGGTCCGGATGCTCAATGACACGCCGGGGCTGTCATGCCTGGTGCCTGGCGGCGCGTTCTACGCGTTCGCCTCGTGCGAGGGGCTGCTGGGGCGGCGCACCGCCGCCGGGACGCTGCTCACCACCGACGAGGACGTCGCGGGCGCGCTGTTGGATGAAGCCAGTGTGGCGGTCGTGCATGGCAGTGCCTTCGGGCTGGGCCCCTATATCCGGATCGCCTACGCGCTCGACACGGAGTCGCTGCGGCAGGCGTGCCAGGCAATCCGGCAGTTCTGCCTGTCACTGCGGGATTGAACCACCGCGATGGCCGACCAGTCAGGTCGGCCATTCCGTTCGCCTTGGCAGGTGGCCTCTCTGCGCAAGAAAACCATCTCACACGGGAATGGAAAACCATCCAAATAAATCGCTTTCGCGAAGCCATTCGATCACCCATGATGGGTTCGGAGCGGCCAATGGCCGACGATGAACCTGGCCGCGCGAGAGCGCTGCTGCCCGGAGCGAGAAGACGATCCCAGCGAACTGGCCACACATGATTGATGAATAGTTGAAAGCGGCGAACGGCGTGCCTGGCCTTGAAGCCTGCCGGCTTGAATACCGCGCACTGCGCGACAGACAGCTGAAGCTCAACCTGGCACGGGGCGTGCCATCCGCCGAACAGACAGTGTCCGGATAACCCGTTTTCCACGCGCCGGGCCAGTGGTCAACATAGCTTCATCTGCCGAGTCCCAGTCACCGGCAGGCTCCAGGCGGGTTCGATAGCCTCAGCGTATGAAAACGCTACGAATTTCGGAATTTACATATCCATTGCCAACGCCAAGACTTGTATCGGCACCACGCCAGCTCCCAAGCGTTGTTGCGCGTTCCGTTCCCACGATCTGTTCTTGCCCCCGTAGAAGGAAGACTGTCATGAAGTTCGCTATTACCTGCCTGGTCGCCTGCCTGACGCTTGCCTCGAACATCCCCAGCGCAAGCGCCACCGATTACCCGACCAAGCCGATCCGGCTGGTCGTCCCGTATCCGGCGGGGGGCTCCACGGACGCCGTTGCGCGCATGGTCGGGAACAAGCTGACGGCGAAGTTCGGCCAGCCTGTGGTGGTCGAAAACAGGCCCGGCGCCAGCGAAGCCATTGCAGCGAGCTTCGTGGCGAAATCGGCACCGGACGGCTACAACATCCTGTTGGCCACGATGACCGGCCTCTCGGTCAACCCGAGCCTGTACAGCAAGCTCTCGTATGACCCGCGTAAAGACTTCGCGCCCATCATCCAGACCACCACCATCCCCAGCGTTGTCGTGGTCAACCCGAACGTACCGGCGAAGTCCATGGCGGACCTCCTCAAGTATCTGAAGGGCAAGCCCGGCAGCGAGGGCTATGCATCGGCTGGCAACGGCACGCCAAGCCACCTGGGCATGGAGCTGTACAAGCGGGTCACCGGCGCCAATGTCGTTCATGTGCCCTACAAAGGCGGCGCGCCCGCGCTCCAGGATCTGATGGCCGGCCAGGTGCAGGTCATGATGGCACTCCTGCCCGAGGCGATGCCGCTGGTCAAGGCCGGCAAGCTGAAGGCCCTGGCCATCACCACCATGGAACGGTCCGCCGAGTATCCCGACTTGCCCACCGTATCCGAATCCGGCATGCAGGGCTTCGAAATGATCTTCTGGCAGGCCTTTGTCGCGCCGGCAGGTACGCCCAAGGACGTTGTGGCCAAGCTTAACCAGGCCATCGATGAAATCCTCCGCGACAAGGAAACCCGGGCCAAGCTGGTTGAGATGGGCCTGGAACCCGCCGGAGGGACTCCGGAGCAACTGGGTGCGCTGATGAAGAGCGAGACCGTCAAGTGGAAGAAGGTCGTCGACGACGCCGGCATCAAGCTCGATTGATACTGGCAGCAGCGTAACGGAGTGTACGAGTGGATATCACAACGATGGCCGTCGAGGAACAAGCGCCGCCGATCGCAGGCGGCACCCAGCAGACGCTGAGGGTTCACGCGGCGGGTACGTGCGCATTGCTTCTCGATGCCTGTGCCGGTGAGTTCGACCCCGCGACACAGGAACGTGTCTGGGCTCTTTCGGCCCTGCTTTCGGCGGGCAAGGTGCTTGATGGCATTCGGGAAACCGTTCCCGGCGTCAACAACCTGCTTGTCGTCTTTGACCCCATGCTGCTGCATCCGGCCAAGGCCCGTGAATGCTTGCCTGCACTCTGGGAAACGCTGGAAGTCCGTGCGCGCGCGGGCCGGGATATCGAGATCCCCGTGGTCTATGGCGGGGAAGCCGGCGAAGACTTGCCGGCCCTGGCCGCAGGCGCCGGCCTCGACATCGAAGCCTTTGTCGGCCTGCACAGTACCGCTGTCTACTCGGTGGCCTGCATTGGCGCCTATCCTGGCTTTGCCTTCCTGACAGGGCTGCCTGCCAGGCTCGCCACGCCCCGCCGGCAGGTACCCCGGATGAAGGTGGCGAAGGGTTCCGTGGCGATCGGTGGCAGCCAGGCCGGGGTGATGCCCTGTACTGCACCGTCCGGGTGGCATCTCATCGGCATGACGGCGCTGAGCATGTTCGACCCGAGCCGCAGCGTGCCTTGCCTGCTCTCCCCGGGGGATCGGGTGCATTTCCGGGTAAAGGGAATCGAGTCATGATTGAAGTACTCTCCACCGGCGCACCGAACATCGTCGAGGACCTGGGCAGGCCGGGCCATCTCGGCATCGGGGTTGGCCGTAGTGGCGCCATGGATGCCATGGCGCTGTCCCTCGCCAATGCACTGGTTGGCAATGACGATGGCGAAGCCGGGATCGAGATCAGCCTCTTCCCGTTCCGCCTGCGCTTTCAGTCCGACACCGTCTTCGCTTGTACCGGCTCGGACAGCCGCCTGCTCCTGGACGACCACGTGTTGGCCCCATGGTGGGGCCGACGCGCCAGGGCCGGCCAGGTCCTGATCGTCGAACGTCCTCGCCGGGGCGCACGCGCGTACCTGGCCTTCTCGGGCGGCATTGACGTTGCAGCCGTGCTGGGCTCTCGCTCCACTGACCTCAAGGGCGGCTTCGGAGGGTGGGAGGGGCGTGGACTGCGGCGCGGGGACGTGCTGCCGGTCAGAAAGGTGGCAAATCCAGTACTGCAGGCGTCGGGCCTGGGTCTCATCCCCAACGATATCCCCCCTTTCTGGCAGGAACTGTCCCAAGGGTGCATCACGGTGCGGGCCGTGCCCGCTGCCGAGTACGAGGACTTCAGCGACAAGGCAAGAACTGCCTTCGCCACCACTGAGTACAAGGTAACGCCCGACGCCAACCGGCAGGGTTATCGCCTGGTCGGCGAAGCGTTGACGCTGAACCGGCCGCTGGAACTGCTCTCGCACGGCATCGTGCCGGGAACGATACAGGTCCCGCCCTCCGGACAACCGATCATCCAGCTCGCGGAGGCGAATACCTGCGGCGGCTATCCGAAGATCGCTACCGTGATCGAGGCAGACCTCTGGCGGCTTGCCCAGGCGCCTGTGGGCTGCAGCGTGCGATTCACGACCGTCGACCAGGACCATGCAATCGCCGCCTCGCAAGCGCAAGCCGAAGAACGTGCGTCCCTGCGCAGCAACATCGCGCTGATGACTCGACGCAGCTAAGCCACCCTTCCCGCCTTCCAACCACATCCACATACAGGCCCAACCATGACCTGGCAGAATGCAGCATCCTTGTGCGTCGACCTCAACTCCGACATGGGCGAGGGCTTCGGCGCCTATCGCATGGGCGACGACGAAGCCATCCTGAATATCGTCAGCTCCGCCAATATCGCCTGCGGCTTGCACGCCGGCGACCCGGAGATCATGGCGAAGACCTTCGCGCTGGCCAGGGAGCGCGGGGTCGCGGTGGGGGCCCACCCCGGCTTCCCGGACCTGTGGGGCTTCGGGCGACGCGTCATTCCGTTCAGCACCGGCGAAATCGAACGGCTGGTCGCCTACCAGATCGGTGCTGCACAAGCGCTTTCTGCATACGCGGGCCACCCCATCACCTATGTGAAAGCGCATGGCGCCTTGGGCAACCTGACCCAGACCGACGCCGACGTCTCCGCCGCCATCGCGCGGGCCATCAAGGCGGTTGATCCCAGACTGGTCTGCCTGACCTTTGCGAATGGCCATCTTGAACGCATCGGCAAGGAGATGGGCCTGCGCGTGTGCGCCGAAGTGTTTGCCGACCGCGCCTACACCGACGAGGGCCAACTCGTGCACCGCAAGGTGCCTGGCGCCGTGCTGCACGACGCGCACGAGGCCGCGGCAAGAATGTTGCGGATGGTCCGCGCCGGCGCCATCGAAACCGTCTCCGGCAAGCTGGTACCCGCGCCGCTCGAGTCGATCTGCGTGCACAGCGATACGCCGGGTGCGATTTCCATGGCCGCGGAGGTACGGCGCACCCTGGAGGACGCTGGCGTCACCGTACGGTCCTTTAGCTGAGGTGGCCATGTCGATGGACATCGATTTCGTGGAGCAGCTTATCGGCATCCTGGAGCGTTCGGCGCTGTCGGAACTCGAGTACGCCGAGGATGGCGGGCGCGTCCGGCTGGTGCGCTCAGGCAACCAGGGAACAGCCGGAACGTCGCCCGCGTTTGCGGCGGCAGTTCACGAAGCGCCCGTCCAGCCCCGTACCACTTCCGCCGTCCAGGGCGAGCCGAAGGAACGAACCGTGTCGGCGCCGCTTGCGGGCATGTTCTATTGCGCCCCTGCGCCAGGCCAGCCTCCGTTCGTGGCGGTCGGTGACCTGGTTGAAGCGGGACAACAGCTTGCCATCATCGAGGCCATGAAGATGCTGAATGCCGTGGAAGCCGATCTCAAGGGGCGGGTGGTCCGCGTTGCTGCCGCGGATGGTGCAGCGGTAGAAGCAGGCGCCCCGCTCTTTGCAATCGAGCCTGCGGGAGACAGCGATGTTTGAAACGGTCCTGATCGCCAATCGTGGCGAGATCGCGCTGCGGGTGCTGAGGGCCTGCCGCAAGCTGGGCATCCGGACGGTTGCCGTCCACTCGGAAGTCGACGCGAACCTGCGGCACGTCGCCCTCGCCGACCAGGCGTTGTGCATCGGCCCCGCCCCCGCTGGCCGCAGCTACCTGGACCAGAACGAATTGCTGCTGGCCGCCAGGCTGTCCGGGGCCGACGCCATCCATCCCGGGTATGGGTTCTTATCCGAAAGCGCGAACTTTGCCGAAGCCGTGGAACAGGCCGGGCTGATATTCATCGGGCCCAGCGCTGCCTCGATCCGGCGCATGGGCGACAAGGTCAGCGCCAAACGCGCCATGATCGAAGCCGGTGTCCCCTGCGTTCCCGGTTCCGAGGGCGCACTGACGGATGACTTTCCGGCGACCTCCGCACTCGCGGACAAGGTCGGCTACCCGCTGATTGTCAAGGCGGCCGGTGGCGGAGGCGGTCGCGGCATGCGCATCGTCCGAGCCCCCGACGAACTGGCACAGGCAGTCGCAATGACCCGGGAGGAAGCCGACCGTGCTTTTAACAACCCCGACGTCTATCTCGAGAAGTTCCTGGAACATCCCCGGCACATCGAAATCCAGGTCCTTGCGGACGCGCACGGCAACGCAGTGTGGCTCGGCGAACGGGACTGCTCGATGCAGAGGCGCCACCAGAAGGTCATCGAGGAATCCCCGGCACCCGGCGTTTCACGCGAGGAGATCGCCAGGATCGGTGAGCAATGTGCCAAGGCGTGCCGGCATATCGGCTACCGTGGGGCCGGTACCTTCGAGTTCCTCTATGAGGATGGCGCCTTCTTCTTTATCGAGATGAACACCCGGGTGCAGGTCGAGCATCCGGTCACCGAACTTGTCACGGGGATCGACATCGTCGCCGAGCAGTTGCGCATCGCCCGCGGCGAGCCGCTTTCCTTCCGGCAGGAGGATGTGGTGTTTCGCGGACATGCCGTGGAATGTCGCATCAACGCGGAGCATCCGTGGCGGTTCACGCCGGCTCCCGGGCGCATCACGGATTGGATTCCCCCTGGTGGTCCCGGGATACGCGTGGAATCCCATCTCTATGCTGGCTATACGGTGCCACCGAACTACGACTCCCTGGTCGCAAAGCTTCTGGCGCATGGCGCCACGCGCGCGGAAGCGCTCGCGCGCATGCGTGTGGCCCTGGATGAAATCGTGCTGGGCGGCATCAACTCGAACGTGGCGCTGCACCGGGTACTGATGGACGAGCCTGGCTTCACCCAGGGCGGCTATGACATCCATCATCTGGAACGATGCCTGGCACAGGGCCTTGGGGAGGCGAACTGACATGAACCCAAACGATATCGAGCGGCTGGTTCAGCGCCTTGCGTGCAGCCCGGTTGGGAAGCTGGAACTCGAACTGGAAGGGAAGCGCCTGGTATTGCACGGTCCGGCGCACGGCGACGGGGTGGGGGTAAGGCCTGAAAGCGCCAGCCAGGGCATGCCTCGTGCAGAAGCACCGGGCGCAGCGCTCGATTTCATACGAGCGCCCGCGGCAGGCGTGTTCCACGCCAGTCACCCGCTGGCGGAAGAGACCTTCGCCCGGGTCGATCGCACGGTTGAGGCCGGCGAGGCAGTGGGTTACCTGCGTGTCGGTTCAGTGCTCAGTGCGGTAAACGCCGGGGAGCGCGGCGTGCCAGGCGAGCAGCTTGTCGAAAGTGGTACGCTGGTTGGCTTTGGTCAGGCACTTATCGCGTTCGCGAAGGGATCGTAGGCGCCAACACCGTGCGGCGCGTTCCGTCTCGCCAGTCTTCGGCAAGGCGTCGGTGAACGCAGGCATCAAGGGCCTTCCGAACAGGGATGACTGCATTTTGCATCGTCAGGTTCGCTAGACCAGGCAACGCGGCGCCTGGAAATCGATCACATCCCTGACGATTTGGCGCATCTCCGTGATCAGCACGCGCGAGTCATCACGGCGCCACTGCACCACATAGTGCAGGGGTTCCAGCGCGCCGCCCCTTTTCAGGACCCGCAACACCTCGCGCGCCTCCAGCGCTTCGGCCCACTGTTTCGGCATGAAGGCGAATCCCAGCCCTTCCGCCACCATGCCGACCACCGCGCCCCAGCTATTGCACACCAGCCGGCGGTTCACGTCCATGCCGCGGCTGGCCAGCCATTGGTCGAGGACACGGGTGCCGCCCGCGCCGACGGGGAGGGACAGCAGCAGTTGCCCGGCCATCAGCCGCTGCGGATCCTCGGTGCCGGCCTCGTCGATAAAGGACTGGGTTGCCACCCAGACAAAGTCCACCTGCGCGATCCGTTCTGACGCGAGGCTGCTGCGCGATGACGGCCCCGCGATCACAGCGAGGTCGAGTTCTCCGTCCTCCAGGCGCTGTTCCAGCACCTGCCCGATAGCCACATAAGGCTCGAGCTGGAGATCGGGATGCCGGACCGCCACCTCGCGCACCAGCCGGGGCAGCCATGTCAGGCCGCTCAGCTCTCCCAGCCCAACACGGCAACGGCCCTGCAGGCCGCGGTTCTGTCCTGCCGATTGCTCCAACTCGGCCGCGACCCGCAGCAGTTCACGGATGCGCGGCAGCATCTGCTCGCCCTGCGCCGTCAGTTCGGCGCTGCGGCCGCTGCGATCGAAGAGCTGCGCGCCGAGGGAGGCTTCAAGCTCGGCCACCCGCTTGGACAACGAAGACACGGACAGGTGGCAGCGCTCGGCGGCGACCGAGAAGTTGATGCAGGTCGCGGCCCAGTAGAAGGCTTCCAGTTGCTTGAGGGTCATGAGATCAGGGCCGCGGGTGGCGATTGTTTGTTTCCTGAAAGCGAAATTATAGCTTCGCTATTTTTCGCTTTTATCGTCACTTGGCAGTTGCTAGATTGATGCCTAGTCGTCGCCCTGCCACCTCATATCGATGCCAGCCATCCAAGCTCCTGCCGCAGTGACTGCCGCTAACGGTGCGGAAAGTGCCGCAAGTGCCGCTGCTGCGCCCACCGCGCCAGCCCGAAGCGCGGCCACGCTGCGCCGGCAGGTGCTTTCGCTGAACGACCTTGAACGGCTCGCCCGACGCCGCCTGCCCCGGCCGCTGTACGCCTACGTCAGCGGTGCGGTGGAGGACAGCATTTCGCTAGCAGAGAACCGGCGTGCCTTCGCCGAGATCGCGCTGCGGCCGCGCGTGCTTGCCGGCGTGGCCACGCGCGAGCTGGGCTTCGAGCTGTTCGGCCGGCGCTATGCAGCACCCTTCGGCGTAGCGCCGATGGGCATCGCGGCATTGTTCGCCTACCGCGGCGATATCGTGCTGGCGCAGGCCGCGCAACAGGCCGCGGTGCCGGCGATCATGAGCGGTTCGTCGCTGATCCGGCTGGAAGACGTCATGGCGGCCGCGCCCGGGACCTGGTTCCAGGCCTACCTGCCCGGCGACATGGCGCAGATCAAAGGCCTGTTGTCGCGCGTGGCGGGGGCTGGCGTGGAAACCCTGGTGATCACCGTCGATACACCGGTCGCCGGCAATCGCGAGAACAACGTGCGCGCGGGCTTCTCGACACCGCTGCGGCCAAGCCTGAGCCTGGCATGGCAAGGCATCACGCATCCGCGCTGGCTGCTCGGCACCTTTGCGCGCACGCTGCTGCAGCACGGCATGCCGCATTTCGAGAACGCCTATGCGCACCGCGGCGCACCCATCCTGTCGTCGCGCGTGCTGCGCGACTTCTCCGACCGCGCCCATTTCACCTGGACGCACCTTGAAGCCATCCGCCGGCGCTGGAAAGGCATGCTGGTGGTCAAGGGCATCCTGACAGCAGAAGACGCGCTGCTGGCGCGCCGGCACGGCGTGGACGGGATCATTGTCTCGAACCACGGTGGCCGGCAACTGGACGGCGCCATCGCACCGCTGCGGGTCCTGCCTGAGATCGTTCACGCCGTGCCCGATCTGCCAGTGATGCTTGACAGCGGCGTACGCCGCGGCACGGACGTGATCAAGGCCCTCGCGCTCGGCGCGCGTTGCGTCTTCGTCGGCCGGCCGTTCGCCTACGCGGCGACGGTGGGGTCCACCCGCGGCGTGGCGCACGCCATCGACTTGTTGCAGTCCGAGATCTCGCGCGATATGGCGATGCTCGGCCTGACCCGGCTGGCAGACATCGGCCCTGCCTGCATCCGCCCCGTCGCGGCGTACGAATAGCCGCGGCACAACCGACACCCATCCCCTTGCCTTTATCCGGAGACAAATCGATGAGCACGCTTCACGGCTTCCGTATCCACCCGCAGCCGGCGCCCACGGTCAGCAATGCGCTGCTGCAGCGCTACCGCGGCTTCCCGGTGGCCAATGTCAGCGACGCAATGAGCCGCACCGTCGGCACCACGCAACTGCGGCCCTATCACCGGCGCGATGGCGTCATGGCCGGCCGCGCCCTCACCGTGCGCACGCGGCCCGGTGACAACCTGATGGTGCATCAGGCCCTCGACCGCTGCGGCCCCGGTGACGTGATCGTGGTCGACGCCGGCGGCACCGGCCCCAACGCCATCATCGGCGAGATCATGCTGGCGCTGGCGATCGCGCGCGGCGCGGCCGGCCTTGTGATCGACGGCCTGATTCGCGACAGCGACACCATCGGCAAGGAAACGCTGCCTGTGTACGCGCGCGGAGTCTCGCACCGTGGTCCTTACAAGGATGGTCCCGGCGAATTGCATGTGCCAGTCTGCATCGACGGCATGGTGGTACGCCCGGGCGACCTGGTGCTGGGCGACGGCGACGGCCTGCTGGTGGTGGCCGCCGAAGACGCCGAGGAAATCGCCGCGCGCGTGGAGGCCGTGCAGCGGACCGAAGCGGCGGTGCTCGAGTCGATCGCGCAAGGCCGCGCTGATCGGAGCTGGGTCGAGCGCACGCTGCGCGAGAAGGGGGTGGTATGAACGCGCCCGTCCTGCCGATGCCCGCCGCCGGCACGGTGGTCCGCTTCGACCACTGGCTGGACCCGGCCTTCGACCGCATCATCACGGCCACAGCTGGCCTGAACTTGCACACCTGTGCCCGGGAAGGCGGCGACGCGGCTGCCTGGGCCCGGCTTTCCACCGCCCACGTCTACCAGATCTCTGCCGCCAAGGACGAGATTCCACGCCGCTGGTTCGCCGACGCCTCGCTGCTGGCGCACTGCCCCAATCTGCTGGCGGTGTCGTCCAGCGGCTCCGGCTGCGACACCATCGACATCGATGCGTGCACCGAAGCGGGCGTCGCCGTGCTCAACCAGGCCGGCGGCAACGCCGACTCGGTGGCGGAGATGACGCTGGGCCTGATGCTCGCGGTGTTGCGCCGCATCGCCGAGTCAGACCGCCACTTGCGCGCGCGCGACTGCGAGAGCCGTGAGGACCTGATGGGCCACGAACTGCGCGGCCGCACACTCGGCCTGATCGGCGTTGGCCACGCGGGCCGCCGCGTCGCCGCGCTCGGCCGCGCCTTCGGTATGCGCGTGATCGGCTGCGACCCGGCGCTGGACGCCGCGGAGCTGGCCGCGCGCGGCGCGCAGGCGGTGTCCTTCGAGGAACTGCTGGGCAGCGCCGACGTGGTGTCGCTGCATTGCCCGCGCGACGCCACTACGCTGCGCATGATGAATGCCGCGGCCTTTGCCGCGATGCGGCCGGGCAGCGTCTTCATCAGCACCGCGCGCGGCGGCATCCACGACGAGGGCGCGCTGCATGCGGCGCTGGCCAGCGGCCATCTGGCCGGGGCCGGCCTGGACGTGTGGGATCAGGAACCGCCGCCGCGCGCGCACCCGCTGCTCGCGCTGGGCAACGTCGTCGCCACCTTCCACACCGCCGGCGTCACGCACGAAGCCCGGCGCAGGAATGCCGAGCTGGCTGCGACGCAGATCGTCACGCTGCTCGCCAGCGGCGAGCAGCCCGAGCGGCTGGTCAACCCCGAAGTCTGGCCACGTGCACGCCTGCGCATTGCGGCTGCGATGCAGGCGGCGGTGTCATCGGTCACGCCGTAGCGCGCGGGTCGCGAACTATTCTTAATCCATAACAGGCCGGCGCACGAGACCGGCGAGGAGACACTTACCATGCACCCCACCTCCGACCAAAGACGTCGGCGCATCTCCCTTCGCCTGGCCGGCGCATTCGCGCTGGCCTGCGGCCTCGCCGCGGCGACCGGCGCCAGGGCAGAGGCGCCCTACCCCAACCGCCCTATCCAGATGATCGTGGCCTACGGTCCCGGGGGCGGCACCGACCTGGTGGCACGCCTGCTGGCCCGTCACCTCGAAAAGCAACTTGGCGGTGCCACGGTGGTGATACAGAACAGGCCCGGCGCTGGCGGTGCCATCGGTTTCGCCGAACTGGCGCGGGCCGTGCCGGACGGCTACACCATCGGCTTTATCAATACACCGAACCTGCTGACCATTCCCATCGAGCGCAAGACCACCTTCACCTGGCGCAGCTACGACCTGATCGGCAACCTGGTCGACGATCCGGGCGGCTTCACGGTGCATAACGGCAACCGCATCGACTCGCTGGCGGCACTGGTACGCCATGCCAAGGCGCATCCGGGAGAGGTGTCGGTCGGCACCACCGGCGTCGGCTCGGACGACCACCTCGCCATGCTGCTGTTCGAAAAGGCCGCGGGCGTCAAGCTGACCCATGTCGGCTACAAGGGCGCCGGCGACGTACGCGCGGCGCTGGTGGGGCAACAGCTCACCATCGGTGCCATCAACGTGGGCGAAGCGCTGCAGTACCAGAAGGGCGGCTCGCCGATCAAGTTCATCGGCCAGATGGGCGCAACACGGGCAGCGCTCGCCCCGAACGTGCCGACCTTCCGCGAGCAGGGGTTCGACATCGAGCTGGCCTCGCTGCGCGGCCTCGCGGCACCCAAGGGCCTGCCTGAGCCGGTCAGGAAGAAACTGGTGGATGCGCTGGCGCGCGTGGTCGCCGATCCGCAGTTCCGCCAGCAGGCAGAGGCGATGTATGCCCCGCTGCGCTACCTCGCGCCGGCAGCCTACAACGCCGAACTGGAACGCGCCGAGGCAGGTTTTCGTCAACTGTGGAAGGAAATGCCATGGCAGGAGAACTAAGCTTGCTGGCGGTAGAGTTCTGAAACATCGTCGAGAAGCAGATGCCGACCTGCTGCACGAGCAGGTGTGCATTTCCGGAGCAAGCCGCCCGCGAAAAAGCGACCCGCGAAGACGGGTCGCAAGGTCCACGAGACCACTGAGGCAAAACCTCAGAACGAGCGCGGCATCCCCAGGATGTGCTCGCCAACGTAGGAAAGAATCAGGTTCGTCGAGATCGGCGCCACCTGGTAAAGGCGAGTCTCACGGAACTTGCGCTCGACGTCGTACTCTGCCGCGAAGCCAAAGCCGCCGTGATACTGCAGGCAGGCATTGGCCGCTTCCCACGACGCATCTGCGGCCAGCAGCTTCGCCATGTTGGCTTCGGCGCCGCACGGCTGGTGCGCATCGAACAGCTTCGCCGCCTTGAACCGCATCAGGTTGGCCGCTTCCACGTTGACGAAGGCCTTGGCGATGGGGAACTGCACGCCCTGGTTCTGGCCGATTGGCCGGCCGAAGACGATGCGCTCGTTCACGTACTTGGTCACCTTGTCGATAAACCAGTAGCCGTCGCCGATGCACTCGGCGGCAATCAGCGTGCGCTCGGCGTTGAGGCCGTCGAGGATGTACTTGAAGCCCTTGCCTTCCTCGCCGATCAGGTTCTCAGCCGGGATTTCCAGGTTGTCGAAGAACAGCTCATTGGTCTCGTGGTTGACCATGTTGATGATGGGCTGGACCGTCAGTCCCTTGCCGATGGCCTCGCGCAGGTCGACCAGGAAGATCGACATACCTTCCGACTTCTTCTTGCACTCGGCCAGCGGCGTGGTGCGGGCCAGCAGGATCATCAGGTCCGAATGCTGGACGCGCGAGATCCACACCTTCTGGCCGTTGACGACATACTTGTCGCCCTTGCGCACGGCGGTGGTCTTGATCTTGGTCGTGTCGGTACCGGTGGTCGGCTCGGTCACGGCCATCGATTGCAGGCGCAGTTCGCCGCTGGCGATCTTGGGCAGGTACAGCTTCTTCTGTTCTGCCGAGCCATGGCGCAGCAGCGTGCCCATGTTGTACATCTGGCCGTGGCAGGCGCCCGAATTACCGCCGGCACGGTTGATTTCTTCCATGATGACGGACGCCTGGGTCAGGCCCAGGCCCGAGCCGCCATACTCCTCCGGGATCAGCGCTGCCAGCCAGCCGGCGGCGGTCAGCGCATTCACGAATTCTTCAGGGTAGCCGCGGACCTCGTCAATCTTGCGGAAGTACTCCGACGAGAACTGCCCGCACAGGTCGCGCACGGCTTCACGGATTTCCTGGTATTCATCGATTCTGTTCTGCACGGCCTTGTCTCCAAAAATCTTTGCGGGATTAGTTCAGTTCAGCGGTCGCGCTCATCGCGAGGGCGCCGTCTTCATGGCGGATCCACAGCTCGAGCGATTTGCCGTCCTCGCTGCGCTTGCCGCAGACGAAAATGCGCTGCGGTACGAAGGTCGGTCGCACGCCCCGGAACGAGAAGCTCTTGACCACTGCGTCCGGCAGGTTCTTGCGCACCAGTTCGAGCAGCAGCATCGCCTGCAGCGGGCCGTGGACGATCAGGTCCGGGTAGTGCTCGACCGCGGTTACATATTGCTTGTCGTAATGGATGCGATGGCCGTTGAACGTCAGCGCTGAGAAACGGAACAGCAGCACCGGGTCGGTCGCCACCTCGTGCACCCATTCTTCGCCAGTCGGCGCCGGCACCGGCTCCGGGGCGGGCGCATTCGGGGTTGCGTTCTCGCGGTAGACGATGTCATGTTCTTCGGTGACCGCTAGTCCGTTGCCGCCGTAGTACTTGTGTTCCACCGTCACAAAGGCCAGCGAGCCGCTGCGTCCGGTCTTGGCGCTGACATCGAGGATGCGCGACACCTTGGAGGCGGCATCGCCGATGCGCAGCGGCTGGTGGAACCAGAGACGGCCGCCGGCCCACATGCGGCGCGGCAGCGGCACCGGCGGCAGGAAACCGCCGCGGCTTGCATGGCCGTCCGAACCCAGCTCGGACTGCCGGTGCAGCGGCAGGAAATAGAGCCAGTGCCAGAGCGGCGCGATGGCGTCGCCGCGCACGGGCGCCGGGTCATCATAGTCAAGCATCGCCGCGAGCGCCTTGACGGGAAACGCCGTGACCTCGTCCTGGCTTTCGGTTGTCTTCCCGACCCATTCTTTCAACTTCACAACGTCCATCACGTCTCTCTGTGGTCTGATTGCGTGGGTTCCACTATGCACGGTGCCGCCGCCGCTTCCAATTCGAAAGTTCGGAACGAGCCATTCGCTTCGACAGAAAGCACGGGCCCTGCCGCATATCCGAATGCAGCGTTCGGAAGAAGCGGCTTTACGGGGGACCAAAGTGCAGCGAGCATCTGGGCATGAAAGAGCGTTGAACTGCTTCCATGCAAGTCCAGATTCGTTGCCGCAGCCGTGTGTCCCTGCATCGGCTCATCCCGGCCTTCCCCTTGCGGATTACCGCGTCCTGCGGACACCACATGCTCGCCGCGCGCGGCTTCTCCCGCACCCTGCGCGAAGGCCAGACAGTCAGCATCCCCGCCTTTGCGTCCATCGACCTGCACCTGGGGGGCAGCCTTTTCAGCCCCAGCGCGTGCAACCTCGTGCTGGACGACGCCGCGGTGGATCTGCGCACCGTCATGAGGGTCGGGTCGGCGGCCCCCAGGGTCGAGTACCTGCGCGAACTGATTTCCGGGACCGTGTTCCACCACCCGCAGCAGGAGTGGAATGCGCGGGTGATGGCCAGTGCGCTCCAGACGACACCGGACAGGATCCGCACGGCGCTATTCCGGCAGGGCGCTGCCTTTACCCAGATCTGCCGGACGCAGCGGCTGATGCGGGCGCTGTTCGAGTCGATCCGGTGCAACCTGTCGGTGGCCGACCTGAAAGCGCGCGTGGGCTGGACGGACAGCCGCGACCTGGAGGCGTCCTTCTACGACTGGTTCGGCGTCTCCCTGCAGACGGTTTCGCGCCTGCGGGAGGACGGCCTGTAGGCCGCTACCGGCCTATTGCAGTTCGATCAGCAACTGGCCGGCCCGAACCAGCGTGCCGGGCTGGACCAGGATGCTCTTCACGGTGCCACCGGCTTCGGCGACGACGCTGGTCTCCATCTTCATCGCCTCGATCGCAGCCAGCGTGTCGCCCTTGGCGACAGTCTGTCCTGGCATGACCCCCACCGAAATCACGCTGCCCTGCATCGGCGACGCCACCTGCATCGGGTCATTCGGGTTCGCCATCCGCTCGGCCTGGGCAGCCTTGCCTTCCTGGCGCTTCAATGCGCGGATCGGTCGCGGCTGGCCGTTGACGTCGAAGTACAGGCGCACGCCCCCCTGCGCATCCGCCTCGGCCTGGGCGTTCAGGCCCACATACAGCGTTTTGCCCTTCTCGAGGTCGACCGCGACCTCCTGGCCGGCTTCCAGGCCATAGAAGAACACGGGCGTCGGCAGGATGGAGACATCGTCGTACTGCTCCCGGTGCGCGCAGAAGTCCTTGAAGACCTTCGGATACATCAGCCAGGAGGCGAGGTCGTTGTCGGACAGGGACCGGCCAACCTCACCTTCCGCCTGCTTGCGGGCAGCTTCCACGTCGACCGGCGCAATATGCGCACCGGCCCGGCCTTCGATCGGCGCGGCGCCGCGCAGCAGTTTCTTCTGCAGCGCTTCGGGAAAGCCATCCGCCGGATACCCCATCTCGCCGCGGCACATCGAGATGACGGAGTCCGGTACCGAAACCTCCTTCGCTGGATCTAGAATGTCGGCCGTCGACAGCTTGTTGGCGACCAGGTGCAGGGCCATGTCGCCCACGACCTTGGATGATGGCGTCACCTTGACGATGTCGCCGAACATCACATTGACGTCGGCATAGGCCTGCGCAACCTCCGGCCATTGCGACGCCAGCCCCAGCGAGCGCGCTTGCTCGCGCAGGTTGGTGTACTGGCCGCCCGGCATTTCATGCCGGTAGACGTCCGACGTACCGGCGCGCATATCCGCCTCGAAGGGCTCGTAGTTCCTGCGCACGGACTCCCAGTAGGTGCAGAACGGCTGCAGGTCACGGTAGCCGACCGCGGGCTTGCGTGCGCTGTGCTCGAGCGCCGCGCAGATGGCGCCGAGGCTTGGCTGCGAAGTGAGCCCGCTCATCGAGTCCATGGCACCATCCACGGCGTCGACGCCTGCATCGACCGCCGCCAGCACCGATGCCACCGAGGCACCGCTGGTATCGTGCGTATGGAAGTGGACCGGCAGGCCGACCTCATCCTTCAACGCCTTCACCAGTGCGTGGACTGCCTGCGGGCGGCACACGCCGGCCATGTCCTTGAGGCCCAGGATGTGGACGCCAGCCTTTTCGAGCGCCTTGGCCAGTTCGACGTAGTAGCGGAGGTCGTACTTGGCGCGTGACGGATCGAAGAGATCCCCCGTATAGCAGATGGTGCCCTCGCACAGTGCCCCGGTGTCGAGCACCGCATCGATCGCCACGCGCATGTTCTCGACCCAGTTGAAGGAGTCGAACACGCGGAACAGGTCAACCCCGCTGGCTGCAGCTCGCTTGACGAAGTACTGGACCACGTTGTCCGCGTAGTTCGTATAGCCGACCGCGTTGGAGCCCCGCAGCAGCATCTGGAACAGGATATTGGGGACGGCCTCGCGCAGCGCTTCCAGCCTTTGCCACGGATCTTCCTTCAGGAACCGCATCGCCACGTCGAAAGTGGCCCCGCCCCAGCACTCCATCGAGAAGAGGCCCGGCAACTGCCGCGCGTAGTACGGGGCAATGGCGGTCATGTCGCCGGTCCGCATCCGGGTCGCCAGCAGCGACTGGTGGGCGTCGCGCATGGTGGTGTCGGTCAGCAGGACTGCCTTGCTCGCCTTCATCCATTCCGCAAACGCCCGCGGTCCGATGTTCGACAGCCGCGTACGCGTCCCTTCCGGAACCACGGCGGCGAGGTCGGTAGCCGGCAGCGGATGCGACAGCACGATCCGGGAGGGCGCGGCGCGCCCCTTGACGTCCGGGTTGCCGTTGACATTGACGTCGGCGATAAAATTCAGCAGCTTGGTCGCCCGGTCCCGGCGCTGGCGGAAGTTGAACAGCTCAGGCGTATTGTCGATAAAGCGCGTGGTACAGCGCCCCGAGCGGAATTCCTCGTGCTCGATGACGTTCTCGAGGAAGGCCAGGTTGGTGGCCACGCCGCGAACGCGGAACTCGCGCAACGCACGGCACATGCGCTCGTTGGCCTCGTCGGCATCGCGCCCCTTGCAGGTCACCTTGACCAGCAACGAGTCGTAGTAAGGCGTCACCACGGCCCCGGTATAGGCGGTGCCGGCGTCGAGCCGGATGCCGAAACCGGCGGCGCTGCGATATGCGGTCACCTTGCCGTGGTCCGGTGCGAAGCCGTTCTCGGGGTCCTCGGTGGTCACGCGGCACTGGACGGCGTGCCCGCGCAGCTTGATGTCCTGCTGGCGCGGGACCGACGACGAAGCGTCCCCGATCTGCGCGCCTTCCGTGATGCGGATCTGCGCCTTAACGATATCGACCCCGGTGACTTCCTCGGTCACCGTGTGCTCGACCTGGACGCGGGGATTGACTTCGATGAAGTAGAAGTCCTCCGTGTCGGCGTCCATCAGGAACTCGACCGTACCCGCATGCGTGTACGAGACGGCTCTTGCTAGCTTGAGCGCTTCCCCGCACAGCGCCTGGCGCCTGGCATCGTCCAGGTACGGGGCCGGTGCCCGTTCGACGACCTTCTGGTTGCGCCGCTGCACTGAGCAATCGCGCTCGAACAGATGGACGATATTGCCGTGGGTGTCGCCAAGGATCTGCACCTCAACATGCTTGGCCCGCGCAATGAACTTCTCGAGATAGACCTCGTCGTTGCCGAAGGCGGCCCTGGCTTCGCGCCGCGCCGCGGCAATGGCGTCCGCCAGGTCGGCTTCCTTGTGGATGGCGCGCATGCCGCGACCGCCGCCGCCCCAACTTGCCTTCAGCATCAGCGGATAGCCGATCTCCGCTGCCAGCTTGCCGGCCTGCGCCAGGTCATCGGGAAGCGCACCGGTGGCGGGCACCACCGGCACACCGACCCGCTGCGCCAGTTCGCGTGCAGCAACCTTGTTGCCCAGCTCCCGCATCACCTCAGATTTCGGTCCGATAAACGCGATGCCCTCCTGCGCGCAGCGCTCGGCGAACTCCGGGTTCTCAGAGAGGAAGCCGTAGCCCGGATGGATGGCATCCACGCCAGCCCCCTTGGCCACGCGCAGGATATCTTCGATATCGAGATAGGCGTCGACGGGCTTCTTGCCCTGGCCGACCAGGTAGCTTTCGTCGGCCTTGAAGCGATGCTGGGCGAAGCGGTCCTGGTAGGAATAGATGGCGACGGTGCGGATGCCAAGCTCGCTGGCGGCGCGCATTACGCGAATGGCGATCTCGCCCCGGTTGGCGATCAGGAGACTGCGGATTTTCTTCATCTTGCTTGTGGGAACTCAGAAATTCTGGAATGCACTCGCCCCTGTCAGGAGGTGAGGCGGCCCGCCTGCCTCAGCAGATCCGCAGCACGTGCGATCACGGGCGCGTCTACCATTTCGCCATCCAGCTGGAACGCACCGGGGCTCGACTTTGCGCCATCGATAACGCGCTGCGCCCACGCCAGTTGCGCTTCGGTTGGCCGGTATGCCGTGTTGACCTCCGCTACCTGCGCCGGATGGATGCAGAGCTTTGCGCCGAATCCCAGCCGGCGGCCACGGGTGCTGGCAGCGCGCAGTTCATCGACATCGGAGATGGAGACCGTCACCCCGTCCACCGGCGAGGCAATGCCCGCGGCCCGGGAGGCCAGGACCAGCATGGAGCGGAAGAACAGCAGCTCCTGGCCGTCCCCTTCGATACCCAACTCCGTGCGGAAATCCACGGTGCCGAAGATCAGGCGCTCGACGCCAGGCGCTGCGGCAATTTCCGCCACGTTGGTCATGCCGGCGGCGGTCTCGATTAGCGGCAGCACTTTGACCTCCGGCGGCACGTGTCGCACCACCTCAGCGATTTGTGCCGCGCTCTCTGCCTTAGGCAGGACGACGCCCAGGACGCCCGGCTTCAGGCAGGCGCGCACGTCATCCTCGAACCAGCGCGTCTGCGTGGCGTTGATGCGAACCAGTCCGGTGCCGCCTGCGTCCAGGTAGTCCGCCAGCAATTGCCTGGCGCGGTCCTTGTCGCCCTCGGAGACGGCATCCTCCAGGTCCAGGATGACGCGATCGGCGCCCGATGCGTGGGCCTTGGCAAAGCGCTCCGGCCGGTTGGCGGGAACGAAGAGGTAGGAACGGGCGATAGCGGTGGTGGTCATGGGGGGCTGTCTGGCAGATGGGCGAGCGCCTCCCCCGGCCTGCAAGTGGCCGCGAAGAGGCGGAACAGGAAACGGCCGCGGTCCGGCCGGAGGATCAGATGGCGCCTTCGGTGCGCAGGCGCGACACGTCGTCGGTGGTGTAGCCGAGTTCGCGCAGGATGTCTTCGCTGTGTTCGCCCAGGGCCGGGATGGCGTCCATGCGCGGATCGAAGGCATTCGGCATGCCGGGCGGCAACAGTGCCGGAATCACGCCCACCGGCGATGAAACCGACGTCCACCGCTCGCGTGCCTTGAGCTGCGGGTGGTTCCAGACATCGCGCATATCGTTCATGCGGGCGTTGGCGATCTGGGCGCGCTCCAGGCGCTCGATCACCTGGTCGATGGTCAGCGCGGAGAAGACGTCGGTGATGATCTGCGTCAGCTCCTCGCGGCTCTTGGCACGCAGGGAGTTGGTAACGAAGCGCGCGTCGGTGGCGAGCTCCGGCCGTTCCAGCACGACCCGGCAGAAGGCCTCCCACTCGCGCTCGTTCTGCAGGCCGAGGATGATGGTCTTGCCGTCGCCGGCCGTGAACGGGCCATAGGGGAAGATGGTCGCATGCGCGGCGCCGGCGCGCGGCGGCGGCGTAGCGCCATCGAAGGCGTAGTAGAGGGGGTAGCTCATCCACTCGACCATGCTTTCCAGCATCGATACGTCGATATGTGCGCCCTTGCCTGTCTTGCCGCGCTGCAGCAGCGCCGCCAGGATATTGGTGTACGCATACATGCCGGCGGCGATATCCGCGATCGAGCAGCCTGCCTTGGACGGGCTCTCGGGTGTGCCGGTGATGGAGACGAAGCCGGACTCGGCCTGGATCAGCAGGTCATAGGCCTTCTTGTCCCGGTAGGGACCGTCGTTGCCATAGCCGGAGATATCGCAGACGACGATGCCGGGATAGCGCTGCGACAGCGCTTCGTAGGACAGGCCGAGGCGGTCGGCGGCGCCCGGTGCCAGGTTCTGGACCAGCACGTCTGCCTTGTCCAGGATCTTCTGCAGGATGGCGGGCGCATCCTGGTGTTTCAGGTCCAGCGCCAGGCTCTCCTTGGAGCGGTTGGTCCAGGCGAAGTGCGACGACATGCCGTCCACTCTCTCGTCATAGCCGCGGGCAAAGTCGCCGACCTTGGGCCGTTCGATCTTGATCACGCGCGCGCCCAGGTCGGCGAGCTGGCGGGTACAGAACGGCGCAGCGATTGCATGCTCCAGGGAAACCACGGTAATGCCATCGAGGGGACGCATAACAGCCTTTTTCGAGAGAGGTAGCGTTCGAAATGCCTTTGCAGGAACAAACGACTGGGATTCGGTGCGCGACGCGAGTTCGCCTGCCAGCAAGTCTCCCAGCGCTTGGAGAGTCGGTAAATCTCGTTTTCTCGAAGCGGCCGTTCGTCTGCGGCGAAAACACGGGCGTCCGGGACTGGCATGACCCGGTTTGCGACATATGTGACGCCTTGATACAGTTGGGGCAAGGAGCACATATGCATTTTGACTTTGCCGACCTCAGGCTGTTTGCACGCATCGCCGAGGAAGAAAACCTGTCGCGCGGAGCGAAGAAGGCATTTTTGTCGCCTGCCGCGGCCAGCGCACGACTCAAAGCCCTGGAGGACCAGCTAGGGACTCGCCTGTTCTATCGGGAGAGCAAGGGCCTCGCCCTGACCCCCGCCGGCGAGCGCCTGCTGCGGCATACCCGCGTGATCGAGCGCCAGTTCGAGCATGTCAAAAGCGAATTCGAGGAGTATTCCAAGGATTCGGTCGGCCATATCCGCATCTTTGCGAACACCACCGCCGTCACGGAGTTCATGCCTGAGGTGCTGGCACGCTTCATGGCAGAGCGGCCTGCCGTCACCGTCGACCTACAGGAACGTCTGACGCGGGACATCATCCGCGGCGTACTGGACGGCAGCGCGGATCTCGGCATCATCTCCGGGCCGCTGAATTCGGAAGGGCTGGAGGTCATCCATTTCAGTACGGACAAGCTGGTACTGGCGACACCGGTCGGCCATCCTCTGACGCAGAAGCAAGACCTCTCCTTCGACGACACGCTCGACTACGAGCATGTCAGCCTGCATGAAGGCAGCACCCTGCACGCTTTTCTGACCGAACTGGTACGTGACCAAAGACGCAAGCTCCAGATCCGCATCCAGATCCGGAGCTTTGAAGCCATGTGCCGGATGATCGAGGCCGGCGTCGGCATTGGCGTGGTGCCGCTGTCGGCGGCATTGCGTCACCAGCAGACGATGAAGATCGAAATCATCGAACTGCACGAACCGTGGGCGATCCGGGAGCGTGCGGTGATCGTGCGGGAACTGGAGGGCCTGCCCAGTTGCGCGAAGGCATTGATCGATGAACTGATCGAAGTGGCGCAGGAGGCGGGCGGGAGCCCGGCGAACATTGTGGGATAGGGCGTCTCCCGCGTCCCCACACGCTACTGGCCGGCAAGCGCACGCGCGTAGACCCCCGGATCGACATTGCCACCCGAGAAGATCGATGTAGGCCTCGATCTGCGGCCATCTCGGCTTCACCGCGGTGTTCACCCCCGAGGGGGCCACCGCGCTGCAATTCACCAGGCTCGAGTCAGGCGTCCCCCGCGCCATCAGCTGCTCGCAGATCTCTAACCCTGCACTGCCCCGCCATGATGTCGTAGTCGTCGAAAGGAGAGATGAAAGTCAATCCACGCGCTTCCATACCATGATTACGTCGCAGAGATAAGCGTTGGCAAGGCCGACCCGGGCAGTCGGCCCGGAGAACCGGGTTCAGTGATTCCGCAGGTCCGACAGGAACTTCCTGGCCCGATCGCTCTGTGGCTTCGAGAAGAAGCTGTCAGGTGTGCCGCTTTCCACCAGGCTTCCGTGGTCCATGAACCACACGCGGTCCGCCACCTCGCGCGCAAAATTCATCTCATGCGTGACGCACATCATGGTCATGCCTTCGCGCGCCAGGCTCTTCATCACCTGGAGCACTTCACCGACCATTTCCGGATCCAATGCGCTGGTGGGTTCATCGAATAGCATGGCGGGCGGGTCCATGGCCAGGGCTCTGGCAATGGCGACCCGCTGCTGCTGCCCGCCGGAGAGCTGGCCCGGATAGGCATCGGCCTTGCTGGCCAATCCCACCCGCTCCAGCAACTGTCCGGCCCGTTCCCTCGCCACCGCTTTCTTCTTGCCGAGGACAGTGACCGGCGCCAGCATGATGTTCTCCGCCACCGAGATATGCGGGAACAGGTTGAAGCTCTGGAAGACAAAACCCACCCGGCTGCGGAACTTGTTGATATCCACTGTCGCTGAATTGATGTCCTGGCCATCGAACTCGATGGTTCCGGCTTGGATGTCCTCCAGGCGGTTCACCGTGCGGATCAGCGTGGATTTGCCTGAACCGGACGGACCACAGACTACGATGACCTCGCCCCGCGACACCTCCGCCGAAATATCGGCCAGGGCGTGATAGCCGCCATACCACTTGTTGATGCCCCTAAAGCTGATCATTGGCTGCTTCGATGCTGCTGCTTGCATTGCGAATGTCTCCATGTAGCGACGGTTACCCGCGGGCCACCGTCTGCGGCACTGCCGGCCGCTTAGTTCTTGCCAGGGCAGTCCCCGCACGTTTGCTTGCGATACGGCGCTCCACATAGCGCGCCAGGCTGGTCAGGGCGAAGCCGAGCACGAAGTAGACCACCGCAAGGATCAGGAACACCTGGAATGGCTTGGTCAGCAGCATGGTGTTGACCTGGTTGGCCGCGAACGTCAGTTCGTTGACGCTGATGACGTAGGCCAGCGAGGTGTCCTTGATAATCGAGACAAACTGACTGATCATCGACGGAATCATGTTGTAGAGCGCCTGCGGCAGCACCACCTTGACCATGGTCTGCATGTAAGTCAGGCCTACTGCACGAGCTGCCTCGGTCTGCCCCTTTGGCAACCCCTCAATGCCGGCCCGCACGATTTCCGCCAGATACGCGGCCTCATAGAGCACCAACGTCACCAGCATGGTGGTGAAACCGCTGACCGGCCTTCCTATCAGCACAGGCACGAAGAAGTAGACCCAGAAGATAAACATGATCAGGGGGACACCGCGCACCAGGTAGATAAACGCAATGGCAGGCGAGCGTAGCCAGCGGAACGGCGAGAGGCGCGCCAGCGCGACGGCCACGCCCAGCGGAAAGGCCAGCACCAGCCCCAGCGCGGACAACAGCAGCGTGATGGCCAGGCCGCCAAGCGGTCCGTGCGGATACTGGCCGAGGAGAAGCATCTCCCCGTTATTGCGAAGAATCGAAATGATGGATTCCATGCTCACCTCGCCTTGATCTGGTAGCGGCGCTCCAGCGCCGTGCCACAGATCATGATCAGCACGGATATCCCCAGGTAAGCGAGGGTCGCGAACAGATAGACCTCGACCGTGCGGAACGTTTCGCTCTCGATCTGCCGCGTGACGTAGGTGAGTTCCAGCACGCCAATGGTCATGGCCAGGCTGGTGTTCTTGAACAGCAGCACCGTGTGGCTGATCAGCGGCGGCAGCGCAATGCGAATCGCCTGCGGCAGGATCACCTTCCGGCAAGCCTGCAGGTAGGTCATGCCCAGCGCGCGTGATGCCTCAAGCTGCGCCTTGGGGATCGACCGGATACCGCCGCGGAGGTCCTCGGACATGTAGGCCGCCATGCACAGCCCGATCGCGATAAACGCGAAGATGAACTCGCTATGGTTCTTGTTGAACCACTGCTGGACGCCGTCCGGGAGCAGCGTGGGAATGCCGAAGTACCAGAGGAAGATCTGGACCAGGATCGGCACGCTTTGGTGGTATTCGACGTAGGCGGCCACGGCCGCCTGGGCCCAGCGGACATTGCTCAGGCGGATAACCGCCAGCACCGTCCCGAGCGCCAGCGCGAGCATCCACGCGAGTACGGCAAGTTCGAGCATGGTCACCAGCCCGCCGGCGATCAGGCGGGGGTACTCGCTTTGCAACAGAATTGAGGAATCCAGGTTCATGCACGTGCGAAGTAGGTCGACAAAAAAGGGCCGGCAGCGAGCCGGCCCGCCAGGGATCAACCCTTGATCTGCTCTACCTTGAAGTCACGCCGCAACTTGTACGCAGTGCTGCTGCCCAGCCACTTGTCGAAGATCTTCGAGGCTTCGCCGGACGTTTCCATCGACTGGAGCACGCCATTGACGTGGGTGATGAAAGCACTCTCGCCCTTGCGCATGCCCAGCCCCCATTGCTCGTGCATGACGGGGGGCTCGAGAATCTCGATCGGCGTGGAGGGGTCCGCCTGCATCCTGAACTTGACCAGCATCATCTCGCCCAGCGCGAGGCCCTCGACGCGGCCCTGCTGCAGCGCCAGGAAGGCAGTCGGGGCGTCTTGGAATGTCACCGTGCTCGCCGTCGGCACTGCCTTCTTCACAGCAGTCTCTGAGGTGGATCCCTTGTTGGCACTGACTCGCTTGCCGGCGAGGTCGGCGACGGATTTGAAGCCTTCGGAGCGCTTCACTGCAACCTTGGTCAGGCTGACGTAATACTGGTCGCTGTAGGCGATCTGCTGGGCCCGCTCTGGCGTCCAGCCCAGCGCGGCCGCGAGGATGTCGACGCGCCCCTGCTGCAGCTCGGGAATGCGAGCGGACACGGCAATCTGCTTGAGTTCGACCTTGACGCCCAGGCTCTTCGCGATGGCAGTGCAAAAGTCGACGTCGTAGCCCTGCACCTCGCGCGTCTGCGGATTGCTGAAGCTGAAAGGCTCGACGGTGCCGAGCACGCCGCAAACCAGCGAGCCACGCTGCTTGATGTCGGCGAGCTGGTCCGCGAAAGCACTGGTTGCGGTCAGGGACAGCGTGAGTGCAGCCATCGCGACTGCTGTGATCTTGCGCATTTGGGTCTCCTTCCTGTATTTATGGGCAAAACGATCCCCTTCGCCTACAGCACTTGCTGCAGGCGATGAAGCTTGGGTAATGCAGGAATCAGCGGATCGTGAACGGATTGCCGGTGGCGGCCTCCGTGTTGATCCACACACTCTTGGTCTGCAGGTACGACTCGATGGCGGCAATGCCGTTTTCCCTGCCGAGGCCCGAGTCCTTGTACCCGCCGAACGGCGACATGAAGCTGACGGCGCGATAGGTGTTCACCCATACCGTGCCCGCCTGGATCTTCTCCGACATGCGGAAGGCGCGGCCGATATCGGAGGTCCAGACCCCGGCGCCGAGCCCGTAGCAACTGTCGTTGGCAATTGCGATGGCTTCGGCTTCGTCCCGGAACTTCAGGATAGACAGCACCGGCCCGAACACTTCCTCCTGCGCGATGCGCATCCCGGGCGCGACCTTGGCGAAGATGGTCGGCTCTACAAACCATCCCTCGCCGCAGGACGCCGGCTTGCCACCGAGCAGCAGTTCCGCGCCTTCGTCCTGTGCGATCTTGATATACGACAGCACCTTTTCGTACTGCGCCGGCGTCGTGATGGGCCCCACCTGCGTGGAGGCATTCATCGGGTTGCCCAGCTTTGCCGTGCCGGCGAGTGCCAGCAGCTTCTCGACAAAGACATCGTGGATATCCTCCTGCAGCAGCAGCCGTGAACCGGCGATACAGGTCTGGCCGCTCGCCGCGAAGATGCCGGAGACGGCGCCGTTGACAGCGTCATCCAGGTTTGCATCGTTGAAGACGATGTTCGGCGACTTGCCGCCGAGCTCCAGGCTCACATGCTTGAACTGCGCCGCACACTGCTGGTTGATAACGCGCCCGGTGGCATCCGAACCCGTAAAGGTCACCTTCTTGACCAGCGGATGGGTCACCAGAGGCAAGCCCGCCTCCGCGCCAAACCCGGTCACGACGTTAAAGACACCCGCGGGAAAGCCTGCTTCCTCGAACAGCAGTGCGAGCTCAAGCGCCGACACGGAGGTGAACTCCGATGGCTTCACCACCACGGTACATCCCGCGGCCAGCGCAGGCGCAATCTTCCACGCCAGCAGCATCAGTGGCGAGTTCCACGGCGTAATGGCCGCCACCACGCCCAGCGGCTCGCGCCGGGTGTAGTTGAAGTAGCCCTTCTTGTCCAGGGGAATGACAGTCCCTTCAATCTTGTCTGCCAGCCCCCCGAAGTAATAGAACCACTGCGGCAGGTACTTGAGCTGCGCGCCCATCTCTGCCAGCAGCTTGCCGTTGTCCTGCACTTCGAACTCGGCCAGCCGCTCGGCATCCCTGGCAATCAGGTCGCCGAGCTTGCGCAGCAGCGCGCCACGCTGCGTCGCCGTCATCTCTGACCACGGGCCGGAGCGAAACGCCTGGTCGGCCGCCCGGACCGCGCGCTCGACATCCGCTTCGGTGCCGCGGGCCACTTCGGCCCAGGTCTTGCCTGTGTACGGGTTCTGGGTTTCAAACCAGCGACCGTCGCTCGCATTGACGAAGGTGCCGTCGATGAACATTTGATACTGCTTCATGGCGAATGCTGTCCGGGTTCGTGTTGGCAGGCTAGAACGGCGCAAAGCCGAGATGCTCGCGGAAGCGGTTCTTGACGAAGGTGCCATCGCGCGGCGGCAGCGCCCGCTGCGGCTCATCGGTCGAGATGTAGACCTGTGCCACGGTCATGCCGTCGGTCTTCCTGATGGCTTGCGCGAGCTTGCACAGCTCATCGATATCGGAAATCTCGAGCGTCGTCGGCACGCCGACAGCCTTCGCCACCTGAGCCAGGTTGGTACCCAGGCTGGTGTGGCTCTGCTGCATGCCGGTCTCACCGAAGTGGCCGTTATCGAGAATCACGATGTTCAGGTTCTTCTGCTGTTGCGCCGCGGCCGTCGCCAGGCTGCCGATGCCCATCAACTGCTCGCCGTCGCCGGTGATGGCAATGACGGTCTTCTCCGGTTGCGCGATGGCAAGGCCGAGTGCCAGCGAAGTCGAGCCGCCCATCGCGCCCCACAGGTAGAAGTTGCCGGGACGGTCGCCGGCAGCAAACACGTCGTACGAAGGCGAACCGAGGCCCGATACCACGAGCGCGTCAGGAAACTGCGTCAGCAGTTCGGCAACGAACTTGCGGCGGTCGATGCCGTGCTTGGCGGCTTTGGAGGTAGAGGTAGTCATAGGATCAGCGCATCCACTTTTTGCGGCCGATAAGGCTCTGGGACAGGAGAACGGCAACGCGGTTGCCAGCGTCGAAGGCGGAAACCAGGCCGGCGTCGATCAGCTCGGCGGCTTCATCCGGCGAGTTCACGCGATAGACCGTGATGCCCATCAGCTCCAGCGCGCGCTGGGTGGCCTGGCCCATCGGGTTCTGCCATGGGTTGAACTCGGCGTACTCGCCGCGCATGGTCACAAGGGTGAAGAACGGGAACTGGCAGCTCTCCAGCAGCGAGAACATGTTCACGCAGTTGCCGACACCGCTGCTCTGCATCAGCAGCACGGCGCGGTCCCCGCCCAGCCAGGCGCCGCCGACGACGCCCACGCCTTCTTCTTCGGTGGTCAGCACCACGTCGCGGATTTCGGGGTCTGCCTTGGCGCGTCGGATGACATGCGAGTGGCCGGCGTCGGGCACGTAGGCCACCTGGCGCACGCCGTTCTGTTTGAAGACCTGGAAGATGTCCTCTTGCCAGGCAAGAGGCTCAGAGTTGTTTGTCGTCATAGTCGCAAGTTTGGAAAGGGGACAACTGAGGGGAACAACGTTTGGTATCATAGAGTTGACTAGCTGGAATGATGAAATACAATTAATTGATGCCTGCAATCACGAAGTGGAATGCCGGCCAGGGGCCTCTACGAATATGGACATCAAGCAGCTTCGCGCCCTGTTAGCGATCGCCGAGACCGGGAGCGCCACCAAGGCAGCCGAACTCCTGCGCATCGTGCAGCCGGCGGTTTCCAGGCACGTGCGCCTGCTCGAGGAGGAGCTCGGCGTGGAACTATTCGAGCGCGAGCGCCATGGCATGGTCCTGACCGAGGCCGGCCGCACGCTGGTCGAATACGGTCGCAGGGCGCTGCAGGAACTCGACCGCGCCAAGGCGGAGATCACTCCGGCGCGGGGCGCGATTACTGGCATGGCCGTCATTGGGCTTCTCCCCAGCACTTGTGAGTTATTGGCGGCGGAGCTGGTTGCCACGGTGAAGGCCAGGCATCCGCAATTGGTGGTACGCATCAATGTCGGTTACGCGGGAAACCTGCTGGATTGGCTCGAGGCCGGCGACGTGGAAGTCGCCCTGCTCTACGACACCAAGAGCTCTCCCCGCCTGCAGGTCGAAGCACTGCTCGATGAACAGCTCTACCTGGTGGGACCGGCCGGCACCCTTGCACCCGGCGAGGAACAAACCGTCGAGCGCTTCCGCGACCTGCCGCTGATCTTGCCCAACGCCCCGCACGGGCTGCGCAGCGTGGTCGAGCATGCCTGCGCGGTCGCCGGCTTCAGCCCCACGATCGCCGTCGAGACCAACTCCCTGGCCGTGCAGAAGAACCTGGTGGCAAAGGGCTTCGGCCACACGGTGCTGCCCAGTTCCGCGGTGTCCGAGGAGATGGAGGACGGCATCCTTGCCGGCGCGCCGATCGTCTCGCCCAACCTCTCGCGCCGCATCGTGCTGGCGCACGCTGCCACGCGGCGGCTGACTCCGGCGGCCGGCTTCGTTTCCGCGGAGCTGGTCGCGCTGATGAAGCGGCTGGTGGTCGATGGGGCATGGCCGGGGGCAACATGGGTCAGCGCCTGACGCGGCGACGGCGTCGGTGAGTCAGTCAAGCTCGATGTTGGCGGCCTTGGTGACCTCGGCCCACCGGCGCGTCTCGGCCTGGACAAATTTGGCCGCCTTGTCCGGGGTGGAATCGACGATGGGCTGCACGCCGATCTTTTCCATGCGCTGACGCACCTCAGGGTCCTTGACAGCCGTCTGCAAGGCAGCGCTCAGCTTTTCAATGACCGGGGCTGGCGTGCCCTTTGGCACCATCACCATGTTCCACAGCGACGTTTCGTAGTTGGCGTAGCCCGCTTCCTTCATCGTCGGCACGTCGGGCAGCACGCTGGAGCGCGTTGCGGTCGTCACCGCGAGCGCCTTCAGGCGACCAGACTGGATCATGGGCGCAGCTGTCGACACGGCATCGGAAATGAGTTGGATATCGCCCGAAATCACTGACTGGATCGCCTGGCTGGCGCCGCGGAACGGTACATGGGTGAGGCTCAGGTGCTCCTGGTACTGCAGCAGCTCGACCGCCATATGGACGGCACTCCCCTTGCCGGCCGAGCCGTAGCTGTACTTGCCCGGATTCTTCTTGATATCTTCGACCAACTCCTTCGCGGTGTTCGCCTTGACCGAAGGATTGACCGCCAGCACCATCGGCACCGCCGCGACCACGGAAACGGGCACCAGCGCATTGACCGGGTCATACGGCAGCTTCTTGTAAAGCGTGGCGTTGATGGCGTGCGAGCTGGTGCCGAACAACAGCGTGTACCCATCCGCCGGGCTTTTCGCGACCACGTCAGTCGCGATCGTGCCGCCGGCCCCTGCCTTGTTTTCCACCACGACCGACTGCCCGAGCAAGGCGCCGAGCTTGTTTGCCACGATGCGCGCCACCACGTCGGTGCTGCCGCCGGCGGCGAAGCCAACGACCATTCGGACGGGATGGTCAGGATAAGCAGCCTGGGCGTGCGCGCTGAACGAAATGAGCGCACCGATCCCCACTTGAGCCAGCAAGCGTTTCATGTCTCTTCCAGGTAGATAGTTTTGGTTGGGTGGCGCATTGCGCGTCGACACCCTTTGAAACGATGGTAGCGAGCAGCCGTGGCGACGGTGAAATAGAAAATTCCGCTGCTGCTATCAAGGGGTGGCATGCCTGGGGCTACTACTGCGGTGTTAACCCGAAGCTACGCGCCGAAGAAATCGCCGCGTAAACGCAAGTACGCCGCGCAGCCATCGCCGCGCGGCGTACCTTCAGGGTCCAACGGATCGGAAGCGCTGGCGCGCTACCGGCTGCAGGACGTCAGTCGGCCTCCACCTTCATGGTCTTCAGCAGCGGCTGCCACTTGTCGCTTTCCGCCTTGAGCCAGGTCCGCAGCCCCTCCGGCGTCTGCTTGTCGACCGGCACCACCTCCGCACCCAGGTCGTCAAGCCGCTTGGCGACGGCAGGATCCTTCAGTGCCTGCTGCAGCGCCTTGGTCAGCCGGGCAGTGACCTCGGGCGGCGTGCCCTTGGGCGCATAGATCCCATGCCAGACCTTCATCGAGAAACCCTTCAGGCCGCCTTCCTGCAGCGTCGGCGCATTGGGCAGCGCCTTGATGCGGCTAGGTGTCGTCACGCCATACAGCTTGACCCGGTTGGCGTTGATATGCGGCAGCGTCGAGGTGGTCTGGTCGCACAGCAGGTCCACCTGCCCGCCCAGCAAGGCCGTCAGCGCGGGGCCGGTGCCCTGGTAGGGAACGGAGGTCATCTTGACTTTGACTGCCTCCTCGAACAGCAGGCCGCATAGCTGCGAAACCGCGCCGAGGCCGGCATTGGCCAGCGAGACCTTCTCCTTGTTCTGCGACACGTACTTGATCAGCTCCGCCGCGTTTGCCGGCGGCAAGTCCTTGCGGCCCAGCAGCGTCATCGGCACATCCGCCACCTGCCCGATGTACTCGAAATCCTTCAGCGGGCTGTAAGAGAGCTTCTTGTACAGCGCCGGCGCCGTCGCCATGCCATTGTGGTGGATCAGTATGGTGTAGCCGTCCGGCTGCGCCCGCGCCACGAATCCGGCTGCCACCGTGCCGCCGGCGCCGAGCTTGTTTTCCACGACGACGCTCTGCCCGAGCTCCTTCGACATGGCCTGTCCAAGCGCCCGGGACACCACATCGGTCGGGCCGCCGGCCGAGAACGGCACCACCAGCGTAATCGGCTTCGACGGATAGGCGTCCGCCGCCAGCGCCCCCGCGGAAAACGCCAGGCCGAGCGCCCCGCCTGTGATCCACTTCATACCGGCCAGCATGGCCTTACCCGATTGAACGCGCATATCACCGTCTCCATGTCGCCGGCGCTTGCTTGCTGTGTTGCGCCGGTCGGTTTATCAAACAGGGACTAGAGTGTGGGATAACTGCACCGGAGGGAATCCGGATTTATCGAATGGGTCATACGGCCCGGCCGAACGGAGGCAGGCGCCGCGAGGCCCAGGCCCGGCCGTGTCCAGCCCACGGAGCGCCGGCACGGCTTAGCTTGCGGCAGCCGCGAGATCGTGTGGACCACGCCGGAAATCGCAGACACGCTGGGGCCAAGCTGGTCAAGCTCTCCGGTGCGCGCGTCGAGTGAGAGGAATGCGCTCGGTGGCGATGCCTGCCCGCGGCCTTACGGACCGCCCCCCCGCCTGGTCTGCCTGAGCCGGGTCCCAAAATCGCAGCATTGCCGCGCAATGTCCGCGACGGCATAACCGAGCGCCGCCTGATGCTGTTTCAGGAACGCCGCGAAGTAGGTAATGCTCGGGGCAGGCGGGTCGGTGCGCACGAACTGGAGGCGCTTTTGCCTTATCTCCGGTTCGAACAAGTGCAAAGGTACACAGCTCACCCCCATGCCGGCTTCCACCAGCCCGGCCAGGGCAACCAGGCTGTTGCTGCCTGACACCCGATGCGGCTGGATACCAGCCTGCGCAAACAGGGTCTCGCACAGCGCGGTGAGGCCGGAGCCGGCGTCCTGCTCGATCAGCGGCAGTGCCCCCAGCTCCTGCAGCGACACCACATCGCCGCCATCGAAAGCGCCGGCAGGACAGATCCAGCCGAACTGGACCGATTGCAGCCTGACCGATGCCATGGCCGGCACGATATAGGCTTCGGGCAGCACCGCCAGATCCAGTCGCCCGTCGAGCACCTTGTCGCGCAGCGAGGCGGACAGGTCGACGTCCGGCTGCAGCGTGACTTGCGGATACACGCCATTGAGCCTTCGCACCAGGCCCGGGAACCACGTCAGCGCGACGAGTTCCGTAATGCCGATGTGCAGGACGCGAGCGACGTGCTTCGCGGACGCCTTGACCTCCTCCAGGCGCGCGGTTGCCGCAAGGAAGTTCTCGCACAGCTCGAGCAGTTCCTGCCCTTTCGGTGTCAGCGCGGCTTTCCTGCCTGAACTGTCGAACAGCGGCGCCGCCGAAATCCGCTCAAGTTCCTGAAGGCGCTTGGTTGCCGCCGATTGCGTCACGTGCAGCTTGGACGCCGCCCGTTGCACGGTTCCCAGCTTCGCGACCCAGTAAAACGCTTCGACTTGCTTGATGGTGATCATGCGGCAGCCTCTCTCACCTTTCGATATCCCTGACGGGTGCGTGATAGGAATGCTCGAAGTCGCAAGCGCTGCGCGCGAGTTCGACCACACTGCGCAGGAACGGCATCGCCACATCGGAACGAATCATCGTCACGTAGCGAACTCGTGGCAGCTTTGGCGTGACGTTCAGTTCCACCAACTGGCCTGACTCGAGCAAGTTCCGAATCACCGAGCGTGGCAGGTATGCCACGCCGAGTCCGGATGCGGCAATGCCGACCAGCGCGACCAGGCTGTTGCTTGAGATGGTATTGCGCGGCACCACGCCGTGTCGTCGCAGCCATTCGCCGATCAGGATGCCGGAGCCCGACAGGTTGCCCTGCGTGAGCAAGGTGTATTCGCTCATCCGGGACAGCGGCATGCGGCCCGTACCGGGTCGCAAGCCAGGTGTGCAGAACCACTCGTTCTGTACCTCGGCCAGCTTCTCCTTCACGTAGGCGGTGGCCGCAAAGGCGTCGGGCAAGATGGCAAGATCAAGCTGCCCGGCTTGCAGCCGCTCCCGCAAATGCACGCTGTAGTCGACTTCCGGCTCGATCGTGACGCGCGGATACGCCGCCTGGATGGCCTCCAGCAACCTTGGCAGCCAGGTCAGCGCCGTCAGCTCGGTCACACCGAGGCGCAGCTTGCGGGTCAGCACCTCCTTGCTGGCGACCCGCTCCAGCAGCAGGTCCCGCTGCATCAGCACGGCCCTGGCACGGTTGAGCACCTCCACGCCTTCCACCGTGAGCCGCACCGTGCGTCCGGCGCGGTCCAGCAGCGGATAGCCGAAGTCGTCTTCGAAGTCGCGGATGTGCCGGGACACCGCCGAATGGACCACACCGAGGCGCCGTGCTGCCGCCTCCACCGAACCTGTTTCCGCAATCGCAGCCAGGGCCTCCAGTTGCTTGAGCGTCGTCATGGCCTTAGGGGTAACCCCATCGTTACGTCACAATTTTGAATGCGATAGCGCCTGAAAATGTCGCTTTAACTAATTATATCCATCTGCAAGAATCGTTTTCACGTTGCGCAACCGGACCTGCGCCACTGACGACGAAGACCCACGAAAGACCATGCCGCGCCGGCGGCACAGACACTGCCCCCTGGAGAAACCATGAAGTCCATCATCAAAGCGAGCTTTGCCGTACTGGCCTGTGCCGCGGCAATGGCCGCCCCCGCCCACGCCGACCAGCTTGCCGATATCAAGTCCCGGGGCACGCTGGTCTGCGGCGTGCTCAGCAACCTGGAGCCGTTCGGCTTCCAGGACCCGTCCACCCGCGAACTGGCCGGCTACGACGTCGACTTCTGCAAGGCCATCGCCAAGTCGCTGGGCGTGAAGCCCGAGCTGAAAGTGGTATCGCTCGAAGCGCGCATCCCCGAGCTGAGCCAGGGTCGCGTGGACCTGCTGGCCGCGGTACTCGGCTATACGCCCGCGCGCGCCGAGCAGATTGCCTTCTCCGACAGCTACTTCGTCAGCGAGCAGAAGCTGGCGGTCAAGGCCAGTGGCGCGTTCAAGCAGCGCGATGACCTCGCTGGCAAGCGGATCAGCACGATCAAGGGCTCGAGCACGCAGAACTTCGTACAAAAGGTACTGCCGTCGGCCCAGCTCGTCAGCTACGACGACGCGCCGTCTGCGTTCATGGCGCTGGTGCAAGGCAAGGTCGACGGCTTCGGACTGTCGGAGTCGATGCTGCGCCGCTTCATCGCCAAGCTCGGCCCGTCGGGCAACGTCCAGGTGATCACCCCCGCCCTGGGTCAGGAAGCCTGGGGCCTGGGCATCAAGAAGGGCGAGCCGGCCCTGGAAAAGGCCGTCAACACCGCACTGGCCGACATGGAGAAGTCCGGCGAAGCGCAGCAGATCTTCGACAAGTGGCTGGGGCCCAAGACCTTGTTCCAGATGAAGCGGGAGTTCCACATCCAGCCGATCAAGGGCTGAGAACACAAAGGCGGGGCACATCGGTTGATATGGGCCCCGCTCCAGGAGCAAGCCATGCTTTCCCACTTCAACTTCACCGCCATCCTGGCCGCGCCATACGGCGAGCAGCTCCTCAAGGGCCTGCAGCTGACCGCCTGGCTCACGGTCTCGAGCTGGACCCTTGCCTTCGTGCTCGGCACCGTGCTCGCCACCGTCCGCGTCTCCGGCAACCCCATCGCCGAACGCTTCGTGGCCGGCTACGTCGCCTACCACCAGAACGTGCCGATGCTGGTCCATATCCTGCTGTGGTACTTCGGCATCCCGACACTGCTGCCCGAAGTGGCCCAGAACTGGGCCAACGCCAACGGCGGCGAGATGATTTTCGCCAGCATCGCCATCGGCCTGTGCATGGCCGCCTACTTCTCCGAGGATATCCGCAGCGGGCTGCGATCGATCCCGTTCGGGCAGCACGAGGCCTCGCGTTCGCTCGGCCTGAGCTACCTGGGCTCGATGCGCTACGTGATCCTGCCGCAGGCGTTCCGCATCGCGCTGCCGCCCTTTATCAACCACACCGTGCTGCTGTTCAAGAACACCAGCCTGGCGATGGCCGTGGGCGCGGCGGAGATGACCTATGCCGTGCGCGAAGTCGAGAACCACACCTTCCGCACGTTCGAGGCCTACATGCTGGCCACTGCGTTCTACCTGGCGGTGTCCCTCGGCCTGATGGCGATCGGCGCGGCGATGGCACAACGCATGCGCATTCCGGCGAGATAAACCATGATCGATATTCTTCGCGACAACTGGCACCTGCTGCTGCTCGGCCAGTACCCCAACGGACCGCTCGGCGGCCTGGCGCTGACGCTGCTGCTGTCGGTGCTGGGGCTGGCGCTCTCGTTCCCGATCAGCATCCTGCTGGCGGTGGCGCGGGTCTCGCCCTGGAAGGTGTTCCGGGTGCCCGCCACGGTACTGGTCTACATCGTCCGCGGCGTGCCGCTTGTGATGCTGATCTTCTGGAGCTACTTCCTGGTGCCGCTGCTGCTCGGCCACAGCGTGACGGGCTCCACCACGCTGCTGTGCACACTGGTGATCTACGAGGCGGCCTACATCTCCGAAGTGATCCGCGCCGGCATCGAGGCGCTGCCGCGCGGCCAGACCGAAGCGGCCCGCGCGCTCGGCCTGAGTCATGCGCAGACCATGACCAAGGTGATCCTGCCGCAGGCGCTCTACAACATGATCCCGAGCATCGTCAGCCAGTTTGTGTCGACCATCAAGGAGACCTCGCTCGGCTATGTCATCAGCGTGCAGGAACTGACCTTCTCCGCCAACCAGGTGAACACCAACCTGCTGACGCGGCCGTTCGAAGTCTTCCTGATCCTGGCCCTGACCTATTTCGCTGTCTGCTTCTGCCTGACCCAGCTGGCGCACGCCCTGGAGCGTCGCGTCACACGCAGGAGAAGCGGCAAGACCGCGCCCTCACGGAGCTATGCAAATGATTCAGTTCTCCAAAGTCAATAAATGGTATGGCGACTATCACGCCCTTGTGGACGTGACTGCTGAAGTCAGTCGCGGCCAGGTCGTGGTGGTGTGCGGCCCATCGGGGTCGGGCAAGTCGACGCTGATCCGCACTGTGAACCGCCTGGAAGAAATCCAGAACGGCACCATCCGGCTCGACAACCAGGACATTCACTCGCCGGCGTTGAACCTGAACAAGTTCCGCAGCCACGTGGGCTTTGTGTTCCAGCAGTTCAACCTGTTTCCACACCTGTCGGTGCTCGACAACGTCTGCCTGGCGCCGGTCAAGGTCGCGGCGAAGAGCAAGAGCGAAGCCAAGAGCAAGGCCATGTCGCTGCTTGAGCGCGTCGGGCTGGCACACAAGGCGGAGGCCTACCCGCAGCAGCTCTCCGGGGGCCAGCAACAGCGCGTTGCGATTGCGCGGGCGCTGGCGATGGACCCGCCGGTGATGCTGTTCGACGAGCCGACCAGCGCGCTCGACCCTGAAATGGTCGGCGAAGTGCTGAACGTGATGAAGGGGCTGGCCAAGGACGGCATGACCATGGTCTGCGTCACGCACGAGATGAACTTCGCACGGGAAGTCGCCGATCGCGTCTGGTTCATGGACAAAGGCGCGATCCTGGAGGAAGCGTCGCCGGTCGACTTCTTTGCCTCGCCCCAGCATCCGCGAGCGCGCGCCTTCCTGTCTGACCTGCGCTCGCATTGAGGATGCACCGGATCATGGAACACAACAACGCGCCGGGCTCTGCCATCGTGGTCGGCGCCGGGATCGTCGGACTCTCCATCGCCTTACGGCTGCGCATGGATGGGCATCCGGTCACCGTCATCGACAACAACGCGCCGATGTCCGGAGTTTCGTCCGGCAACGCCGGCTATCTGTCGGAGGCGAACATCTTTCCGCCGGCGACACCGGATCTGCTGCGCAAGCTGCCACGGCTGCTGCTCGACAAGGACGGTCCGCTGGTCGTGCAGCCGCGTTATGCGCCGCGGCTGTTGCCGTGGGCGTGGCGCGCCGTGGCAGCGCTGCGGCCACAACCGTACCAAGTCGTGCTGTCGAACATGGCAGCGCTCACGGGCCAGGCCATCGCGGCTTTCGACGAACTGACGCGGCAGGCATCGGCGCAGCACCTTGTCAGCCGTGAGGGCGGACTGGTCGCGTTCCGAAGCGAAGCTGCCCTTGATGCGAAATGCCGCGCCCTGCCCGTATGGAACAGCTATGGCCTCGCCGCGGAGCTCGTGTCGGCCGCCAGCGTGCGGGAACTCGAGCCGGCGCTGTGCCAGGACATCGCCGGCGGCATCTTCTATCCGAACGCCGGGCGCTGCAGCAACCCGCGCGGCCTGGGCGAGCACTACGCCCGGCGGCTAGTTGAGCTGGGCGGCGCGATCCTGCGCGACGAAGTGCGCGCTGTCCGCCAGGCGGCACCAGGTCGTGCGGAAGTGGCCACCGCAACCGGAACCCATTCCGCCGCGAGCGTCGTGGTGGCAGCGGGCTACCGGTCGGGACCATTGCTGGCGGCGCTCGGCTACCGGGTACCGCTGGCGGCGGAGCGCGGCTATCACCTGATGCTGCCGGACGCCGGCATCTCGCTGCGCCGCCCGGTCGTATTCGGCGAACCCTTCTTCGCTGCAACGCCGATGGACGAAGGACTGAGGCTGGCCGGCACCGCCGAGTTTGCTCATGCCAACGCAAAGCCGGACATGGGTCGCGCCAACATGCTGCTCCGGCTTGCCCGCGCATACCTGCCCGGCATCCGCGGCGTCGCCGCCAGGCCGTGGATGGGCGTGCGTCCGTCCTTGCCGGACGGCATGCCCGCGATCGGCAGCGTCGGGCACGCCCCGTCCGTGTTCTATGCCTTCGGCCATGCCCATAGCGGCCTCACTACCTCGGCGATCACCGCACAGTGCGTGTCGAGCCTGGTCCGCGACGTGCCGCCGCCGCTGGAACTCTCGGCGTTTCGCCTCGAACGCTTTCACTGAACGCTCACTGAACGATTTAACCCGCCACGCCCCTCCGCAGGGAGGGTCGCTCACGACTATCCGGAGACAACCATGCACGAAATCACCCAATCACAACTGGACACACTGAATCGCCTGGGCGCCGCCACCATCCACGAGGCGCAGGGCCAGCGCGGCGCCGTCGATCCCCGCATCGCTCCGCTGGATCCGTCGATGCGCGTGGTCGGCCCTGCCCTGACCATCGATATCCGGCCCAGCGACAACCTGATGATCCACTATGCCCTGACCAAGGCTAAGCGTGGCGACGTGCTGGTCATCGACGCCAAGGGCTTTGTCGATGCCGGCCCGTGGGGAGACCTGCTGACGCTGGCGGCGCAGAAGATCGGCATCGCCGGGCTGGTGATCGACGGCGCGGTACGCGATGCCAGCGCGATTGTCGACATGGGCTTCCCCGTGTTCTGCCGCGGCCTTTGCATCAAGGGCACCAACAAATTCCAGCCGGGCAAGGTCAATGTGCCGGTCACCGTCGGCGGCGTGGTCGTGCGTCCCGGCGACATCATCGCGGGCGACCGTGACGGCGTCGTTGCCGTGGCACAGGAAGAGGTCGAGCAAGTGATCGCGGCCAGCGAAGAGCGCGAGCGCAAGGAAGCCGCTATCCGCGAGCGCCTGGAGAACGGCGCGACCATGGTCGAACTGCTGGGTCTGCAGGACACCCTCAGGCGCCATGGCCTTGCCTGAAACCCCCGATCAACCGCCAACGCAAGGACTTTCACCAATGCATCAATCCATCATCAGCCGCCGCATGGACCTGATCAAGCCATCGCCCAGCATTGCCGCCAAGGCACTGGTCGACGATCTGCGCGCCCAGGGCCAGAACGTGCTCGACTTCACCATCGGCGAGCCCGACCTGCCGACGCCCGCGCATATCGGCGCTGCGGCCAACGCCGCCATCGCCCGCGGCGAGACCAAGTACACCAGCACGCTGGGCACCCCCGCGCTACGGCGCGCCATCGCCGCCAAACTCGGCCGCACCCTCGGTCTGGACTACGGCGCGGATGAGATCGTGGTGGGCTGCGGCGCCAAGCAGGTGATCTTCAGCGCGCTGACCGCATCGCTGGAAGACGGCGACGAAGTCATTATCAGCGCGCCGTACTGGGTCTCCTATCCCGACATGGTCACGATGAACGGCGGCACACACGTCATTGTCAGGTGCGATGCCAACGTCGGCTTCAAGCTGACCGCGGCCGCGCTGGAAGCCGCCATCACGCCGCGCACCCGCTGGCTGATCCTGAACAGCCCCAACAACCCGACCGGCGCGGTCTACACGGCCGCGGAACTGCGCGACCTGTGCGCAGTGCTGGAGCGCCATCCGCACGTCTGGATGATGAGCGACGAGATCTACGAGCCCTATGTGTATGACGGGGGCACCGCTGTTTCCCCGCTGGCGCTAATGCCGGCGCTGAAGCAGCGTTCATTGCTGATCAACGGCATGTCCAAGGCCTATGCTATGACCGGCTGGCGCGTCGGCTATGGCGCCGGCCCGCGAGAACTGGTCCAGGCCATCAGCACCATCCTGTCGCAAAGCTCGACCTGCACCAGCTCCGTGTCCCAGGCCGCCGCCGTGGTGGCGCTGGAGGGCGACCAGGCGTGCGTCGGCGAGATGGTCGGCATTTTCGAGCAGCGCCGCAATTGCATGGCGGCGCTGTTGAACGAGATCCCCGGAATTTCCTGCACGCCGTCAGCGGGCGCCTTCTATCTCTACGCGTCGGTCAAGGGCCTGCTCGGCAAGCAGACGGATACCGGCAAATTCCTGGAAACCGATCTCGACGTGGTGATGTTCTTCCTGAACAAGGCCGGCGTGGCGGTGCTCGACGGCACGGCATATGGCCTCTCGCCCTATCTGCGCTTTTCCTTCGCCACCTCGCTGGAGGTGATCGAAGAAGGCTGCGAGCGCCTTAAGCGAGCCGTGGCGACGCTGCGATAGCGCGACTCCCGCCGTGCGCCGGGACCTGCCAACGCACGGCGGCACCTGCAACACCGAAGCACAACAACAATGGAGACACAATTGAATCGCAAGGACTTCCTTCGCCTCGCCATGGGCGCGCTGTGTGCCGTCAGCTTGCCGCTTGCCCACGCCCAGGCCTACCCCGACAAGGCCATCCGCTTCGTCGTGCCATGGCCCGCAGGCGGTGCCGCCGACGCGGTCGGACGCCTGGTCGCGCAGGCGCTGACCACGCAACTGGGCCAGACCGTCTATGTGGAGAACGTCGCCGGCGCGGGCGGAAATATCGGCACCGCGCAGTTCGTGCGCAGCAAGCCCGATGGCTACACGCTATACCTGGCGACCAGTTCGACCAACGCCGCGAGCCCTCACCTCTACAAGCGCACGGGCTTCGAGCCGGTCAAGGATTTCACACCTGTGGCAGCCGTGGCGGCGATTCCCAGCATCCTGGTGGTGCCGGCGGCCTCCCCCTTCAAGACGCCCGAGGACATCATCGTGGCCGCCAAGGCCAAACCCGGCAAACTCTCCTACGGTTCCGGCGGTATCGGCGCATCCGCCCATCTAGCCGGGGAGCTGTTCAAATCCATTGCAGGCATCGACGTAATCCACGTGCCGTACAAGGGCAGCGGCCCCGCCATCTCGGACGTGATGGCCGGGCAGCTCTCCTACATGTTCGACACCGGTGCCGTGCCCTACATCCGCGGCGGCAAGGTCCGTGCGCTGGCCGTCGCGGCGGATAAGCGGCTGCCTCTGTTCCCGGAGGTTCCAACCTTTGCCGAGCTCGGCATCAAGGGGATGCAGATGAACGCCTGGTACGGCATCGCCGCGCCTGCAGGCACCCCGGCGCCGGTTGTGGCCCGCATCAACGCCGCCATCAACAGCGCGCTCGCGTCCGGGGAACTGCCGAAGCAACTGGCCAATATCGGCGCCGAAGTCCGGACCGGTACGCCGGCGGAGTTCTCCAGATTCTGGGACGCCGAACTGAAGCGCTACGAGACGCTGGTCAAACAGACCGGCGCCACGCTGGACTGAGCTGCACCCGTGGTCTTGCGCCGCGGCTGGCGCCATTCATGGCGCATCGCGGGCAAGACCCAGCATCCAGTCCCTGAACAGCACAAAGGACAATTCGCGAGCAAAAGCCCATCTACTACACCTGCCAGAACCAATCCTGCGGAACCCGCTGGGCGCTATAACAGCCTCTACCGCCAGTGCGCCCTCGTCACACAAAGTGCGGAAGACCCAGATTTAATACGGACTTATGCGAATTGACACTTTCGTAACGTAGCGAGTGGGCGCAAATGTGTCAATCCAATGGAGCCATCCCGTGTCACAACGCGGCTAAGGCGGTGACACTTTCATTACGCTCTACGGCCACGGCGCCGGAAACGGTCACAACGATTTAAGGTACTCGGCCAGGTCGGTGATCTCTTGACTGTTCAGGCCCAGCGCCATCCTGGTGTTGTAGGTCTCCACGACATTCGTCAAAGTCGCCGCCGATCCGTCGTGAAAATATGGCGCGTGCTGCCATACCCCCTTGAGGGGCGTGGTCCGGTATTGCTTGGTCGCTGAACGAGAGGCGTAGCTCGGTGTTTCCGGCTCGGCCATCGAGTCGGATGGAGGATGCAAGCGCGAATTGGCGTCGGTAAAGGCCCCGCCGCTATGGCAATTGACGCATTTCCCCGCCCCTTCGAAGACGAGCTTTCCCCGCAGTGCCGCTGTGCCGTCGAAACTGCCAGCCGGCGCGGGGGGAGCGCTCAGGGATAGTTGATAGGCTTGCAGGGCAGGGAGCTTGCTGGTGACGAGATCTTCCGTGCCATGCGTGATAGACAGATTCAGGCGTGGCTCGGATACGGAGCCAAGGCCACCCATTTCGGCTACGGCGACGTATCGGTTCCAGTAAGCGATGTCTTCGCCATCGCCGGTAAAGGTAATGCGATGAATGCCGGCCAGGCCGTAGGCGGGAGGGATCACGACCGGCTTGCTGATGCCGTCGATGTTGTGCCGGGGATCAAACTTGCCCGCGCCCCAGGCGTTGAAGACCTTCTTCATGGCCGCGTCGATGGCGGGCGACAGGGCGATGATTGCGCCGGGATTGAGATCGCGGTTGGCCCATCCGTCCAGGCGCTTGCCAATGCCCGGCGCGAACGAATTGTCCACGGTCGAATGGCATAACGCGCAAGTGATGCCGACCCGGGTGAGCTTGTCAACCCCGTTGACCGTCTCGACAGTGCCCTTGATGCCGACGACCGCGTTCAGTTTCAGGAGCGTCACCGTGGTCGCCGGGCTCGTGAGGTCGACCGTGCCATTGCGGATTCCAGCCGCTACCGCTTCGGGCAAGGCCTCGGCGTCCACCTTCAGCCCGACTGACAATGCAGTCATGGGATCCACCGCGCTGGCAATGACCTCATGCATCTTCAGGCTATCGGTCCACTGCGCCTCGTCGCCGAAGGTCTCGAAGCGGAATATCTGCTTGCCTTGCGCTATCAGGGCTGCCTGGCTCGCCGCCGCGCTGGCCGCCTCCCCGTCTCCCGCAGAGCCGCCGCATGCTGCGGCTGCCACCACCGCGGCCGCGGTCGCCATCGCGTTCAGCAGCCCTCGCCACGGTGTTGCCGGATGCGGCGGCAGCGCGGGCAGCCCCTGCGGCTTCAGTGCCAGTGCCTGCGATATCTTCTTCATGATCCAGATCCTTGCTGAGAGGTCACTATGGCAACGGACAAGGGGCGACCGGTCTGCCACCGATTGCAACGGCTTCGCATCCCCGTTTATGTCGTTAGACATTCGCGCTCACCGGAAGGTGACAAGCGGGCTGGATTCCGAGGCCGGGTATCACAGCCAGATAAGGCTGACCCCATCGCCTATGATTGAAAATTCAAATACGTGACCCATCCTTGAGCCGGGCCACGGCACGGGTGTCGCTATGAAAATCACGCTGCTGTCGGACTTGCACCTGTCCGTCCATCCTATGGACCCACCCCGAACCGGGGGCGATGTCACCGTGCTGGCGGGAGACATCTGGCGCCCCGAGGCGGCAATCCAGTGGGCGAAGCGCCTCGGACAGCCAACGCTGTACGTCGCCGGCAACCATGAGTTCTATGGGACGGACCTGGTGACGGCCATGGCGCTGCTGCGCAGCCATGCCGATGGCAGCCCGGTGCGCGTGCTGGAACGAAACGAATGGCGCCACGGCGGCGTGCGCTTTCTGGGGTGCACACTCTGGTCCGACTACCGGCTCTATACAAGCGCCGAAGAGCGGGAGCCTGGCCTGCGCCAGGCCACGGAACTGGTACGCGATTTCTCGCGCATCGGCATCGCCCCCGACTTTGAGCAGAAATTCACGCCGGCTGTGTCACAGTTGCTGTTCGACAACTCAGTTGCGTGGCTGGAGGAGAAATTCCGCGAGCCGTGCGACGGCCCTACCGTGGTGGTCACACACTTCGCCCCGTCGCGCCGCAGCATTCATCCCAGGTTCTCGGCATCCTTGCTCAATGCGTGCTTCGTCTCGGACCTCGAGGCGAGCATTCTGAGATGGCAGCCTGCGCTCTGGCTGCACGGCCATACCCATGACAGCTTCGACTATCGGATAGGCGCCACGCGCGTCGTCGCCAACCCGAGGGGCTATGCGCGCAACGGCGTGGCCGAGAACCCGTCGTTCGACCCTGGACTGGTGATTGAAGTCAGCTAGTGTCCATGTCCACTTTTCCTGTCACCCTTTTCGATGTCACCTTTTTGCACTCGCCCGCGTCTAATGACCAGGAAGCGGAAAAGGAATAACACCCCCAATGGATGCCAACCGGATTGCCAAGCCCCCACCAGCCGCGGGCGATGCCCGCCCGGAAGCTGACCTGGTAGCCGGCGCCCGCGCCGGCGAAGCAGCTGCCTTTGAGGCCATCATGCGGCGCCACAATCGCCTGTTGTTCCGCACGGCGCGCGGCGTGGTCGCGGATGATGACGAAGCCCAGGACGTGGTGCAGGAAACCTACCTGCGCGCCTTCACCAGCCTGGATTCGTTTCGCGGCGAGGCAGCGCTGGGCACCTGGCTGGCGCGCATAGCCATCAATGTCGCCCTGACTGCACAGCGCAAGAAAGGCCGGATCGTCCGGCTGGAGGTCCGATTGGATGAAAAGGAAAGCTCTGCCGAACCCTCACAGGAGAATGTGATGTCTTTCCGCGCTCCCGATGGCGAATCGCCTGACGCCATGGCCGAACGAGGCCAGGTGCGCGAGCTTCTGCAGGCCGCTGTCGAGAACCTGCCGGTCATCTACCGCAGCGTCTTCATGCTGCGGGCCGTCGAGGACATGAGCGTAGAAGAAACGGCGTACTGCCTTGGCGTGAGCAGTGACGTGGTCAAGACGCGCTTCCTGCGGGCCCGCACGATGCTGCGCGAATCACTGGCGGAGCAGGTGGACCCCTATCTTCACAGCACCTTCAGTTTCGCCGGCGCGCGCTGCGACGCGGTGGTCGACCACGTGCTCACCACACTCCACCTGCGCGGCTGATCCGGCCGCATGGATGAAAAGCGAGCCGGCCATCCCATGCCGGCTCATGGCAGCGCGCCGGGATTCGGCCTCCCCCAACTAGGAAGAGTATGAATGCACCAGAGAGATTTGCTTGCCTGCCGGACGTCCAGGCCAGGGAGGACCAACGGGACCTGCCCATCAACGCGGCAGGTGTCAAAGGGGTACGGTATCCGATCACGCTGCGGGCGGGGGCACGGCTGCTACCGACCATCGCGACCTTGTCGATGACCGTGGGATTGCCGGCCGCTGCCAAGGGCACGCACATGTCCCGCTTCATTGAGACGCTCGAGGCGCAGACCGAGGCGCTGGACCACGCCGGCTTCAAGCGGCTCCTGTTCGCCATGCTGCAGCGGCTTGAGGCCCAGGCCGGGGAAATCGAGATGCGATTCCCCTATTTCGTCAGGAAATCCGCCCCGGTTTCCGGCGTTCAGAGCCAACTCGACTATGAAGTCTGCTGGCAAGGCACTGTCGCGGAAGATGGCCAGTATGCCTTCTGGATGCACGTCACGGTCCCCGCAACCAGCCTGTGTCCGTGCTCCAAGGAGATTTCCGCATATGGCGCGCATAACCAGCGCTCGCACATCAGTATCGGGGCCAGGCTTACGACAGAGATGGCCGTCGAAGAACTGATCACGGTGGCAGAGGGCAACGCATCCGCAGAGGTCTATGGCTTGCTCAAGCGCCCGGACGAAAAATTCGTCACCGAGCAGGCCTACGAGAACCCGAAATTTGTCGAAGACCTGGTCCGTGACGTCGCGCTTGCGCTGGGTCGCGAGCCACGCGTGAGCGCCTATCGGGTAGAAGCAGAGAACTTCGAATCCATCCATAACCACTCCGCTTATGCACGCATCGTCCACGCAGGCAGCACAGTGAAGTGCGGGTAGGCTGGCGCGTCGGCAGGCAATCCTCGGAGCTGCAAGATGAAGACTTACCAGACAAGACTCCGGTCACGCGAAGTCATCGCGGACCGTACCATGGCGTTCCATTTCGAGAAGCCGCCCGGATTCAATTTCAAGCCCGGCCAGGCCATCGACCTGATCCTTGCCGCCGCCGAGGCCGGCCCAGGTTCGCCCGTCGCGCGCCACACGTTCTCCATCGTCAGCGCACCATTCCAGGACGAAATCGTCATCGCGACGCGCATGCGCGACAGTACGTTCAAGCATGCGCTCCAGTCCTTGCCGATTGGTGCCACCGCCGGGCTGGAAGGGCCGTCAGGGTCGTTAACCCTGCACAGTGATCGCGGGCGGCCGGCGGTCCTGATGGGGGGCGGCATCGGCATCACGCCGTTTATCAGCATGCTGCGGCACGCAACCAGGGAGCAGTTGCCCCAGCAATTCTTCCTGCTCTACTCGAACCGACGGCCTGAGGATGCCGCATTCCTCGCCGAACTGAATCAGCTTGAGCGGAAGAACCAGAATTTCCGGCTGATCGCGACCATGACGCAGGTAGCCAAATCCGAACGGCCGTGGGACGGTGCAACCGGCCCGATTGACGAAGACCGCGTGAGAATGGCTTGCAGCAACCTCAGCGCGCCGGTTTTTTACCTCGCCGGCCCGCCAGGCATGGTCGAGGCGATGCGGCAGTTGTTGAATGAGGCCGGCGTCGAAGATGAAGACATTCGCAGTGAAGAGTTCTTCGGCTACTAGAGGCCATGCGTCATCATTTCGCTGCAGAAACGAGCTTGTCGCGAAGGCATGCAAGCATGGAAACGAAGCGATGTAAAGCAAGGGGAACCAGGATCACTGCGGCTCTGGCACAGACGTCGACAGTGTAGCGGAGCAACCACCACTACGACCACCCTGAACAGCCCTATCATGGTGGGCGTTACTACCTGTTGATTGGTGCGTGCATGCTCCTACCCGGCTTTCTGTACGGGTTGTGGCTGCGCTAGCTCATGCGCAACGCCGCCGATTCCACATTACGGCACGGCGTCGCAGCTCCTGAGGCAGGCGGGGCCGCCTGGCAGTCGGCAATGAGCGCCGCCAACTTTGTGCGAGTCGATACCGCAGTGCGCCGCGCAGGCGATCGACGTTGCCTTGAGCAGTTGGCCGAACGCCGTCGATGCGGCCGCGAACGCGGCGCGCCAAACGTCCGCGCTCGTCTCGCGCGCGGGCAGGCACTAGCGCGCCATGTCTAGGAGGCGTCGCCAGCGCTTCCGGTGCTCATCACACGCCCCAGAGAATGTCAGCGTGCTCCCGTTGTGCGACACGCATCATGTCGAGCAACGGGTAGACGCGTTGCGCCAACGAGGCGGGCCTGGAGTTCCTATCGACAACATTGCCCGTGGCGCCGTCTCTCGCGGCATGAATCGCCTTGTCATGCGAGATTGCAGCCGTGCCCACATTAGCATCTTTGAATACATCACGATATGATATAAAAATAAATGGAGAGGGAATGCCCGATCAGGACTGGATAGCGCCCTTTCTAGGTCGACATGCGCCGCACTGAATTTGTCTGCTCAGGCTGGGTTTCGCCTGGGCCGCCTGGTTTTTTGGTTATGGTGCAGCGCGGCCGCATTGACCGTGGGAGCACACCATGGAACTACACATGCATTCGCACCACTTCGCACGCCGAAGACCAGACTGGCGCGCCGCCGTCTTTGCGGGGCTTGCAGCGGGGGGGAATTTCTTGGTGATGGAGGTGGCGGCCACGGTGATTCTCGGCGGCACCCTGTGGGTACCCCTGCGCATGACCGCTGCCATCTTGATGGACCACGACGTCCTGACACGTGCGGCTGGCTTTGAACCGGGGGTCATGCTGGTGGCACTGGCGGTTCACTGCGCGCTGTCAGTGATTCTCGCCCTGGTCCTGGCGGCAGTCATGGCTTCGTTCAGCTTCGACTCGAGCTTTGGCATGGCCACGCTGGCCGGTGTCATCTTCGGACTGATTGTGTATTGGATTGACTTCTACGGCATGACGCGCGTCTTTCCGTGGTTCACGAACGCACGTGGCGCCGCGAGCCTCGTAACCCATCTTATGTTCGGTCTGGTCGCCGCCGTTACGTACTGGCGACTCAAAGGGAAAGTTGGCATCTCGGCAACCACTGCACGGTAATGTAGCCTGGCAGGGCCTTGGCATAGGCTTTTCCCCATGGCAGGGCACCGCTTGCCTGATGGATTGTAGGCTCTGTATTGGGGTCGGACTGAAGGGGCGTCATCGTCCGGCTTTATGCTCTGGGCAACCCGCAAGGGGAGGACTCGCATGGATGAAGCAAAACCGTTTTGTATTTCCAAACAGTCATGTCTCGTTCTTTTTGCCAAGCTCAGGAAATTTTATGACCTGATCGACGGCTTCGTCCTCATCATGCTGAGCGCCATCGCCATTGCGCTGGCGGCCCCGCAAATCGGCACCGGCGACGGCCCGCTGCAACTGGGCATGGTCACCAGCCTGGGCGTGGCGCTGGTGTTCTTCCTGCATGGCGCGGCGTTGTCGCGCGACAAGCTGGTGGCGGGCGCCAAGCACTGGCGCCTGCATGTGTTCGTGCAGGCCTTCACCTATGTGGTGTTTCCGGTGGTGGGCGCGCTGCTGATGCTGTTGCTTCGCAACACGCTGCCGCCGGATCTGCTGCTGGGCGTGTTTTTCCTGTGCGCGCTGCCATCGGCGGTATCGTCCTCCGTCGCCATGACCTCGATGGCGCGCGGCAACGTGTCGGGCGCGATCTTCAATGCCACCATCTCGGGCCTGATCGGCATGCTGGTCACGCCGCTGCTGATGGGGCTGGTGATCAGCGCCATCAGCAGCGGCGCCTCGATGCCGCTGGGCAAGGCCCTCACCGGCGTGGCGCTGCAGTTGCTGCTGCCATTCGCGCTGGGCCAGTTGCTGCGCCCGCTGATCGGCAACTGGCTGGCGAAGAAGAAGCAGATCACCAACAAGATCGACCGTGGCGTAATCGTGCTGATCGTCTATTCGTCGTTCTGCGATGCGACTGCCGAAGGCCTGTGGCACCAGTACCAGTGGCAGACCATCGGCGCGGTGATGCTGATCGCCGCGGTGCTGCTGTTCGTGGTGCTGGGCATCACCACGCTGACCGCGCGCCGCCTGGGCTTTTCTGTCGAGGACGAGGTCACCGCGGTGTTCTGCGGCTCGAAGAAGAGCCTGGCCAACGGCATCCCGATGGCAAAGATCCTGTTTGCCGGACATCCCGCGCTGGGGCTGCTGGTGCTGCCACTGATGGTGTACCACCAACTGCAACTGATCGTGTGCTCAGTGATTGCGTCGCGCTATGCCACCGGCATGTTGCATAAATCGAGGAGCTATGGCGCCTGACATTTACGCGCAACGGTTGGCACAGCAGCCCTCTCGTCCTCGCCAGGGCGACGGTGGAGGACCGCTAGATGATTTTCAAGACAGGTCGGACCGACGCTCGCTAAACCTGAAGAACTGATAGGGAAACTCTGCAAAAATCCCCGGTCTTCGCGGTTCTACGACGCTGTTTCCAAGCCTTCACGATCATGAAGCTACCCCGCGCTGGTATCGGCTACGAGCCAGGACGTCAGTCAGAGGTGGCCGCGGAAATTCGGACAGTCCAGAAGATGACGAAACGAAGCAGACGGACCCACTCGGCGACCTTTAAGGCCAGGGTGGCCATGGCCGCGCTCAAAGGCGACAAGACGCTGGCGGAGCTGGCCCAGCGGTATGACGTGCACACCCGAGCCAGATCACGGAGTGGAAGCAGCAGTTGGCGGAGCATGCCCGTGAAGTGTAGTAATGACGTCAACAAGAAGTAGAATGGTGATGGTGGGCGGTGGAGACGACGGCCGTTCCACGCTACAGCATCCTCCACGCCAGTGCGCCCTCGTCACACAAAGTGCGGAAGACCCAGAATTGCTTCGGTTCAGGAGTTGCGTCAGGAGCCGGTCGTCCGACGTTGACGATAGACGGTCACGCCATTCTCTTCGCGCGCGGCCAGCGCATTGCGCGCGCCGCAGATCGGGCAGCGGAACAGTGGGCCCTGACCCTCGTTGGCGACGACCACTTCGGTGGAATCCCAGCGGGTTCCGCAGGATTGGTTCTGGCAGGTGTAGTAGATGGGCTTTTTCATTTGCGCGGATCGTAGCACGAGATAACGAGCTTGCCGGGATTCGGAGCCAAGGCCGATCAAGCCCATCCAGCACGGCGTCGACTTGCCGATTTCGCAGCGCGTCCCCACTAATTGATAGGTGGGGACCTATTGTTCTTATCGATGCTTCAAGGTCTAGACGGTACTGACTGGAGGCTTACCTTCGATGATCAGCCGCATGGGTTGCTCCCACCGTTGAGATACTAATCAGCGTAGTCCATCCGAAGCCTGCGCCAGGCAGATTCGGAATAGGCCGTCCCTGGGGGCTCTCCAGGCTTTGCACGCTCTCTTCTACGCCAGGGGCTGGGACCTGCTCGGTGGCAGTCTCGGACCAGCAACGACAGCGGCCAGAGTGAGGCGAAGCCAAGACGGCTCGCCTAAACTTTTGACAGAACGTTCCAGGAGCCTTGTTATGTCCTGCCGCCAAGTGCTACGCGCTTACCACGCCCTGGGCGCCGCGATGGTTGGGCCCACGATTCTCGTCGGGGTGGCGCTCGCCCTCGGAGGCTGCGAGGGCGTCCCGCGAGATACCGCGGCGACACCGCCTCCGCCTCGTCAGCCAATCGCGAGCAGCGATGACCAGTATCCGGCACCGCGGTCCGAGCGCGACACGCGTCCCCCGTCGGCACCAGCACGCTAGGCGATTGGCGAGCCGTGACCATTCCATCTACACTTCACGCCTACGAAAGATTCCTCAACAGCTCTCTTGCCTGAAGTATATCCACGGTATCCGTCCCTTCTGAAGAGGCGGAGTCTCGCTCAGCACTTGCCTCGCAACGTCGCTCTTTCCTTGGCGGTGCCCAAGCTTGGCGAGGCTTAGCGCGCCCTGCCATTCAATGGATTTGGCGCCTTGCTGACGGGCGAGAGGATTGCCTTCTGGAAGCACGCCTGCGCTGCTTGCTCCGTGGCGGTTGAATCAGCATTCTCGTCGGGCGGCTCCAACATCAACGTAAGCGTCCGGGCAACCCGTCTTGAATTGCGGTGAGGGCCTTGGGAGTATCGTGTCCACTTAACGAATAGGTGGACACGTGGACACTATCGAAGAAGAAGCGCCGGTCGGACGACGTCGCCGCCGCCGCTACAGCCGCGAGTTTAAGGCGCAGGTTGTAGCCGCGTGCCAGGGACCAGGAGTTTCGATTGCAGCAATTGCGTTGCATCACAAGCTCAACGCGAACCTGCTCAGGCGCTGGGTTGATCAGGCCGAAGGGAATGTGCTGGCCCCGATCGTCGGTGGCGCCGTGGCGGTCCAGCCGGCAGCGATGCCGGCATTCGTGCCGGTGCCGCTTGAGACGAGGAACTTGCGCCCAACCGAGATCCGCATTGAAGTCCGTCGCTCAGACCAGTCGATCACAGTAAGTTGGCCGACATCCGAAGCAGCGCAATGCGTTGCGTGGCTGCGCGAGTGGCTGGCGTGATCCGCATTGACGAGGTTTGGCTGGCCGTCGATCCGCTGGACATGCGGGCCGGCTTCGACACGGCGCTGGCCCGGGTGGTCACCGTGTTCGGCGCCGCCCATCCGCACCATGCCTACCTGTTTGCTAATCGCCGGGCCAACCGCATGAAGGTCCTGGTTCACGACGGCATCGGCATCTGGTTGGCAGCACGCCGGTTAAATCAAGGGCAGTTCGCATGGCCGCGTTCCAGCGAACCAAAGCAATACCCACTGACGCACGAACAGTTGGCCGGCCTGGTGCTTGGATTGCCATGGCAGCGCATCGGTCAGGACGGAGTGATCCGAGTCGTGTAACGTCCGCAATTGCAATCGGTGCGCGTGCCGATGTCCGTGGAATGCCGGGTGGGGCACAATGGCCGGCATGTTCGACACCGTACAACTCCAGGGCATGAACGCAGACCAACTGCGGGCGCTGGCCATGGAGTTGATGTCGGAAGTGCGGGCGCGGGACAGCGAGTTGCGCCTCAAAGATACCCGCATTGCCCAGCTCACGCATGAGATGGCTGTGCTGAAACGGTGGAAGTTTGCTGCCCATAGCGAGAAGCTTCCAGCCGAGCAACAGAGCTTGCTGGACGAAGCCATCGATGCAGACCTGATCGCCATCGAACACGAGCTCGAACAGCTCGCCAGCAAACCGAAAGACGAGTCCCCGCCGAACAAACCGCGCCGTGCGCCGCTGCCGCCGAATCTGCCGCGTGTCGAAATTCGCCATGAGCCGACGTCGACCACGTGTGGTTGCGGCTGTCAGCTCAAGCGCATTGGCGAGGATGTGAGCGAGAAGCTGGACTATACGCCCGGCGTGTTCACCGTCGAACGTCATGTGCGCGGCAAATGGGTGTGCGCGCAATGCGAAACGCTGACTCAGGCCCCGGTGCCGGCACAGGTGATCGACAAGGGAATCCCTACCGCCGGATTGCTTGCGCAGGTCCTGGTGGCCAAATACAACGATCACTTGCCGCTGTATCGGCAGGAACGCATCTTCGAGCGCGCAGGCATAGCCATTCCTCGGTCCACGCTCGCGCAATGGGTCGGCATGTGTGGCGTGGAACTGCAGCCACTGGTGGACGCGCTCAAGAAGCAGATTCTGCAACATCGCGTGCTACATGCCGACGAGACGCCAGTGGCCATGCTCAGTCCCGGCAAGGGCAAGACACAGCGCGCCTATCTGTGGACGTATTGCCCTGGGGCATTCGAGGATCTGCGCGCAGTGGTGTACGACTTCGCCGACAGTCGCGCGGGCGAGCATGCGAGGAACTTCCTTGGCAACTGGAAAGGTCAGCTCGTCTGCGACGACTTCACCGGCTATAAGGCGCTGTTTGCCCAAGGCATTACCGAGTTGGGTTGTATGGCTCACTCGAGGCGTAAGTTTTACGACCTCCACGCGGCGAACAAAAGCCACATTGCACAGGATGCCCTGCAGTACATAGGTAAGCTCTACGAGATCGAGCGAGAAGTGCAGCAGGTTGCTGCACAATTGCGGCTGGAAATCCGGCAACAACGTGCGCGGCCGATTGCCAATGCACTCCATGCGTGGATGACCGGACAACGCACTCGTGTGAGCGACGGATCTGCTACCGCCAAGGCACTGGACTACAGTCTACGGCGATGGGCTGCCCTGACGCGGTACCTCGACGATCCGCAGGTCCCCATTGATAACAACTGGGTTCATGCCGCTAGCGGCATGACACCAGTTATGCCGACTCCCCGATTATGCCGCGTCATGCATGTGCATGGCGGTGGGTATGGCCTTTCGTGATTGCTGTGGCGGCATAACCATATGATTTCTCAGGCTGGCTATCGCGCTGGCCAGGAGAGATCAAATGAAGGCGACACGCATAGTCAGCGAATCCGGCGGACCGCCGGCCCGTCACATTGATGCATTTCTCGATCGTCTACGGGCGGCACACTATTCCGAGGTAACGCTTCGCAAGAAACGAAGGGTCCTGTGTGCGTTCTCTCGATGGATGAAGAACAGGAACATCGACCTGGTTGACCTCGATGAGTCTGCTATGGCTCGTTTTATGAAGCGCCTGACCGACGCGCCAGTAGACCGCGTCCATTGCGAGCGTGCTGCATTACGCTCGTTCCTTGCCTATCTGCGTGCTGAAGCCATCGTGCGCTCGCCGACGTTGGGCGGCCAATCCGCGATCGCACAAATTTATAGCCGGTACCTGGCCTATCTGAGGCAGGATCGTGGACTGGCGGAGAACTCGGTGCTCGTCTACGGGCCCTTCATCCGCGACTTCCTCAGCAGCCACGATGCCGGCGACGGAAGTGTATTGGCCAATGCATTTGACGCCGTAACGATCCGGGATCATCTCCTTGTCCACAGCAAAGGTCGATCGGCGGAGTACACGCGGCTGATGACGGTGGCCCTTCGCTCGTTTTGCCACTTCCTCTTTCTGCGTGGCGATACGTCACGAGACCTGTATGAGTCGGTGCCTCCGGTTCGCAAGTGGCGACAGTCAACTGTTCCAACGTTCCTCACGCCTGAGCAGGAAGAAGCTCTCATTGCCACTACGGACCGGTCCACGCCCCGCGGGCTCCGCGACTATGCCGTCCTGCTGTTGTTGGCGCGGCTCGGTTTGCGCGCCGGAGAGGTCGTCGCACTCGAGCTCGGCGACGTCCGGTGGCGTACGGGGGAACTCGTTGTGCATGGCAAGGGGAAAATGGTGGAACATGTCCCGCTGCCATCCGAGGTTGGAGAGGCGATCGCAATGTACCTCCGCGACGGTCGCGGAGTGAGTGCATCGCGGCGGGTCTTTCTGCGCATATGGGCGCCACGAGTTGGTCTGGCGGGACCGGCGGCAATTGGCCATATTGTTCGTCTGGCTTTCACGCGTGCCGGGTTCCGCCCCGCGTGCCGAGGCGCAGCACATCTATTTCGTCACGGTCTGGCGACGACGATGATTCGCCATGGTGCCTCAATCGCCGAAATCGCCGAGGTCTTGCGACACCGCTCACAGGACAGTACTGCGATCTATGCAAAGGTCGCGTTTGAGGACCTGCGCGGGGTAGCGCGCTCATGGCCCACAGCGGGAGGTGCAATATGACTGCGATCCGCGACTCTCTCGCACGGTACGTGGCAGTCCGCCGTGCTCTCGGGGCGTCATTCTATGAACCTGCGTTGGCACTCGGTCATTTCGTTGATCTTCTGGAACACGAAGGCGCCGAGTTCATTACCAATGATCTGGCTATGCGCTGGGCGACGACGCCCGTACTCGTCCAACGCGCCACCTGGGGGCGGCGCCTCTCCCAAGTGAGGGGATTCGCCAGGTGGATGAACGTCATTGACAGCCGAAACCAGATTCCTCCAGCAGGACTTCTTAGTGCTCGTCGACGGCGGAATGCTCCGCATATTTACACCGAACAGGAAATTAACCTCCTCATGATTCAGGCCGCGCGGCTACGCTCCCGCACAGGCATGCGAGCACTGACCTATTCGGCGCTTATCGGGCTCCTTGTGGCGACAGGCATCAGGCCGGGTGAAGCCTTTCGACTCGACCGGTCGGACGTTGACCTCGTGAACGGGATACTCTCCATCCGGGAGTCTAAGTTCGGAAAATCGCGCTTCGTTCCCATAGAGGAGTCGACCCGCGCGGCGCTCGAACGCTATGCGCGCAGCCGAGACCTACTCTGTCCGTTACGATTGAGCGAGGCGTTCCTGGTTGGTGAGCGCGGTATGCGGCTGAAGGCCGGCACCGCGCGAAGCATGTTCGTCAGAATGTCGCGCGCGATCGGTCTGCGATCAGCGACAGAGGATGGACGCGATGGTTGCGGCCCGCGCCTCCAGGACTTCCGACATAGCTTTGCGACTGGAAGGCTGGTCGAGTGGTATCGCGCCGGACTGGATGTGAGCCGAGAATTGCCGAAACTTGCCGCCTATCTCGGGCATGTCAACGTTGGACTTACGTACTGGTACATCGAAGCAGTTCCGGAGTTGCTTGAACTAGCGGCAGGCTATCTCGGCAAGAACCGCCCGGGAGAGCGGTCGTGAACGCCGCCAGCCTTCCATCCCTCGTCCAGCGCTTCTTTACCCAGCGCCTGCTCGAGCAGCAAGGTCTGAGTTCACATACGGTGGCGAGTTACCGTGACACGTTCCGTTTGCTGCTGGCGTTCGCCTCGAAGCATATCGGGCGCGTGCCGTCAAAGCTGCGGATCGAAGACTTCGACGCGTCGTTGATCGAGAAATTCCTTCAGCATCTCGAACAAGGCAGGGGCAATTCAGTGCGGACACGCAACACGCGCCTCGCCGCTGTGCATGCCTTCTTCCGATTCGTTGCGGTCAGCGAGCCCGCGCTGTTCCTGCAGTGTCAGCGCATTCTTGCAATTCCATCCAAACGCTGCGAACACGGTCCTGTCGAGTTTCTCACCGAGAGCGAGGCCGCAGCTCTGGTAGCGGCACCCGATATACGAACCTGGATCGGCAACCGCGACCGAACGCTGCTTCTGGTAGCAGTTCAAACGGGTCTGCGCAACAGCGAACTGACCTCTCTCAGGCGTCAGGATGTAGTGCTCGGCACAGGCGCCCACGTACGTTGCCTCGGCAAAGGCAGAAAGATGCGATGCACTCCGCTGCGATCGGACGTCATAGCGGTGCTGAAAGAATGGCTACAGTATCAACCTGGCGAACCCGATGATCCGGTCTTCCCCAGTTCGCGCGGTGGCCATCTTAGCGCCGATGCCCTTCAGCGGCTTGTGTCGCGCAACGTCGCAATCGCGTGCCGCTCGTGCCCCTCGTTGAAGAAAAAATCAGTAACGCCCCACACGCTTCGGCACGCGGCTGCGATGAGCCTGTTGCATCACGGCGTAGACCTGACCGTGATCGCGCTCTGGCTCGGGCACGAATCATCGGAGACGACCCAGATCTACTTGCACGCCGACATGCGGCTCAAGGAACGCGCACTCGCACACGCCAATGCGAGCGGCGTCGCGCCTACGCGTTACAAACCACCCGATCCTTTGCTCGCGTTCCTGGAGGGTCTCTGATAATGCCAACAATCCAAGCAATTCGAAACAAGGATCCGCCTAACTGTTGTGTCGTCCGCTTCGGCACGCGGCATAATCTGGGAGTCGGCATAACTGGTGCGAAAACCAGATACGTCCGATTGCCCTTGGCCGGGCCAACTGGCTGTTCGCGGGCTCGCTACGGGCAGGCCGTCGCGCTGCTGCAGCTATGAGCCTGCTTCAATCGGCCCGGCTGAATGGTCACGATCCCTACGCCTATCTCAAGGACGTCCTCGCCCGGCTGCCAGCGCAGCCCGCCAGTCGCCTTGAAGAGCTTCTGCCTCATCACTGGCAACTCCCACCGTCCTGACCGCGGCGCTGTCGTCAAGACGAGATCACCGCGCGCTTACACATCAACTCCCCCTGGAGCCGATTGAGCGTCGTGGCTACGGGCCTGGCTGACGATCGAAAGTGTGGGTGCCTGTCGATCAACCGCTCCTCCAGCTGCCGTGGAGTGTAGTAATGATGGGTCTTCCGCAATTTGTGTGACGAACGGCGAATTCGCGTGTAGGACCTTGCCGTCGTCTTTCCCGCCCCACTACCACCATTCCTCTTATTGACTAACGTGGGCGAGCCCGCCAGCGTCGTCCTGGCGGCACGAGCTCACGCGCCTGCGATGGCGACCGGACCAGCGTGTCCCGCAGGACAAGGCAGGCCGCTCCTTTAGTTTGGCTTCATTACCCTCAGCCGCAGAAGCTCGATGCTCGCGCGGCCATACATCTGACGCTTGAGGAACTTGAGCCGGTTGACGGGACCCTCGGTCTGGCCATTGCTCCATGGCAGTTTGAATGCCGCCCGCACAGCCGGTAAATCGGCGCGCAGGCTTTGCGCAAATCTGCGCAATTCCACAGCGTCGCAGCGTGACAGACGCTTTAGCCATCAATCGAACTGCCGCGGACTTCGCCGGTGCATGAGCCCCAGAAACTCCCGCGCGAGGCTGCGAACTTCACCCACCACGGGTTCGATCTTGCAAAGCGCCTGTACGAAGCGCTCGTGGTCCGCGCTCCTGGGCTCCTCGACGGCGAGCTTCCTCCATCCGACAAGCCATCCGAACACGCGCCGGGCCGACGGGCACGGCATTGTGCGCACGGGTGGCAAAAAAAGCGGTGCCTTGCCCACCGGAAAGAGGAGGCGGATCACACAATTCTTCACCGTGGCGCGACTGCCGGTGTAGCCTCGCTGCTTGAGTTCTTGCCAGATCAGTTCAGGAAAGCGACAGCCCTGTGCGATTCGTTCCTCGATATAGCTGAGATGGGTATCCAAAAGCGTCGGACCTCGTGCTCCGGCGTGGTGCGACTAGTCGGCGCTTTAGACAAGGGATGAACCACACACCGCGGCTTCCGGACAGTCCGTTGGCAAGCACACGACCACAGCCGCGGGCTATTCACGGTCACCTTGCCATACACAGTGCGGACAACCGTCGAACGATGGTCCTTGTGGCTTAACGCCTCGCCGCAGCGCTGACAAGGGGTCTGGCCGGAGAGCCACCCCGCCACTTGCATCGAAACCAGATCGGCCCGCACCTTAGCCAACAGCGACCGACCCTCCGCGAGGGTCAGGCCCATGGCGGCAAGGCTACAGTCGGGGCGCTCAATCACGGCCACGACTCCGTCAACATCTTGACCGGTGTCGCTGCCCTCGTCGGCCAACCTGGCTTCGATGATCAAGCGCATGGTTCGCTCCCACCCTTGCGATCGATACCATCAGCGTAGTCCACAGGCACCCCGAGCGGCCCTCGCTTAGCAGGTTGCTGAAATATCTTCCTAGCACCCCTGATTGCGGCCTTTCGAGGGGTGCCTTGCCCCTCGACCTTGTCGGAAAAATCGATTGTGGGCCGTTCTATGAGGTCGTCAGTCTTGCGCCGAGGTTCAAAAAACAGAATTTCAGCAGCCCGTTAGGGCCCTCCCCAACATTTGCACGCTCTCCTGATCGCAGCGATGCTACAGGTTACGACCCGGAGGTCCATTTATCCTTTGCCTGGAAATCCCGGAGTCGCAGCCGTAGGCAAAATCGCTTGAGAGACGCACGTCCTCTCCTCGCGCCAGAACCAAGCTCACATCCGCAAAATCAGTACGATTATTTCGGGGCTTCTGGCGCAGCTTGGCGAGGACGCGCAGCGCTGACCGGCGCGCCATTGGCACATGCAGGGGGCCTATACTGAACTCAGCCGACACTCACCCCGCAGCGACCGACGGGGGGCACTGCCGCATCCGCACGCGGTGCCGGGGATGAATGCCTTCACGGAAGCGAGACAAGGACCTGCCATGAGCAATCGCCGCTATGTCGTCATGATCGACCAACCCAGGGATGTCTCCGACGAACAGATGGCTGAGTACATCAAGCTCGCCATCGCCAACTGGGGCGCGGGAGTGCCACCGCCGCCACCGGACAGCCCCTTCTTCGACCTGGATGTATTGTCGGTAACGGCCGTCCACAAGGCCCATAAGGATTAAGCGTTAAGCGTGTGGGGCGGCAGCGGTGCCGGCCAGGTTCCTGTGCGGGACAGAGCCATGAAGCAGACCCCTGTTTCCCTTGCCGGTCACTTCCAGCGACCAGCACTCCATGCCCGGGGCATCGCGCCGGCAGAAGAACGCCCCCGTGGCCGTGCCGGTGACTTCGGCCGCGCGCAAGCTCCCCAGGTAGAGCATGGTCAGCAGCCAGCGGCAGCGCGCTGCATGCAGGCGCTCGCGCTCGGTGGCGGTGTCGGTGGCGCCTCGATGGTCTCCTTGACCACGTCCCACAGCACGTGACTGAGGTAGCGCGGGATGCGCGCCTTGGTCTGTGCGCGGCGGCGACGGGCCAGCGCCAGCGGATTGCCGGCGAGGTAGCCGGCTTCGGTCAACCTGGCGAACAGCGCGCTCAGGATCACCAGCGCCTGGCGCACGCTGGCCGGCGACAGCGGCCCCGGTGATTCCGTCAAATTGGGACGCCAGTCCGGGTGGCCGCGCGCGCGCTTTAACCTGGTGCCGGCCAAGACCCCAAGATCCAGCGGCGGCCGGTTGCGGGTCCGGCCAGGAAGCGTTCGTAGCCGAGCAGGTCCTCGGGCGTATCTGCCGCCACGACGGTGCTCCTCCGCGCTGCAGAGAATCGCGTATTGGCCAGATCTTAGTCACCACGTCGGTGCCGGCGCATGAACCAGCGAAGACGTTTGCTCATCCCACCAGCAGTCTCGCAAAACTCAGCTCATGGCCGTCGGGATCGCTGATATGGAAGTACCGCTCGCCCCACTCGGCATCGCGCGGGGCGGCCTCGGGACGCAGCCCGTGTTCGAGCGCCCGTTGGTGGATGGCGTCGACATCGTCGACATGGAAAATGATGCGTCCCCACCACGACCATTGCCGGCTGGCAGGCTGCGCAATCAGGTTGAGATAGCCCGTGCCCGCGTGAAAGCTGGTGAATTCCGCATCAGCGGCTCCATAGCGGATCTGGAATCCGAGCGCCTGGTAGAAGGCAACGGCTCGTGACATGTCGTGGGTGGCGAGTGTCACGGCGTTGATCGAGGAAATCATCGGCATTGGGGGGCGTGTTTAACCGGACTAGATCAGACTAGCATGCGGCCATCGTCCGCGAAATGCCAGTAGCGGCCCGGGTACGGAGCCGGAATGCCTTGGCTTTCGCAGTCGCCTGATCAAAGACCCGGCTGGTGCCGGCCACCGATGAACTGATCGCCGAACTGGCGCGCTACCGCCGCGCCCATGGGCTGGCTCCGAACCGACATGGGCGAGCTGGTTTTCCTGCCACCGTTGATCAGGCGACTGCGAAAGGAGGCGCCGCACTGCACTCTGCACACGTTGCAGGTGCCGATGCCACAAATCGAGGCACTGCTGGCATCCGGCGACGCCGACCTGCTGCTTGGCTCCGTGCCGACCGCACCGGAGTCCTTGCAGCAGTTGTTCATGCATCGGTTCGTCACGATCGTCGGCAAGAAGAACCAACGCGTGCGCGATACCCCGACGATCGAGCAGTTCGAATCCATGCCGCAAATTTCAGTGAGCCTGGCGGGGCGATCCAGTCAAGCCTACGACGCAGCGTTCGAACGTCACGGCGTGAAGCGAAAACGTCTATCTGCATACACTTCCTGAGCATCCCGCTCCTGATCGCGACCGTGCCAGAGGAGTTGGCCAACGTCCTTCGCCAATATGGCATCGTTCGGGTCGTCCAGCCGCCGGTGTCCTGACCGCCGTATGCGCTGAATCAGTATCGGCATCCGCGCTTTCACCATGATCCCGCCAGCGTGTGGCTGCGGCAGCTGGTGAAGCTGACCTTCGACCGGTATCCGGAAACGGATCCATCGCGCTAGGCATCGCTGCGCGCTCCAGGCCGCCGGCGCTCAAGGGTAAGGAACCGAGCTTCGGAGCGCTGCTACGCTCTACGGGCAGCGACCTGGTGGGGATGTCCGGCCGGGTCTGCCCTCCCCCGCCTGACGCGGTGCACTTTACGCTTTCAGGGCGATCCCTTGCTGGCAGTGAAGATGCGCTCGGACCGCCAACCCGGGTTTCCGCGAGCGGCGCCGGCGCGGCAGGCCAGCGCGCGGCGCGCGGTTCCGGATTGACCCAAAGGCGGCGGCGCGGGTCGCGCGCCTGGGCGATGGGCAAATTCTGGCAGTTAACAAAGCGCCCCGAGCCGCTATCATGGGAGGACAGTCCGCGCTTGCCCGCGAGCGCCCGGTCTGACGACTGCGCGAACGACGGCGCCGCGGGCCGCGACCACATGCGGGGCCAGCGGTTACCTTCAGGTTTCGCCTGCACAAGTAAAGTTGTAGCTATCGTCGTGCGTGGCGGAATTCCCTGCGAACCCTTGTCGCACAAGCCCCGGAAGCCGAATTTCATTTCAACCAAAGTTGTGTCTATCGCGGCCGGGACGTCAACTAAAGTTGTAACGCAATGCGCGAATTCAACTAATCTTGTGTCGTAATGGTCGACGCTTCGGCGGAGGCTGCGATGACACGACGCTCGCGACTACGCGTAGACAGCCACCCGAATGGCGACGCGGGGATGTCTCGCGTTGTCGATCTCGGCGCCTGGCCTGCGATCGACGAGTGCGCCCTCCCCCTCGACCGTCGAGCTCTCTATCGGCGACGCGAGCGCGCGATCCGCCTTTACCTCGAAGGCGCGACCGACAGCCAGATCAAAGCAGCCTGTGGCATCGGTCGCGGCCAGACCTACCGATTGCTGACCGAGCGCTGCCTGAAGCAGCACCCCGACGGGCGTGTCTACGGCTGGCGCGGCCTGTTACCGCATGCGCGGGTGAAGTCCTACCAACGGACAGCGCCACTCGAGCTCAATGCCTGGAGTGGCGGAGCCGTCGGTGCCCTACAATGGCTATTCGAATCTCCGGCAGGGCGAGGGCTCGAAAACCGGCTGCGCGAATGGATTCTCGGCAAACGGGGCGAACTCGAGGCGTCCCGCCGGCCCCGCATGGCCGTGTTCCGCTGGTTTCTGGCCGAGTTGCGCGAACGCGGGGTCGAGCGCCGCGGCGAATGGCCCTTCAACGTCGAGAAGCGCGGCTATGTGACGCTTGCCCGCTACATCGATCGCGTGCTCGCCGAGTCTCCCACACGGGCGCGTCAACTCGTCGGCGGGCAGGAAGCGGTGCGCAAGGCCCGCTCCGGCGACGGCACGCGGCGGCCGATGATGGCGCCGTTCGAGCGCGTCGAATGCGATGCGCACAAGCTCGATGCTCGCATGATGGTGTTGGTGCCCTCGCCGCACGGCGGCACCGAGCCGCGCATGATCCACCGCCTCTGGGTCGTGGTGCTCATCGATGTCGCCTCACGTGCGGTGCTCGGTTACCACTTGAGCCTGCGACGCGAGTGCGCGGCCGAGGATGTGCTGCGCGCGGTGCGTTGTGCACTCCTGCCGTGGGCGCCGCGTGAATTGCAGTTCAGTGGCGACGCCTACGTGCCGGGCGCCGGCTTGCCCTCGCACCGCCTGCCGCAGCTGACTGGCGCGTGCTGGAATGAATTCAGCGTTGACGGTGCCCTCGCCAATACCTGCGCGCGCGTCGAAGGCGTGTTGCGCGACGTGGTGGGCGCGAAGATCGTCAAGCCGCAGGATCCGACGAGCTACACCTGTCGACGCGGCAAGGATGACCGGCCATTTATCGAATCGTTCTTTGGACACCTGGCTGCCGGAGGTTTTCATCGGCTGGCAACCACGACCGGCAGTTCGCCCGCCGACAAGCGCGGCGCCGACCCCGACGCGGCGGCCTTCGCCACGCAGTTCCAGTTCGAATATGCCGAGGAACTGCTCGACACACTGATCGCCAATTACAACGCCACGCCGCACTCCGGGCTGGGCTACCGCACGCCACTCGAGCAGCTTGAGCGGCTGATGGCCAACGGTATGGCCCCGCCGCGCACCGCCGACCCCGCCGCCGTGTGCCGCATGGTCGGCGTGCGCAAGCTCTGCACGCTACTTGGCGGCGTCAAGAGCGGCCGCCGGCCACACTTCAACTTTGCCAATGCCCGTTACTCGGCCGAGTGGCTGTGCTTGCGCACCGATTTGCTGGGTCATGCGTTCTGGTTGCACCTCGACAACGAAGACGATGCGCGCTACGCCGCCGTCTCGACGCAGCAAGGCTTGTTTCTCGGCGTGGTCCGCGCCGCGCCCCCCTGGCACCGCACGCCCCACTCGCTGTACATGCACAAGGCGATTCGCGCGCTGGAAAAACGCCGGCTGCTCCACCTGGCAAGTCACGGCGACGCCGTCGAGGCGCTGATTCGGTATGCCGAAGCGGCGCCAGGCGGCAAGTTGCCGGTTCACCCCGCTTACCTCGAGGCTCGGCGCATCCTGCAGCAGCATGCGGAGCGGCTGACCGGCCAATCGATGGTCAGCCTCGCCACCCATGCGGGCCCGTCCACCCCCGACGCCGCAACACCAGATACATCGGCGGCGTGCCCTCCCACTAGCTTGCCGCCGATGCGCCGCGCCCAGCAATGGTAACGTCACCCGGTCCCCACCCCGAGCCGCTCGTGGCGGCCCACGTGCCGCGTGACCATCCGGTCGTCACGCGCGACTACTCGCTGTACACGCTCGCGATTCACGACATGGTCGAGCGCATTGCCGCCTGGCTGGATGACCAGGTCGATGGCGCGACAATCTTCGGACCGTCGCGCTTTGGCAAATCGAATGCCGTCGACCACTGGCTGCAGCGCCTGCTGGGGGAGCGCTATGGCGGCTACGTACCGCTCGTCATCTGGAGCCACACCGACTCGGGTGGCGCACCGGCCGTCGGCCGCTTTTACGCACACTTACTCGAGGCAAGTGGTCACAGGCTGGCTCAAGCGCGGCACACCCCGCTCGAACGCCAGACCATGCTCATCGAGCGCTGGATCGAACTCGCGGCGCAGGGCGGCGGTCGCTTCCTCGTTTTAGTGATTGATGAAGCACAAGGCATGACGCAGCGGGAATGGATGTGGCTGGTCGAGTTGCATAGCGTGCTGGAGAAACAACGCATCCGCCTGTGCGTGTTCTCGATCGCGTCGCTGCAGTTCTTCGACGAGCCGTTCGGCATGGCACTGGCCGGCGGCGCCCATGTCGCGGCGCGCTTCATGTTGGCGGCTGCGCCCTTTCACGGCGTGCGCAGCGTCGACGAACTCGCTTACGTAATGCGCGGCTACGACGAGGGCAGCGAATGGCCCCCTGGTTCAGGTTGTTCGTTCACGGCAGCCCTGGCACCGCGTCCGTGGGCCGGAGGATTTCGCATGGCGCAGCAGGCGGACGCGCTGATGCAGGCCATGCACGAAACCTTGCCGCCACGTTACGCGGGACCGATCGACTTCCCGATGAAGACCGTGGCACAAGCATGCCGCCATGTCTTGCTACGCATCGCCGGCGGCACCGACATCGAGATCGCGACCTCGGCCGAAGCCTGGCGGACCGCCGTTGAAAACTGCGGGCACAGCATGCTGATCGCCCTGGTGTCGGCGACCGCAGCCCTGCGGCACGCAGGTCGCGGGCAGACCCCGCATGCCTGACAGGCGTCTGACCTGGCATGTTGGCAGCGTGCTGCCCTATGCATCGCTCTGGCACACGGTACTGCGCGTGCGCGCTCAATGTGCTCCATCCACATGACTTGCCGGCCCCCGGGGCGCGTCCTGCCGCGACGGTGGCGTTGCTCGAGCGCGCCGGTGGCGTCGATGTCGCAGCGTTCGCACGCTTGCTCGGCGAGACGCCGGAGGTATTTCGGTGGTCGACGCTCGACGCGCTGCCGTCCTGGCTAAGCGCGTCGCTGGTTGTGCCGCAGCCGCGCCTCTGCTTCGCCTGTCTCGCCGCCGGCTACCATACAGGGCTTTTCTCCGTCGCGTTGCTCGACGCCTGCCCGATCCACGGAACGCCGCTGGTTAACCGCTGTCACTGCGGCGCGCCGTTTCACGCGACGTTGCACTCCCTGGAAGACTACGCAGCGGCCGGCAGCTGCCGCTGTGGCCGGTTGCACTTTTTTACGCACGAAACCTGCCGTCGGCCAACGCTGGCGCCGGAGACCACCCATGCGCTCGATCCGGTCGCCGCCTGGCTGGACGCAATGGCGAGGCTGATCCGGTCGGCGCGGCTGGACGAAGCCTTGTGCCAACACGCGCCGGACGGCCTGGAGTGGGTAATCACCGCCGCGCAAGCGCTGGGCCTCGCCTATCCGGCGTGCTTGCGGCCGATCCGTTTGGTACCGCCCCCAATCAGCACGGCGTGGTACACGCCCCGCCCACGGCAAACGCCATCTCGAGATCATGCGCCACCACCACCTGACAAACGCGAGCACGGGAAGCCTTCGTATTGGCCGTCGCTGCCGGCCACGACGGTGTATCGGGCGCTCGCCCGCCACGTGCGCCGACACCTGGCTCCCGACGGCGCGAGATGGGTGGCCCGGTTCATCGACTCGTGCGATCCGTTGGCGATCAGCGCGTGGATCGGCAGCAGTCCCCGCGCGCGACAGGCATTCATCGACCTGCTGTGGGGACGTGCGGCCGAACCTGGTATTGAACAACGGCGTTGGCCCGATCGCCCGCCGCCGGCAGGGACCGTGGGTCAGCTTGCTGAACCCGTGCAAGCCGATTGTCAGGTGCGCGGTGCGAACCATGCCGATGCCGCGACGCGACACTGGCTTGCCTGCCATGCGGCGCGCGTGAGTCTGGGCGCGGTCTGGCGCGATGCGCAAGCGCGCGCCACCGCGGCCGTATGCTCAGGCGTCGCCACCTGGGCAGACGCGGCGCCCAGCACATCGTGGTGTGACAGCGCCTGGTTGGCGCGCCTCACGCCCAGCGGACTCGGCTTCGCGGCGGCGATCCCGGCAGAGTGGACGGCGGTCCCGCATGCTGATAGAGCAATGCGGCAGGTGGCAGCGGCCGCCTGCCGACAGGCGCGCCGGGACACGATGTGGGCGGCCAGTCGTGGCGCGTGCCTGACCTGGTCGGAAGAGACCGGTTGGGAGGTGATCGACGCGATCGCACCCGCCGATTGCGATGTGCGACGTCGTCGCTTGCTGGGCCTGCAGGACGGGCATCCGTGGTGCTGGCTCTATCGCGCGGCCGATGCCCGCTATGTCGCACGCTGGGATCACGCACCGCTGCAGGCATGGGCGCCGACGCCGGCCGGGGCGATCGCGAGCCTGCGGCGCTGTGCGATGGACTATCAGCGGATCGCAAGGGTCGCGCTACCGTTTCCCAGCTCGGCGCACGCGGTAACGCCCGCACCGATTCCGCCGTGGCCGGCGGGGGGCTACCACGTCTTTGTGGCGATCGTCCGCCGCAGGAAGGGATTCTGGCAGGAGGCTCATGAGCTGACCGAGGTGGCCCGCTGCTACCAGCGGGCGCGAGCCCTGCCCGATCTTGCCGGGCGCTGATCTGCCCCTTCTCTTTCTGGCCCGCGCGACCCATCATATAGACAGGCTCAGCGCCGGATTGCAGTCGATGTGACGGCTCAGCCCACCCACGCGAGTGGTTACAACTTTAGTTGACGACATAGACACAACATTAGTTGTGTGAGCGAGCGGTGGGCGGAAAGTGACTTAAGATGTGCTCGATATGGTTACCTGATAATCCCCATTATCAGGCTTGATTTTTTAGGGGATTTGCCGGGTTTTTCAAGCTGCACTTGGGGAAAACGGCCACAGCGGAGGTGGCGGAACCGGCGCCAGAAGGCCGGCGGACGCGGCGCTAGCACCGCTTGAAACCCACCACGGGCGCGGCGCGTTTCCCACAGTGTAGCCGAAAATGGCGGTGCGGCCCTGCTCGCGACGCCACCTGCACGCCCGAGCCCGTTGGTGATCCGCCGCGCGGGCGTCGCGCTGAGCGCCCCTGCCAAGGCAATATTATCAGGTAAGATATGGGCGCTGCCGACCCACCTTCGCTGCCATGGCCCAACACAACCTCGTCGCCGCCGACACCCCGCGTTATACCCGCGCCGACTTCACAGCGCTGCGTTTCCGGCTCAACCGCATCCCGACCGACCAGATCCTGGCGCGCGTCTATGACGAGGACGCGCTGCATGCCGCCGGCATCGACACCACGGCGCAGCTGGAAGCGCGGCTCGACGCCATGCGCGACCACCTGGTCGAGCGCGTCTGCCTGAGCAACCCGTACCTGTCGGCGAGCCTGGCGGACGCGCGCCGCTTCAATCGCTGGCCGAAGAGCGCGATCGACTACCTGGTGCGCGCCGCCGACCAGGATTTCTCCGCGCCGCAGCCCGACGACCCGGTGTCCGCGTGGCTGCGTCCGATCGTGTTCCGGGCGCTGCGGCACGAACACATCCAGACGCTCAGGCAGCTGCAAGGCTACATCGCGCTGCGCGGCCGGCGCTGGTATTTGCCGGTGCCCCGGCTGGGGGCCGGCAAGGCGCGCGCCATCGAGCGCTGGCTGCAGTCCCAGGCGGCGACGCTCGGCCCGCTCGTGGTCGTCGACGACACGCCCCAGACGGCGCTGGTCGAGCTGGGCCCTGCGCTCGCGCGCAAGCTGGTGCCACTGGAGCAGGTCGGACGGATCGTGCCCGCACTCGACGGCAGCGCGGGCCGCAACCGGGCGCCGGGCTACTGCCTGATCGCGGCCCGCCATGACCTGGAGGCCATCCAGGCCTACCTGTCCCGCTTCCGTGACCGGGACAAGACCGCACGCGCCTACCAGAAGGAACTGGAGCGCTTCCTGCTCTGGTGCGTGGGCGTGCGTCGCATCGCGCTGTCCGGCGTAGGCGCCGACGATTGCGAGCGTTACAAGGATTTCTTGGCGCAGCCGGATCCGTCCTGGATCGGCCCCAAGGCGCCCCGCAGTTCGGCCCGCTGGCGCCCCTTTGCCGGCGCCCTCAAGCCGGAATCCCAGCGCTACGCGGTGCTGGTGCTGCGGGGCTTCTTTACCTGGCTGGTGGGCGTGCGCTACCTGGGCGGCAATCCCTGGCTGCTGGTCCAGGATCCGCTGACAGTGCGCCGGGAAGTGCCGATCACGGTCGAGAAAGCCATGCCGGCCCCACTGTGGAAGGCACTGGTGCAGCCCGATGGCATCCTTGACCAGCTCTGCGCGCAATGGCCCGCGGTGCCGGTGGCGGCGCCGCTGACCGCGAAGGATGCCGACGCACCCGGCGCCCAGTACCGTTTGGCGCGAGCGGCCGTGCTGCTGCTGGGATGCAGTGGCGCGCGCCGCGAGGAGGCGGCTGGCGCGCAGCGTTCCCAGCTCCAGCCGGTTCCGGAGCAGGCCGGCATTCCCGCTGGGCTGTGGGAGCTGGCGCTGCTCGGCAAGCGCCAACAGTGGCGCACGGTATTCCTCCCGGCGCGAGCCATCGACGCCTTGCGTACGCACTGGGCGGACCGCGGCCACGATTTCGAGAATCCGGACCAGGAACTCGCGCTGCTCTCACCGGTGGTGGTCCCGTCCACGCGCACGGCCCGGGCGAAGCACCTCAGCGAGGAGGACGGTACACCCGTGCTGAGCGGCAAGGGCTTTTCACCGGATGGGCTGTACCAGCTGTTGACGACGACGCTGGTTCGCATCGCTAACGATGCCACGCTGTCACTGTCCGAGGTAGAGCGAAATTTGCTGCGCCACGTCACGCCCCATGCGCTGCGGCATACGTTCGCCACGCATGCAGTGGCCAACGAGATGCCCGCAGATGTGCTGCAACGGCTGCTGGGGCACGCTTCACTGCAAACGACCTCGCTGTATGTCCGCGCCGAACGTGCGCGCGGCCTCGCTGCGGTGTCGAAGCTCTTCCCCAGTTAAGTGAGTTGGCTCGGAAGGAGATCAGCCGCCTGACTTGGCGCTGACGCTGCGGCTTGTGCGTGTCTACAGCCTTGCGGACGCGCGCCGCTGGCGGCTGCGAAGCGGCCTCTGCGTGGTCACAACTGTCCGGGGCTTCTTCTCGGACGGTGGCGTCGACGCACCATTCTTCATCGGAGATCCGGCCAACTGCCCGCCACGGGGAGTTGTCGCGCGTCAGTTCACACCCTCAGAACTCTGCTCCGGCCGTCGGGAATCGTCCGCTGGACTGAGGTCCTGCGTCGTTGTGCCCCGCTTTTGGGACAGCCTCTGCCCGGGCAGGGGAAAAAGCACCTCGTTTCGGCAAATCTCCCTGAATAAGTGTCCCGAGTCGGGACAGTCCTGGCTACCGGACGACTTGGGTCTGCCGCCAGCGTCGGTGTGATGTACTAGTTCGACCAACAACTGGCTGGCAGGCTCGTTGGCTCGCATCCCTGGGGCAGCAACGGCGCTCGCCGGAGGACAGCCCTGCTAACGGCCACGGGGATAGCCGTCTCAGTGTCCCAAGTTGGGAGCTTTTCGTGCGGGTCCATCGCGTATCAGCTTGCCGCCGGTCAGATCATTGCCCACCCGATCCGTTGACCGATCGCACGTTGCCGCACCGTGCCCGGCTTCGGCGCAAGGTGCGCCTGCCCCTCGTGCTCTCCGTTCGCCTCCATGGCGACAACTGTGCTGATTTGGGGGCAGCCGGCAATATCACTGCAATGTGCTTTACCTATCTGCAAGCCGCCACGGCCCTTGGCCTTGTTCCAGATCCCCGGCTATCGCCGTGCGGACGACTGTCCCAACCTGAGGCAATCGCCTGCAGTAGCTCAACGCAGGCACGTGGCTGTCCTGTACGCATTTCCCGCTGGGTAGATGTCGCTGACAGAGATCCTAGGACGTATTGGCCAGAGTTGGGACACTCCCTGCGAAGCCACGGGTCGGGAACAGCCTATTTCGGTAGTTTTCATTGATCACGTGTCCCGAGTCACGACGCTTTTAGCTGCGGCCCGACGCTGATCAATGCCAGCGTCGTGGCAACGCGCGTGGCCGGCCTGTTGGTCACGAGGGCGTCGGCATCCCTCCAAAAGGCTGCACCAAGGCTCGTCCGCGATAGTTGATCGAAGCCAGGCTATAAAGCCCGCCAAGTGTCCCAAGTCGGGACAGTTTCTTGCACGTTCCATGGCATGTCACCTTGCCGCCTGACAGACCACTACCCGCGTGGTGGACTCCGTTGATCGGCTCGTTGGCGGCCCTCCCTTAACCCAACGCAGCCCGCGCCCCAAGGCGCGACGCCTAAGCATTGGCCATTTGTGCGCAACGATGGAGGCATTTGTCCCGACTTGGGATAGTCACCGACAACATGTCCCGGCGGTGCTTGCGCCTTGCCACTGATCAAGTGTCCCGAGTCGGGACACTCTTAGCCACGGCCCCGACTCAGGTCTGCCGCCAGCGTCGTGGCAACACGCGTGGCCGGCCTGTTGGTCGCGAGGGCATCGGCCTCCCTCCAAAAGGCCGCGTCAAGGCCTTCCGTGATAGTTGGTCGACGCCAGGCTATAGCCAGCTCAGTTTCCCAAGTCGGAACAGCTTTTACAGGTTCCATCGCGTGTCACCTTGCTGCCTGACAGAACACTACTGGCGCGGTGGACTCCGTTCGTCGGCTCGTTGGCGGCCTCCCATTTGTCCAACGCAGCCCCGCCCACAGGCGCGGCGTCTGAGCATTGGACTTCCAAGCGCTACCATGGAGGCTTGGGATTGTCACCGGCAATATGTCCCAGCGGTGCTTGCGCCTTAGTTGTCCCACTGACAGTGTGCACGGCGCCCTGGTGTCCCGAGTTGGGACAGTCCCTGCGAAGCGGAACAGCCAGATTGAGCAATCCCGCCTGAATAAGCGTCCGGAGCCGTGACAGTCCTGGTTGCTGTATGGAGTAAGGTACCCCAGCGTCGGTCCACACTGAAGGTGCGTTAGGATCGCTGGCCTTGCCCCAACCCTGCGCTCAGACTCGCGTGAACCGCTGGTGGTCGCGCCGCCAGATCTAGCCACCCCGGTGTCCCAAGTCGGGACAGTTCTCCCGCGTTCCGTCGCGTGACACTTTGCCGCCGTGCGTCGCGCTGCCCACGGGACCGACTTCCCCGGATCGCCTGCGTCTCGCCACTTTAGCCAACCTCGGTGTAGCAACGCTCGGTGGAGCGCCTGAGCGTTACCATGGGCGGGTGTCCCAACTCGGGACAGTCTCCCCCGTCCGGCCTTCGGGACCACTCACTATTATCGAGGCCAACAAGTTGCGAACACTCGCCGGGGCTCTCGGTGTGACCGCACATCGGCCAGATCCAAGTGTCCCACTTGGGACAGTTGTTGCAATGCACCGGTCACTGCAGCACTCCCGCCTTTCGGTCCTGCTCTCTGTCCCCTAGAGGGCAGAGGAACTTCCCGCGTGGCGTCCCGCCTGCATAGCGCTGGAGCGAGCAAAAGCTCCCGGTAGCCGCTAGTGTCCCAACTCGGGACAGCTATCCGATTTCTAGGACCGTGCAAGCGTACCCTGCCCGACACGGTAGCAGCGTGCCAGCCGATTTGCCGATCGCGGCCAAATAAAAAGCCCGCCATGCGGCGGGCCTCCTTGTCACGTCGTGTCAGCTCACTTCGGCAGGTGGTGGAACGTCTCGCTGATCAATTGGCGAATCTGAGTCTCCAGCGCCTCGCTCAGTGCACCGGACTTGATCTTGACGGTGAAGCCGTTAGCATCCTTGGTAATCGAGCCGGCATGCTCCTTACCGGCAAAGAACTTGTCGATGCTTCGCTCGCTCGCTGAGTTGGCGGCTTCAACTCGACGGGTTGCCAGTGCTTTAATCGCACTTGCCGCTCTGCTCTGGTCCATCTTGCCGGATGCCACCAGAGCCCAAATTTCCTTCGCCGCTGCATTGCCGGCTTCACCATACTTTCGGATAGTCGTGACGATCGCGTCGGCCGCCGTCCCGCCGAGCAGGGTAGGCTGAAGATCCAAATCCCGGATTACAAAGTCGGGAAGTTGCGTAAAGCTTAGGAATCGGTAAAGGCCGCTTCTGGACAACCCGAGGGCCTCAGCCAGACGTGAGCGGGACGGGAATTCCTTCTCGGTCTGACGGATGGACAGCGCAATTTCATAGTCCGAGAGATCATCCCGGCTAACGTTCTCCACGAGCGCCAAAACTGCCATATCGGCGTCAGACGGCTCAGCGACCACCGCTTTGATGGTATCGGCGCCCAGCATCTTGTGGGCCCGCCACCGGCGCTCACCTGCCACGATCTGATAGCCCGATTCGGCACGGCGCACCACGATGGGCTGCATCAACCCAACCTCTCGGATGGACTCAGCAAGGTCCGAGAGCTTTGAATCGTTGAAGACGCGCCGAGGCTGCCAGGGGTTCGGCACGATGTCAGCAACCGCGAGTAGCGACGCGACGCCTGCGGCCTCGAGCTCCTGCACGCGCATCTGTGCCACGGCCAGTGCGCCAGCCAATCCCGGGGCCGTCTGCGTGCGATCGTTGCGCTTGATCTCGTCCTTCTGGATTGCCGACGTCTTCCGGATACCAGCCGTCTTCGCCAATAGCTGTTCTCGCATATTACTCATTGCGCGCTCCTCCATTTTTCTGCGTAGATTTCATCCAACCATCGGCAATAGTCCACAATGGGCTGGCGTACCCGCTGCAGTGATTTTGCAGCGCTATGGGTACTACTCACGTCGAATACCGTTGAGAAAGCCAGGGCCCCCGTGCTCATCACAGAGCTCGCGGGCACCTCGATTGAATGCAGCCAGCTCTCATAGGCGCTTTGCGCCCACGCGCGGACAATAGGTGCAGAGGACGTACGTCCATAATCGACCCTTGACAGCAGCAACGACACGAAATCGTATTTCTTGTCCGCTTCGTATTTGATGAAGCTCTTGGAGACATCCGAGAACAGGCGCCAGAATGACAGCGAGCTAATAAAATCCAGGTTCTCCGGCACCATCGGCATGACCATGGCGTCCGCCGCCAGCAGGGCATTCAAGTTCATATAGGAAAGCGAGGGCGACGTGTCCATGAGGATGTAGTCGTAGTGCTTCCGTAACGGCTCCAGTCCCTCCCTGAGGACAGTCCAGAAGCGGAAGCCCGGCTTGACCTTTTGCATGGCAGGCAAATGAAACTCTGCTCCGATCAATTCGGTGTGCGCGGGAATGAGATCCAGGCCGTCCCAGTACGTCTCTTGCACTTGGGACAGCAAGCCCCCCTCAATCTGCTGATCGTAGATATACGGCAAAACAGAGTCTTCCGGCGAGACGTCTTTCTCGGCGTACAACCCACACAGTTCCGAGAGCGACGCCTGCGGATCCAGGTCCACCACCAGCACTTTTCGGCCGCGCAGCGTCAGTCCTTGGGCAAGGCACATCGTGGTCGTAGTCTTGGCCGAACCACCCTTCAGTTGGGCCGTGATGATGATTTTTCCTTCGGGCTCCCGAGTACCGGTGACTAGTGGTGTCTGGTAAATGTCCGAAACTTTCTGCACCCACGTGCGCGCCTCCTCCAAGGTGAAGGTCCGGGTGCGTCCAGTTCCCGCCGCAGTGCCTGGCGGCAAATCCCCATCGCCCTTGGTGGCAAGGTATTGCACCTGGGAATGTGAGATGTTGCACATCTCCGCGATCTCCCCGGTCTTGAATACCGGGGCGGTTTTTCTGGGGCGCGGCGCAAGGATCGTCTCACGCAGTTCATCCGTGAAAATGGTGACCTTTTCCGCGAACTGGGATATCTGCTCAAGCGGCACAGTCCGATCGACTGCAGGAAGTTGGCTCGTTTTCACCATTCTGAGGTTTTTCCGCAAAATTCTGGAAAGCTCAGAATACAGGAAACGCTTGAGCAATGCTTCATAAACTGTTGTTTTGGAATCCAACTTTTTCTACAAACAACAATTTTGCACAGATTTTAGGCAACGAAGGGCGTCTAGGCCTGCACAGCCCTATACAAACGGTCTGTGCACAAGCTGCCTTTGGGTGCACGGGCACAGCCACCCAGCACAAATGACCTCACCATGCCTGGTCGATCCAGCGGTCGTGATGCGGATTTCCAGCTGGGCGGAGTCTTAATACTGGGATTCTGCACAATTGACCTCACCTTGCCAGTTGAGCCTTGGGTAATTGGCCCCACCGCTGTTCGCTGGGCGGCGCGCCCTGTCCTGTCACACACGCTTTGTCCACGGTGCCTCGACCGATGGATATCCGTGGCAATGGCAAAGGTGAGGTCAATTGTGCGTGTTCGGCACGAGCTTCATTTGGCCCGCACAATGAACCTCACCCTAAATGAAACCTCGGAGGCGTCTTGCACAACCGACCTCACCTTTGGAGCAGCTCAAAGAACCTCACCATCAGACGCCTATTAGCACGGGGGGAAGGGGAGCAGCGGGCCAGTTGCAGTTCTTGCGAAGAACGATGCGACACGTCTAGCTCGACGTCGGTGTCAACGGCTGAGCGAACAAGGACGCCAGGGTTAGACGGTGAGCTGTTCGTATCCATTTGCCGAGGCACAGCACAGTATGCGAGCGAACGGGCGTGGCCCGTGCCCTGTTTGTTTGCTTTTTTTTGAAAGTAAACCCACCGACAAACAAACAGGAAAAATCAAAACTGTTTCTAATCAAACACTTGATGCTATCAAGGTGAGGTGTGATGTGCCGAAGGTGAGGTATGTTGTGCCGCAATCGTGTGGTTTGTTGTGATAACAGAGTGAGACTTATTGTTCCGCAAGGTGCGAGTTCTTGTGCCGAGCCCACGAAGGTGAGGAACGTTGTGCGGGATCTGTGGATATCCCCGCTGCCGGCAGGCTGGACGCGCAGGTAGCCGCTGCCCGTCTTGCGCGACGGTGAGGTCCATTGTGCGTAGGGTGAGGTTGATTGTGCGGACTCTGCAGGGACAAGGCCAAGACCACCGATACCGTGTTCTATGGTGAGGTTCATTGTGTTGAGAACCTCACCATCACGTGCTAGAGTCACCCCAGCCCAAAAAGAAGGGAAGCACAAGTATGGCGGCCGAGAATCCTGTGGAGATCAAAGCGAGGACCACGCCTCGGCAAATGGCGCTCGCATTGTTCGAAGACATGTTTGACCTCGGCACGTCCATCAACGAGGCGAACCGCGAAATCGGCTATCAGCGCAATAACTTCTTCACGGAAATCGTGAACATGGGGCTGGCGGCGCGACGGTTCCTCGATGCCGCCTACTTCATCGTAGCCCAAGAGCCGGACGTCCCTGATCAGTATGACGTTGAGCTAAACTACTTTAAATGGCTGATGCGGTATGACAGCCGCAACCTGAAGCATCTGCGCACCATCGCCGATGAAGCTCAGAACGCGAAAATCCGCGTTACCAATACGCCTTCGGACCGTGAGCCGGCCGAGGATGACATCTGGGTACAAGTTCAGCTAATCGGCATGGTGGCGATGCACCGTGGCCGCATCCGCTTCGACGTGCACCACAGCCTGATCCCACACATTCGAGACCCGCGCAAGTCGCACTGGCTAAGCCTGCGGATTTCAACAGCCTTTACTCGCAGCCTGGCGCGCGCCATCTACGACAAGGTATTACCCAGCGTGCCTGCTGGGCGTACCGACTGGATCAAGCTTGACGAGATGCGAACCTGGCCCGGCAAGATGGGCGCGAATGCCAGCATCTTCAAATACTTCAAACGCGACTGGCTCGAGCCGGCAGTCCGGGAAATCAATGAGATCTCGGACATCGAACTGTCCTACGAAACCCGGACGGAATCGACGTCATCGAAGAAGGTGGACCGGATCCGCTTCCAGCTACAGCGCAAGGACACGGCGGACGCGGTGATGGCCAGCCTGTCTGACGCGAGCCAGATCTACAAGATCCTGAAGGACGAGTTCAACCTGTCCACACGCCAGTTCACCGAGATATCCGAGAATCGGGAGACGTGGAATGACGACCGGATTCTGCAAGCAATCGAATACACGCGGTTCAAGCTCAACCGTGGCCAGGTGAAGAAGAGTCCGTCCGGCTACCTGATGAAGGCGTTGCGCGACAACTGGCGCATGTCGGAAGCCGAGCGAACCATGGTTCAGGTCCAGACAAAGCTGCTCACAGAGGAAACGGAGACAGAAGCGGCCAAGGCTGCAGTTAAGACCTCTGTTGAGCGCAGCGTTGCCTCGCGGGACGAAGAGACGCGAGCACGCATGAACGAAGAATCGGCCCAAGGTCGCGCGCATTTTACGTCCGCCGACGCTAAAACTCGCCGAGAGTTTATTCGGACTTGGCTGGCGTCGCGCGAAGGCAAGCTTGTACTGAGGCGGATGAAGCTGGAGCCTGCCTCCGTCTCCGAAGACGTCATCCTGACGACACCAGATCTGTCCTGGTACCTTGGACAGTTCGTGTTCGGTCGCATGGCATCCGCCCGCGCGTGAGATAGCGGATACTCTGAGTGTGGGCCGACACCGCCGCCGTGCAGCTTTCCGATTTCTTAGCCCAGTTCTTGTGCATGCTGTAGCCCGCAGGGTGGTACCCAAGTCATTGTGAATCTCACGGCTCAAGCACGTCGATCTTGGGTGTTCCCTTGCCGCGGTGGGTTGTTCATGCCTTGGTTCTCGCCATTGACAATAGCCACGCAAAGAAACTCGGTTCGAGGAGACCACCACCGGCCGGCCATTCGGCTGAAATCGTTGCACCAGTCAAACTGGCGAGCCTCCCATGTCGTGGAGTCGCGCAAGTAGCGGTTTCCGCAGCGCCATCTACCGCGACGGAACGAAAGGTTGTGCCACAGTTAGCCCGCGCGCCTCCGCCCGACATGCAGAGATGACTGCCTGTTGCGCATTAGGCTGCGGATATCTTCAATGGCCGCGTGGGCCACTGCCGACGATGGTTGCCTTGCTTGGGTCGTCTGAACGACGCCAGAGCCCAGCCCGGCCACTCTGTCCATCTCGATGAGCCAGGCGCGGGCCTGCTCATGCCGCAATGAACTTCGACGACCGTTGGCGTCAGTGATCACAATGGACGCTGAATCGACCTCACAGGTTGAGCCATCCGGTGCCGAAACCCGCTTGCCCTGGTACTTGGCCACGAGTTCGGCAATCTGCTGCCGCTCTTGTGTGGCTCGAGCCTCGGCTGCACGCTCTTCGTCTTCACGAGCCTTGCACGTTCGAACCACATGTCCATAGTCAGTCGGCTTGTCGAGGAGCGACTTAAGGTATGCGAACAGTTCGCGCCCCTGAAGCGGCCTGAGCGCATTGCCAGCCGCCGCGACGACATCGGACAATCGATGTCCAGCCGTTCGCGCAAGCCGCATTAATAGGAACAACGCCGATGTCTTCAGCGCTTGGTCGCGTACGAGGGGCGCCAGGTCCATAGGCACGGCGCGGCCGTCAATCCGCAAAAAGGATCCCGGCCCGGGATGTTTCTTCGTAGAAGACTGTTTGTTCTTGTTTACGCCACTCACCGGTGCGAGACCGGTAGACGCTCTGGACTCATCAGAGCGGGCCGGAACAGTTGACCGAAGGTCGCGGCATGCGATTCCAATGCAGCGGAGTAGCTTTGCAGAGAACCGGATCCGCCCAACGACCTCGAGTTGCGCCATTGTGCGACGCTGGCGCTCACGCTCGATAAGACCGGCATGTTCAAGCGTGCCAAGCGCTCGATAGACAGTGGCTTCACTGATCCCGAGATGTTGGCCAATCGTTGCCTTCTTTATGAAGGCGAGCGCGGAGGGGTCCTTCTGGTTCAAAGCGAAGCGGACGAGCGTCGCCAGTACCTGACGGCTCGTGATGTGCAAAGTCCGAAGCCCATCGGACTCGTAGACTAGCGCGATTGCTCTAAGAATCCGCTCCGGTAGCCGGTTGGCATCGAGCCGCGCCGCCATGGGTTGCTGGCCGTCGGCGGCCACAGAGTCAGGAACGTGCGACGTAGCGCCGCAGCTTGTTGTTCTTCGGGCAACAGGAAGCCCGTCGAAGCCAAATTTCATCTTCGATCAGCGCAAACTTGGGAAGAGAGCATTGACAGCGAAGGCGCGGGCTTCGTACACTCGATCCGTCATGTGGGTCGAGTCAATTTCGAAGCTTTTGACCTCTTTTGCCTATACCGATGAAAAGCCTGGAGCTGCAACTCCAGGTTTTTTTTCGCTTGTTGAAATACCTAGTGGTTCATCCACTTCTCCGGTAGAAATCCGTGTGGCCACGCCGTACTTGCGCCGCGGCGGACAGGTAGAGGATTGGCGTGCAGTTCAATCCAGGGATTCGTTGCGAGCAAGCCCGACGTCATCCCTCTTGGACTTGCTCGCGCTTGCTGGCAGCAAGCACCGGATCACAGCGCCACAGCGCTTGCATCGTCATGTAGCGGTCGACGCATCAAGACCTGCCTCCAACACAAAGCGAGAGGTCGGATTCTTCTTCGCCATCGATAGGCGCAGGTCTTCACGTGCTCTCGTCACGGCCACGTAAAACAGGCGCCGCTCTTCCGATTCGGTGCTTTTCTCATCCGGCACCACGGTTTCCTCGGCTCGGATGATCCATACCCGATCCCACTCTAGCCCCTTGGAGCTGTGCATGGTTGTTAGGATCAGCGCGTCCTGCGCCGGCTCATTGTTGTTGCGGCGCAGGAACTCCAGCCGGTCCGAAAATGGACCATTGAGTCGGGACAGTACGTCGAACGTCGTGGTCGTGGCCCGACGGGCAGGATCAGAGTCGGTCTGGTGCATCATCCATTCGTACACTCCTTCCAGCACCAGCGAATAAAACTGCCGGTCGCAGAGCGATCGCCACTCGACAAGCCGTTTCATAAGTTCCCGATAGCGATCCGCCGATGCTTCCGAAAGGCCCAGTTCCAGGAGCTCTTTTCTTTGGCGCTGTTCTGTATTCGCGCGGCCCTTGCTGTGCAGGAGCCGTAGTTCTTGGGTATCAATCCCGACAAAGGACAGCAGCGCGTCCACACCGGTACTCTTCGTCTTCTGGACCAGTTCCAGAAGATTGCACATGAGGGCGGCCTCAGGCCGGTTCAGAATCGACTTGCCGGACGCCCGAAAATACTTGACGCCATGCGATCGGCATATCGCCTCGACGGGGTCGAGAATGCGGTTGGTACGGGCAAGGACTGCCGCCGATTGCCCGTTCCTTACCGCCGCCGTCAGATGCTCCATCGCTGCGACAGCCTCGGCATACTCGTCAGCGAACCGCTGGAACTGAACCTTCCCGCCGGGACCCTTGTGCGCAACCAGTTCCTTTGGGATCCTGTCGCGGTTATTCCGGATGATTCGGTCCGCCGTCCCAAGAATCTCTGCGTGGCAGCGATAGTTGTTGCCTAACACCACTGACTGCGCGTCAAACTGACGAATAAAAGATTCCATTCCGCGGAAGCCCAACGCTGATCGGAAGCCATAGATGCTCTGGTCATCATCGCCAACAACGGTCACAATCGATCCGGCCTGAGCATGCGAGGCGATCCACTGATATTGGAGAGGGTCAGTGTCCTGAAATTCGTCGACCAGGAGGTACCTGAACGGATACGGCTCGATGGTGCCGTTCTGCATGCCTTCCACGGCTAGCCGAAGCATGTCCTGGAAATCAATCTTGCCGTTTCGCTCCAGTGAGTCCTGGTAGCCACGGTAAAGCACTTCTTCGACGCTGCCGCTTTGTACCTGGCCGAAGTTGGTCTTAATCGTTTCGACCGCCGCGATGGCGTCCTCCACCTTCCAGTCCAACCCGAGGTCAGAGAGAACCTGGATCAGAAGCCCGGTACGATCGCCATCGGTGGCGATGTCTGGCGCGCTGCCACCGTCGCGCCGTCCAAGCTGCTTATAGGCAAGAGAATGGAACGTACCAGCAAGCAGTCGTCTTTTCGTCGCTGCTCCGGCAAGTGCGAGGATCCGCTCGCGAAGCTCGACCGCGGCGTCCTTACTGAACGTCACTGCGCCCACAGTCACATGCGGATCCGCGAGCAGGACCGCCGTCTTGGCAGCGATCGTCGCCGTCTTTCCAGCCCCAGGTACCGCCACGGCGAGGCAGTGCTGACGCAGGTCCACGACTTCGCGTTGTGCGGGATTGAGGACTGCTAGTACCTTTTCGAGCGACATTGGAATCCCGTTGTGGTGGCTGGTGATAGCACGTGTGAGCAAGTGCCCCGAAATACGACTACTAGGCAGATTCGAGGCAGTTGGGGCGCTGATGTAGGTCACAAGGTGATAGCAAGTGACCCCACGGGGTAACTTGTTGCCTCTGGGGTGACGTGCTCACACCAGGTGACACTTGGGCTTACATCCCGCGCACAGTCGTCATCAGCTTCAGGTGCGTGGTGTAGCTGCGCAGCCCCAGCGGCTGGAACTTGCGCAGGAAGCGCGTGACTTCGTCGTTGACGTCGCTCTGGTCACGGATGCCGTTCCAGACCATGAAGTCGAACTGGTCCATGGTTTGATCGAACTTGATCAAGATCTGCAGTGCCCGCACGGAGAAGCGCGAATAGGCTTGAACCTCGAGCGAAAGGGAGGGGCGCTGGATTGTCGGCACAAACACAATCTCGTCTTGTGCGCGCATTTCCTGTTCTCGTTGTTCGCGGTAGGCTTTCGCCACGCGCAGCTGCTCGTCGACATAGTCCTCGATCTTGGAGAGTTCGCGTTCAAGGTAGTTTTCGAGCGTCGACAATTCAGAGCGCGAGAACGTGGCGGCACCGAAACGCTGCAGGTTCAGCGACATGCGGTTCATGTACGGCCACCATTGCTCGAACAGCGGCCGCAGGCGGGTGTGATTGAGCTTGAGGGCTACTGGCACAACCGCCGCACCGGCAAGTTCGCGATTGAGGATCAGGAGGCCGAGTTCGCGGCGGCGACGAACGATCGCCTGGCGGTCCTCGGGCGCCAAGTCCCGGAAGAGCTTACGCGTGCGCTCCACCTGCGCCTTGCGCTCCTCATGGTCCGCTGTCGAGATCAGACCTTCCTGGCGCAGTGCGTCGGCCGATTGCTCCATCTCTGCGAGCTCGGTCTCTACGTCGCCAGAACTGTCTATTGCGCCAAGCGTTGGAGACGTCGCGACGAGCGGCGCCACAGCAAGGTCGGTCGGCCCGGATTGCTGCAGGGTCTCTTCGGCGGGGGTCAAATCGATCGTGGTCATTATGATTTCTCCATTTAGAGGCCGGGCAACCGGCCTTGGTCGTCGTTACGGGACCGGCTACTTGCCGACATGGAAAGACGCCGCAAGGCGCCAGCAGAGCAGGCCGATCAGGCAGACACCGAAGGTCCACCAGGTCGCCAGCATGGGAAGGGGTAACAGCAGGGCCGACGCTCCGAAGCCAAAGCAGAGCATCAACCCGTGAGCCGCAACGTGAAATGTCACCGGGTTGGCGAATCCAGCCCCGGCGGCGCGAATCTTTCGCGATACGGTCCCATCGTTGAACAGCGCAACGAAGAGGATGATCGCGCCGAATACCCAGTGATGAGCCACCGACGCCCGATACACCGCGCGGTAGATCGTCAGCCAGAGGTGCTGCATCCAATTTCGACCGAAGGCGGCAGCGCCCCCATCGGAGAAGGCGGTCTGGGCGTCGGAGCCGGAGAACGACGCCTTGACGACACCGCTCTCGATAAACCATTTGTGAAAGCGGGCATTGGCCATTGACACGGCGATATCGGCCATGTCCTGGCCGAGCACGCGCTCAACCGACGCTTGCTCGGCCTCACTGATCTCGAAGGCGCTTTCGTTCGGAATGAATGGAGCGAGTGTGCAGATCATCAATGGCGAGACGATCAACCACAAGCGTACGTGCGAAGCGAAACGGCTGTTGGCCATGTCAGATCCAGCGCAGCGCCAGCCATAGCGGCAGGCTCAAGAAAGCAAACAGAGCGCCCCAGAAGATAGCCGGCTTGTCTACCGAAATCTTGATGAGCGCAAAGCATGCCGCAGCCGCTCCGCTGGAGAAGGACTGGGGCATATCCTTGGCAACTTGCGCCGGCGCCGTCAACCATTCGTGCATGTGCAGCGCGAGCGCGGGGTCGACACCACAGAGCCTGGCGGCAAGGCGAGCGGGAGCCTGTTTGAGTCGGATCGCCGCCCGGCGCGCGTCAGTGTGCAAAGTTGCCAGCGACATCGTAGTTCTCGAAATAGCGAGTGAAGGTGTAACCCGTCAGGACGCGGGCGGCGAGCTGAAACGCTGCGCAGCGTTGGGTGATCTCGCCAGGCGCTGGCTCGTCGACGACGCGGCAGACATAGCCCTCCGGCTGGCGCTGCTCGAACGCCGGAATGGATTCGTGAAACGGATACCAGACGTTGTACTTTTCGCCCTTGAACGCGGCATAGCGCTTGCCATAGAGCTCGTGAGCGCGGGAGAACAGCCCCATCATGAAAGCGACATTGGGATCGCCGTGCTTGCGCGCGTTGCGCCACGCTGTGATGCCATCGGCGAGCATTTCCTTGACCAGCGGCTCATCGCTGACGCGGAAATTCACGCCGATGTAGTCGACTACCCGCGTGCAAATGTCATCGAGGTCCGGCGATAGCGAGAGCACCGGCGAGAGCTTCGCCGAAAGCTTGTATTCCTTGACGATTTGTCGGAACAGGCTGCTGCGCATTGGTATTAGTCCGTGATAATGGGAATTCGACCCTGGTAGACGGCGCCACCAGAGATTCGCAGGAAGTACTGCAGGTTCGGCAGTTGCATGACCAGGTCGTGCGGAATGAGCGGCGCCTTCTCAAGCTGAGCCGATCGAGATACCGAGCCGCTGAACTCGCCGACATGGGCCTCCGTACCGGTGCTGGTGCTGCTTGAGACGACCAGGTTGCGGATGGCTGTGGTGCCGGCTTTCTCGGAGAACCACTTGGCCGTGTCGATGTCTTCCAAGCGTAAAACGATCTGGTTGTTCAAGTTCCCCAAGACCTGCTGCATTTTCGCCACGTTTCCGAGTTTGGCCGTAAAGTCCGAGCGGGTCTGGTAAGCCACGAACGCCCTGAAGCCGGCCCCGCGGCCCTTGTTCAGCAACTGGAGCAACTGCTCGTTGATGGCCTCGGCCGCTTCGTCGACAACCAGGACGATCTCGGGCGGCTTGGCGTAGAAGTTGTAGATCGCGCCGGCGACCGACGCGATGTCGGCCAGCAGCATCGACATGACTGCCTGCGCCACCATCGAATTGGATAGCGAATCGGCGCCGACATAGAGCACTGCCTTCTGCTTGATGACCTTGTCGATATCCCAAATCTCGCGGTTATCCTCAAAATCGTCAGCTTTGGGCGCGAGCATCAGTCCGGTCTCACCGGTGGCGAGCATCTGCAGAAGGGGCAGGGCAGAAGCAATGATCCGGCCATAGTGGTCGCGGTCGTGCTGAAAGGTCGAGATCAGGCCATCGATCGTCTCGTGCCCATTGCCGAGCTTGGCGAATCGATCGATATACATACTGACCATGGCATCCAGGCGCGCACCGCCCGGCTTCTGTGCGACCTTTTGCATGTACGCAGTGACCTCTTCTTCCCAATCGGACTTGCCGGCTTCTGGGAAGAATCGCTCCAGCGCTCGCTCGAGCAAACTATTGATGCCGTTTTGCGCGTACTGCAGGATCGACCGCAGGTTCGGCTTGTCGCCCACGTACAGCTCGCCCTTGACGGAACGGTCAATGAACAGGAACGCGAACTGGCGAAACGGTCCTTCCTCCATCAGCTGGGCGATGCGAGTCGGAATCTCCGACGGCTGGGACCAGTTCTCAAGTGGGTTCAGCCGGATGGATTGCGAGGGCGCCGCCTGTTTCCAGTACAAAAACTTTCGTCCGGTGCGCTCGCATTCACGCTTGCACCGTGCCGCCCAGTCGGGGTCGTTCTTGGGGTCGATCGCGATCAAAACGTCATTGGGGTTGTGGATCACCTGCGTCGAGATCAGTTCGAATGTCCGTGTCTTTCCTGACCCTGTGGTGCCGCTGATCGACGTGTGTCCGCCCATCGCCTTGTAGTGAAATGGGATGGGAAAGCGCAGCGATTCCATGCCGCCGATCCACGACTTGCCCTGTGGCGAGCAGTCGGCGATGCTGTGCTCGGGGGCGAACGCCTTCTCTATGGCCTTGACGGTGTCCTTGGGAAGCCATTTGGGCAGGCCCGGGATATCGCTCGACGGCATGCGCAGGATGTCATGGGCGATCTGACAGTGCTTCTGAGTCCATTCGTAGCCGGTACCCAGATACATGGCATCCTCGTCCTTGTCCGCGGACCGCAGTCGTCGGCTCTGCACAAGAAGGTCATCGATCTTGGTCAGGGTCAGCCATTTCGTGGAGATGGCAAGCCGGAACCGCAGCGCCCGCCACACCTGTGTGGAGCGAACGAGCAGGAATGCCAGGCAAACCAAAGAGAAGTAGGGCCCGTTGGGCATGCCGCTCACGAGCAGCAGCAACGACGCCAGCGCCCAGCCGACCGCGGCCCGGAACTCGTAGATTGGGCGGAAGTGGTTGATGTAATGATTCATGCGTCAGTTTGCAGGGCAGGCATGAACAGGTTTCCAACTTCGTCGACCAGGAGTATGTCTTGCCCCACGATCTTGTAGAGATGCTTGAACTTGCGCAGATGCTCAATCAGCGTGTCGGAGGCGATGCCATAGTTGCCGAGCGAGCGCTTGCTGATGGCAACCTTTCCCTCAACGCGTGTCACCTTGGTCTTGCCGGCGGCCGCGTCCTGCGAGAGCGCCTTGAAGAACTCGCGCATGAGATTCGAGGTGCCAGCGAGCGCCTTGAAGGGATCCTCTGGTGTCGGCTCCTTGCGCAACGAACGGGCTCCGTCGAGTTGCACCACGTTGCGAGATGGCTCAACTTGCGCGTGCGTTACGCCGGCCGCTGGGGGGCCATCTGCCGCATCAGGCGAATTCGGCTCGCTACCTGTCGCTTGCGGTGGCGACTCTGCTTCCGTCTTCGTGGCATCCTCGTTCGCCAGCGGCTGTTTCACTGATACCGTCGTAGCGTCGGCTGCATCGGCGGCAAGGATGTGGGCCGACGGCGCAGGTGTTCCGTCCGGGGCAAAGGCGGCACGACGGGCCTTCACCTCGAACTGGGTTGTGGTGTCGATCGCTTGCCGCACAACCTTGTGCAGGAGCGTCTCCAGCCCGGACGGCCGTGGATCGGGGTTGATGGCGCCGAACAGTTCGGTGAGCACCTGGCTGTCAAAAGCGCCCAACCGGTCGGCCCCCAGAATCTCTCGCGCAAGCAGCGCCGTGCGCATCCGTTCGATCGGCAACGGTGCCTCACGACGCGTCACCTGGTAGGTGTCAGCGCCGAGCCAGCTGCCGAACGCCCCGTGTGCGGCAGGAACCCATTCCGCCCCATCGCGATGCCGGAAGAACTGGAAGTGGCGACAAGGCTCGTCCAGCCGCGAACAGCAGGCAGCCAGGAAGAGCGCATACAGGTACTGAGGCCCAAGCTGGCGTCTGCGCTCCGACGTCTGGTCCGCGGCAAACTTCTGGGCGCCGGAAAGGCGCATGGCGAAGTAGGCAGCTTCGACCGTGGCACGAAACGCCCCGCCGGGCTCGGCGTGCTCAGCCGCCCGAAGCGGCATGCTGGAGAACCATGCGGCACAGCGCTCCAGTACGCTCAGCCACTTGCTCCTGAAATCCGACTCGTTCGTTTCGTTGGCGTATTGCCGAACCAGCGCGATGCGACTATCGTGGGCCGCCAGCAAGTCCGTTGCAGGCAAGGGCTGATGGACCGTCATTTCTTGCCTTTCTTGGCGAGGAACCCGCCGATGCCGCCAGCTGCCTTCATGCCCAGGCGTGCGGCGGCGCCACCGCTCAAGCCGCCCCCCGATCCAAAGACCGCACCGGCCATCTTGGGAATCTCGAGTGCGACCAGCAGCATGAACAAGGCAACACCAAGGGCATAGGCGGCGCCAGCCAAAGATTTGGTACCAATGCCAGCCTGATCGACGATCGTGGAAGTGAAAGCGCTTGAAACGAGTCGCGCCATGATGGTTGAAATGACGATATACATCGAAGCGCCGATCATGAAATCGAGCCAGGACATGAAATAGCGCCGTGTGTAGTCGGAGAATGCCAGGGCGACTGCCAAGGGGCCGATGACGATTCCCACGGCGGCCTGCACCTCTCCCAAGGCAATATAGAAGCTGTACATCAGCGCTGCCACTGCGCAGACTACGAACGTAAAGAGCAGAATCAATCCCGAAACTGCCACGCCGATCATGCTGAGGCCGTTTGCCGCGTCCATCGCCTGGTTGTACGAGTCCAGGAATCCCGCGCCCACCGAGATGAGAGTCATCGCCGGATTGCTGGATCGTGTACCGGCGATCTTGTTGGCCAGCGTCGTGAACCAATCATAGATGCCTGGCGTAAATTGGCTGTATCCCACATAGACGGAGGCGAGGATGCCGAGCACCATGATGGTTTCCAGGATGTCCGTCCACGCACTCGTCGGGTTGTTTGTGCCTGCGAAACGGATGGCGGCAAGCGTCAGCGTAATGAGCGCCAAACCGTAGGCCACCTTGTCCGTCTCCGATCGGATGGTCTGACTGAGTGAGGTGGCGCCCCCGATCAGGCCGGTGCGGAAAGAGTCGAACTGCCCAATCCAACTCTTGAGGGATTCGGCAACAGTGCCCGTCTGACCCGAGAACGAAGGCGGGGTCTGGGAAGCCTCTCCTGACTGCGAAGGGGCTCCGGTATCGGAACTTGCTGCCTGAGCAAAAGCCGGGGCGGTGTGCAAGAGCACCGCGGTGACAAGCAGAATCAGTAGGCGCAACAGCATGGCGTTTCGTTGCACCCGGATCAGTCAGCTTGCAGCTTGCGGGAGAACACGCGCGCGCGCAGCTGCTTGAGTTCTTCATCCTGCGCGATCGTAATCGCGCGCATGGCCTCAGCGCTTTGCGTCTCTTTTGCGACGCTCTGTTGGTCCTTGTCCGCGTCGGCTTGAGCACGAACGCTCATGAGCTGCAGCAGATCCGAGTTCTGGCTGGCGAGAACGTCGAGCATCTGGTTGGTCGTCTGCGCCGCGGCCTGCGCGGTGGGCGAGAGCTTAATGTTCGATTGGATCTTTTGTCGGCGCTTCGCCACGGACTGTGTGTTCTTGAAGATTTGCTCGCCCAAACTAAACAGTGCCTTGGCGGTCTTGTCGCCATTGCTCAGCAGCGCGCGTTGGTCCTCGAACCATTGATCCTTCGTCTTGCCAGAGGCCACGACCATGCTATGAATCTTCTTCAGATAGTCGGCATTGTCCGAAACGGTGCCGTACAGGTCCTTGAGCGTGGTGCCGTAGATCTCGTACTTGCCGATTTCTTCCGTGATCGAATCCAGTTGCTCCATGATGGCCCCGGCGTCCAAGCCGGTGGCCTGAAGAAGCTGGTTGGCCATCATCTTGTACTGGTACATGATGTTGGTATTCTCGTAGACCTCGGTCTTTAGGGACTGCATGGCGGTCATCGTAGTCTGAACCAGGCCCACCCAGTCGGTGACGGGCAGGGCGGCGTGGGCAGACGAAGCCCCGAGAGCCGAGGTTGCGATGGCGATGTTGGCGATCCACTTCTTCACGTTGAGATTCTCCAAAGTTATGCCGCGCGCGCGAGCATTTCGCGCACATAGCGGTCCTGCCAATCGGATTCCCCCGACGCGTAGTGCTTGTCGCAGATGGACTGCGCGACACCGTCCGAGCGCAGCATGGCCACCATCTCGTCGGAGAATGCCGTCTGCAGCATCCGGGTCTGGGTATTGGTGATCAGGAGGTAGTCGCGGTTAGGCACCGCGTCTGAAATCAGCTGCACCTGGTCGTCGGTTAGGCCGAACTTCTCCTTGTAGAGTTCGGGACTGGTCTTGGCCTGGCTGTTCGGCAGATAGATCCAGTTGGCGATGTTCTCCTTGAGGATCTCGAAGTTCGCCACGCGCGCAATCTGACGCAGGGACTGGGTCGCGGACCAGATGGCGCCGTTGAGCTTGCGGATGGTGGTGATCCAATCCTCATAGCGCCGATAGAATCGCTCGTTCTGGAAGAAGAAGCCGCATTCCTCGACCTCGATGATCGTGTAGCGGATGCCATCCATCGACTGACTGATCCGGTAGAACGCATAGTCGGCGAACAGCACCGCCGCGCGTTCGTACTTCTGGAACAGTTCACCCATCTCGATACATAGGTTGTCACTCACGGCGAAGGCGTCTTCGGCGTGATCGAAGAAGTGCCCGTACTGACCACCCTTGAGCCAGATCTGAAGCCGCTCGCGCAGGTCGGCATGCAGCATCGTCGAGAGCGAGCTGAGGGTCCAGCGCTCGCGAGGGTAGCCAGCCAACAGCTTGACGGCCTCAAAGAGGTCCTGAACCTGCTGAGGCGACAGCGTGAAGTCGTCATCCTCGAGAGCGAGCTTCAGCCACTCGGTGATGTAGGTGAAGTTTTCCGGATTGGCCAGCAGCGACAACGGATTGACCGGCGTGCTGGTCTGAAACTTCCCGGTGACGTCAATGAACGTACCGCCGCTCAGCAGCGTGGGAATGCGTGTGGAACGGTCCTTGTCGAAGCGAATTCGCCGCGCCTTGTGCCGGTCGCCTTGCGACACCAGGAAATTCAGGAACACGGATTTGCCGGCACCGATCGGGCCGATGACGAACAGATGACCATTGCCGCCGCGCTGATGCATGTCGACGCGCTGGATTGTGCGGTGGCGTGTTGGCAGGCAGGTCAGGGGGGGAACTTCCGCCCCGGTCTTCTCGCTCAGCCACGCGTTGTAGGAAGGGCCTTCTAAGACCGAGCGAACCGGCGCGATGTCGGATATGGCCGGCGTTTCGACGAACTGGAGGCGGCGTTGCTTGTCCCAGCGACCAGGCAGGGTACTGTTCCAGGCGGGCATCAGGTTCGCCTTCTCGCGGATCGTCCCAAAGCCGGCGTTGGTCAACGCACCGACCACCTCGCTGACGGCGTCCTCGCATTCACCTTCCGAATCCGCGTAGACAATCACCGAGATATTGGCAAAGCCGTGCTGGATTCCCTCGGCGGTGAGCCGCTTGAGCGCGTGTCCTGCCTCCTTGGCAAGTTCCTCGCGGCCTTCGTCGTTCTCGCTTTCCTCCTTGGAGACGTACTGCTTCATCATGGACCGCAGGTTCACCGCGGCCATCTTGTAGAATCGGCGGACCTTCTCGATGTAGGCCGTGGCGCGCGCGGTGTCCAGAAAGCGGTACATGATGCAGACGTCCAGCTCCGCATCCACCTGCATCAGGCTGTCAAGCGCCGCTTCCTGGAAGCTCATCCATTCCTTCACCGCGACAACCGCGGCATAGCGCTTGCCGTGGGCGGATTCGAATAGCAGTCGCTCGGCGCCCACCGTGACCTCGGATTCTGTCAGGTGCGTGTCAAGCAAAGTGACCGGATACCGGATGCGGCGCGGCGGCACGCTGGGATTGGCGACCTGGTGAAGCGCCGCATAGCTGTCCTGCATGGTGAGGCGGGTCGGCTTGATGCGCGGTATGCCGCCGGTAAAGGCATCGAGCATGGCCTCAAAGCGCCGGGTATCCGCGTGCATCCTTTCCATATCGAAGGCAAAGGCGCTGCGAGACAGGACCGTGTCTTTCGCCGCCTCAACGATGGCGCCATAGACCGACCGCCCCCCGACCGTCATGTGATACCCAATTTTCTCGAAGAACTTTGCGATGCCCGACTCGGGGGTGTAGGCAATACTGAGGGCGTGCGTGTTCCGGAAGTACCGCCCGGTGGTCATATGCGCACGGTTCAGCGCGTTGAGCCGCGCGTCCGCGCCGTTGCTGAAATCGCCGTCGATGAAGCCGGTAGTACGGCGGTGGGACAGGCGCCACCAAGCGGTGATCCGATTGTCAAAGGACCGGCAAGCCTGGTCGAGCTGGTCGCGCGCCGAGGTAATGTCGCTCGCATCAGCGCTATCGGCGTCGACACCCCGAAACTCATACGTCGCCAGAAGTGATCCATCCTTGTTCAGGATCAGCTCCGGCGTAATGGATGTTAGCCACGGCGCGATCTCGGCCAGCGGCCGGCGTTTCAGTTTCAGCATGGCAGGTCGCTGTCAAAGCCGTAGGGCCGGCGAAACACCGAGTGAGACTTGCCGTGCCAGGGCACGGATTCATACAAGTCGCCGTACATGTTGTAGACGTTGAGAATCTGGTTCCACCATGGGTCACGGCTGGTCAGCCAGGCAAGCAACGCATGGTTGCAAAGGCCGCTGACAAAGATCGCAACCGGAATCTCCCAGCCACTGCGGTAAGTGACATAGATCAGCAGCGCGACGATGGTGCCGTTGGCGATGGCAAGCCCGCGTACCGCGCCTGCGATCAGGCGAGGCATCGACAAGCCGATGCTCACATGGTGTTTGCGCATGTCAGAACCCGGTACAGGCGGCGACGATGTTCAGTGTCTTGAGGATCGACGGCGCCGCCGCGGCAAGGCCTACGCCCACGCACGCCCCCGAAATGAACTTGGACAGGCTGGACTCCGCATTGGCATAGGCGTACGCGCCGAGCACGATGACGATCAGGCCAATGACGAAGAGATACTTGGTGTTGATGAAGGTGGCGATGCCACAGATGAAGTTGCCGAGATTGCCGAGGAACGAATCGTCCGCGGCGGCGGCGGAGGTGGCCACCGCCATCATGCCGATGAGCAACAGGATGGATGGCGCATACTTGCGTGCGGTGGCACGTGTGCGCAGGGTGAACGGGGAGGTCATGCGGAAGGACTCCTGAGGTTAGAAAACACGTTGGAATTCGTAGTCGTTGTTGCGAAAGCCCTTGATCTCAATGATCTCGGAGAGCACGCGCATGTCCCCCGATCGCTTCATGTGCACCACGTAGTGAATGCAGTCTGCGATGAGCCGGCGCATATCCTCGACCCTCCAACCGGAGCCGGGTGGGATGCCGAGGAGGGCCATGCTTTCGAGACGGGACAAGGCCATGCGTGGGCTAGGTGCGTGAAGAGACCCCATGCCGCCGTCGTGACCGGTGTTGAAGGCCTGGAGCATGTCGTACGCTTCACCGCCGCGGACTTCACCAACCAGGATCCGGTCGGGCCGGAAGCGCAGGGAGAGCGCAACCAGATGCTGGGTGGTGACCCCCTTGTCGGCGTTGGAAAGCAGCCGCACGACGTTCGGCACGCTGGGCTTGAGTTCGGTCGTATCCTCGATGGTGATGACGCGCTCGTCCGGCGGGATCTCCCCAACCATGGCGTTGAGGAGCGTGGTCTTGCCAGAGGACGTACCGCCTGCGACCAGGATGTTCTTGCGTTGTCGGACAAGCTCGCCGAGCGCTTGGGCGAGTGCTTCGTCCTCGACCGAGCCGCTGAAGATGGGCGTTTCGGATTCCGTGCGTGCGTTTCGAGAGGAGAAAGCGCCGGCCTTCACGTAGTCCGACAGGCGCATGTTCTTCTCGCGATGCCGCCGGATGCTGAGCGCATGGCCTTCGATCGAAGTTGGCTGCATCACAGCGGCAATCCGTAGGCCCTTGTGACCTGCGTTGATGATGCCCTGTGCCGTGCCACGGACCGCGGATTTCTCGACTGAGGAGGCCAGAGACCGGATTGCCCCTTCGACCTTGAAGGGATCGAGCTCGACATCGAGGCGGGTCATGACGCCGCGTCGCTCCACCCAGATGCTGTTGTGGCGGTTGATCATGACTTCTGCGACATCATCGGCGTGGATGGCGTCGTGCAGCGGCGCCAGCGATTCGAAAAACATCGAAACGGCGCTATCGGCCAGCTGCGAAAGTTGCAGAAGAGGGTGGTTGGTGGACGCTGATTCCATGCCCGCTATTGTTGGCGGGCAAAGTCTGACGCGGCGGACCGAAAACTAGGCCATTTTCAGGAGCATTCGACGGAGTCTGCAGCGTGTGGCCGTCCCGTCCTCGCGAAAAGGAACATGTTCCTTCCAAAATCAGCGAAAGACGCGGTCGAAACCTGAGCATTCGAAGTGTGATGCGCCGACGCCATCGCTCAGCATGAGGAATCGCCAGAACAGCATCGGAAACCTCGTTCGCTCGTTAGCATTGAAGGTCGATGCCAAAAATATGGAAAGCTCTGCAAAATGGCATAGCTTTCGAGGCCAGGTGGAGGGCAATTCGCTGATTCAATTAGCGGCATCCCAAAGTCCTGCCGCCACATGCGCTTCTCTCGCAAACACACCGACAAAGCCAAGCCCCTGACCGTTGCGCCGGGCATGTATGGCGAAGAGCGTCCGGAGCAAGTCATCTTCGATCGGACCACGCGCATCACCGTGGACCGCAACCACTGGAAGCTCGCTACAGCCGGCGCCGCATGCCTCGCGCTCGTCGCGATTCTGACCCGGGAGCCGCCGCCGTCGGTGGTGAAGGTCGTGGGCGTGTCTGCGGATGCGACGGGCAAGCCCATCACGCGCGAGCTGGACGCATTCCACCCGGATGAACGACAAGTGCAAGCCGCGCTGAAGGATCTTGTGCAGCGGTGGTTCACCATCGAGCCCATCCTGACGCCGCAGGTCGAATCTTCGCGCATGGCTGCGAGCCTGCGTTCGGTGCGAGAGCAGATGCTGGGATCGGCGAAGGAGCAGTTCAAGGCATGGGTGGACGAGGATGAGCCGTTCCGGCAGGTGATGGCATCGCCAACGCTCACACGCGAGCCCAGGTTCACCAATATCGCAAGCCTGCCCGACAGCACAGTCGTGGTCGAGTTCGTCACCACGACAACCGAAGACGGATACAAGCCGCGCAAGCAGCGGTACGCGATCACCTTCCGCTACCAGGTCAAGCCGGCCGACAAGGAAGCCATGCTCGGCACGAATCCGTTTGGCGTGTTCCCCATTTTCTTCTCGATCCAGAAATCCGCGGCCTGAGCCGCAACTATGCCCATGGACGCCCGTACCTCCTCCCGAGTTCTCCCGCTGGTCATCGCCCTTGGCCTGGCATTGCTGCTGTCCATTCCGGATGGCAACGCAGCGGACAAGAGCGCGCGCCGTCTTGGCGCCGGCATTGCCGGGCTGGGTATCGGCGATCTGAGCGACGCCATGAACCCGGCCAATCCGTTCAATGGCGGTGTCGATCCCATCGCGCTGCCGGGCGACTCTCGCCTCGTGGTGTTCACGTACAGCCGGGACCAGATCTTCCGCGTGCTGAGCGCGCCATTGAAGGTCACGACCATCGAGTTTCCGTACGACGAGCAGATCGTTGGCGATCCGGCCTGGGGCGAGAACGTACGTTGGGACTACGACACCGATGGCGCCAACCATCTCTACGTGAAGCCGCAAGCGGCGGGTCTCGTCAATACGCTCTCGGTGAACACGAACAAGCGCAGCTACGAGTTCACGCTGGTGTCTTCACCTCTGGGCGGCATCTTCTACCAGAAAGTGCGATTCCGCATCCCGACGTCGATCTCGGCCAAGGTCAAGGCCCGTAACGACTTACGTGGCGAGCAAGGGGACAATGCGAAGACGGGCGAGGGCGAATCGCGTAACGCCGATGCCGTGGCGGTGCCGCCGGACCAATTGAACTTCGAATACGCCATTTCTGGAAGCGCCAGTTTCAAGCCGGAGACTGCTTTCGACGATGGCAAAGCGCTATGGCTGCGCCTGCCTGCCGCCGCGCTTCAGAGCTGGCCGGTCGCCCTGGTGAAGGACGGCAGCGACTTCGTGGTGGTGAACCAGATCCGCCGCGGCGGCTATCTGGTGGTACAGCGCCTGGCCGATACCGTTGTGCTGCGCTCCGGCGACGATGAAGTCAAGATCGAGCGTGGCCGTCGTCGCGTCTTGGGGCTGTTCTGATGCGCGGCACGAAGGTGGATCATGTCACGTCCGTGACCGACGCGCAGGAGCGCACTGTCAAGGGGAAACTCCCGCGCAATGTGCTGTTCGCACTGGGTGGCATCTCGGCAGTACTGGTCGGTGGGTTGGGCTACTACTTCCAAACCATCACTGACGAGCAGCTCGAAGCGAAGGCGGAACAGGCGCGCGCCGATCAGATCAAGCAGCGCGCGGGCAACGCTGACACCGGCCAAAGCCTCGAGGCGGCGATTCGCGCCCAGGCGGACAAGGCCCGTGAGGAGGCGGAGCGGCAGCGCAAAGCCGCTATTGCCCCTGACACGAAAGCGCCGGTCATGACCGCAGCGGACCTGGGCGGCGGGGCGAAGGCCAATCCCACCGTGGATCCGAAGAAGAACGAGCAGGATGATCTCTTCACGGCACCGGTGTTCAAGTCGGGCGCGCGCAAATCGCAACTGAATCAAAGCCGGCCGCCCGGCATGACCGATGTCACGGACCCGGCTCAGATGCGTGCGCTGCAGCAAGCGGTGGCGGCACGCCAGGGCGCTGCGAACGCGGCTGCTCTGGCACAGGAAGGCGCGACCGCGCCACAGCTGTCCGGTGACCGGCAGTTCCTGCGGGACGCGGGCGGCACGACGACGTTGCGAACCGGCTTCGATGGCAAGTTGCCAAAATGCACGGTCAGTCGAGGCTTCGTCATTCCCGCAAACTTTGCCGGCGGACTCAATTCGGACAAGCCGGGCGAATTCCGCGCCACCGTGTCACAGGACGTCTACGACACCGTGCAAGGTAACTGCAAGGTCATTCCTGCAGGCAGCACGCTGGTTGGCATCTATAGCGCCGACATTGCGGTCGGCCAGGAACGCATTCTCACGGCGTTCGTGCGCATGCAGTTGCCAAACGGCAAGACCGTGCCGCTGATGGGCATGCAGGGCGCCGATCCGGATGGTACCGCCGGCAATAGCGGCGACGTCAACAACCACTTCTTGAAGATCTTCACCGGTGCGCTGGTGATCGGCGCGCTGTCGCTTCGATTCAACGACAACCCGACCACCACCACCGTCGGGCCGGCGGGACTGGTCGCCTATGGGAACGCTGCAGGGCAGATCGCCACGCAGACGGCTCAGACCATCCTGAACCGTAACCAGAATATCCGTCCGACCATCACGACCGAGCCCGGGCAGAAGATGCTGGTTCAGGTCAAGCATGACATCGTGCTGGAGCCCTATCGTGATTAAGCGGCTTGCGTGCCTGCTCTGGATGGCTACCGGGCTCATCACTGCCGGTGCACACGCGGCAACGATCGACGCGGTCATTAGCCCGAATGCCATCGTGGTGAAGGTCGATGGGCAGGCCCGGTTGCACACCATAGAAGGAAAGTCGGTCCTGTATTGCGGACTCGATGCGTTCCTTGCGTGGTCGGCACGTCTCTTGGGCGCGCAGGTCGATGCCGGGGCGGAAGCCGGCCCGGTCGTGACACTGGCAGGCAAGCCCGTGCCGATCGCCGCATTGCTGGTGCGTGAAGGCTGGCTGCGTCCGTTCGAGCTGACCGATGCCGCTCAGGAAGCGATCGCGGAGCGGCGCGGTGGCTGGGCGTGCGCGCCGAAGACTGAGCCGTTCGCGCAGATGGGCAGCCGCGTGGATCCCAAGATCACGGCGGGCATCGCCATGAACGAGTCGTCTTACCGCGGCCGGCCCTGGCCGTGGACGCTTAACGTGGCCGGACGCGGCATGTTCTTCTCGACGCGCGACGAGGCCTACGCGGCCATCAACCGGCTTCTGGCCAGCCAGCGCTGCGATTTCGATGTCGGGCTGATGCAGGTGAACTGGTGCTATCACGGCAAGCGATTCGCCTCGCCGTGGGAGGCACTTGCGCCGGCCACAAACATCCGCGTGGCGGAAGACATTCTGGCAGAGAACCTGCAACGAAGCGGCTCTCCGATGAAGGCGGTGGCGTGGTACCACAGCGCGAACCCTGAGCGGGGTGGACCGTACTTCTCCCGATTCCTGAAACACGTGGCGCAATTCAAATGATCAGGCCGTTCATTCTCTCTGCACTTGCGCTGGTGGCGGCGCAGGCCATGGCGGCCGACACCGACCCGCTCGATTTCGACTACCAGGTCATCGCGCGCGCCGCAGAGCGCCCCGCGATGGTGTTCAACGATGGGCTGTCGACGTACATCCAGCCGCGGCACGGCCAGGTCGTCCAAGCCGACGGCGCCATTCAGAATGGCCCGTATTGGGTGATCGACGGCGTGCCGGAGGTGGTCCGCTACTCCGTCAGCGGGCAACCTGTTGTCGCGCGCTGGAAGCGTGCCAATGGATTCACGTCGGAGCCGGCAAATCCGGTGGGAGACATGCCAAGGAGTCTCGCCGCGATCTCCGGACGACTGGCGATGATCGGCAACTATGCCAGTCAGCCGTTGGTGCGCGCCGGCCGCTCGAACCTGCCTCTCGCGCAGATGATCAAGTCGATTGCTCCGGCCGGGTGGAGCGGCACCGCGCAGAAGGATATCTCCCTGACCGACGACGTGTCGTTCGATACGCGCGGCGGAGAGAACTGGCTGCAGGCGCTCGCCCGGGTGCTTGAGCAGCGCAATCTCTACGCGGAAGTGGACTTCACGCGCCGGAACATCGCGCTGCGGGCCGGACCGCCGAAAAGCTTTTCTGTGGTTGAGGGCGGCTCGAGCGCCGCGACACCTATTGGAGTGTTGCAGGCTGGCCTGACGACATCGGACACCGAGGCTGCAGCGCAGAAAGAATCCGCGGCGCCGACGTCGCCGGTGGCGGGCACGCCGCTGCCAGAGGGCCCGACGCTGGCGTCGGCTTTCGGTGCCATGGCCATCCGGGACAACAAGCAGGGCAGGATCGAAATCCGGTTCGAACAAGAGCCCAAGGACCTGGTCCTGCGTGGCGAAACCGACAGCAAGATCTGGACGAGGTGGGACGATGCCCAGCGCGTGTTGTCCTTCTCGACCGTTGACCGGTTCACGGCGACTGCGGACGGCAAGTCCGTCGAGGTGAAGCGCTCGCCCGAGATCGACTACGAGTTTCCGCGCGAGAACAGCGCTGGCCTGGAAATGGTCTTCGAAAAGGACGGCGCCACCTATCTGAGCTTTGCCAAGTCGTTGGTCAGCGTTTCAGTGTTTGGTGACGACCATCAGCGCAACGGGGAGCACAGGGACCGCTACTACAAGTTCAACGGCATTGCCGCACGCCTGACGGTGATCGCGGACGGCAACGTGGTCTATGTGGACCGCGCGCCGCAGGTGCGGTTCAAAGAACAGCCCGGCAAGGTGGCGCTGTGAAGATCCGCTGGATGATGGCGCTGACGGCATCCTTCTTGCTGGCCGGCGCAGCTCGCGCCGACTGCCTTGATGATGCCGCGTTGTTTCATGGGGTCAGCCCTTCGTTGCTCCGGAGCATCGCGATGCAGGAGTCGGGCATGCGGCCATGGGTCACGAATCGCAATGGCAACGGTTCGGAGGATATCGGCCTCATGCAGATCAACTCGATCCACCTGCCGCGCCTGGGCAGGTATGGAATCACGCGCGCCCACCTGTTTGATGGGTGCATCAATGCCTACGTCGGCGCGTGGATCCTGCGCGAGAACATCCAGCGCTTCGGACCAACGTGGAAGGCGGTCGGGGCCTACAACGCTGCCTCACCCGACAAGCAGTTGCGCTACGCCAACCAGATTCATGCGCGGTGGCAGGCCCTGCAGCGCGCCGCCTTGCGGTAGTTCCTTCACCTCAACCGAACGCATAGTTATGTGCCAATCCAACCGAACCGTTCGCATTGCCGTCGCCACTGCATCCCTGGTGAGCGGCCTGATCGTTGTGCCGGCGGTGCACGCCTCGCAACTGTCCAGCGACGGCTGGCAGCAACTGCAGCCGCCGCGTGCCGCCAAAGCCGCCGTCAGCCCGACGTTGCTGGCCGCCAATACGCCAACCGCAGGCGCAGCGCCGAGCATGGCCCCGAGCACGGCGGCGAGCATGGCCAGCACGCCGGCCGTGCCGACCAGCGCGCCGGCGCCCGGCGCCGTGTTCCGGCTTGTCAAAGGGGAAGCGCTTCAACAGCAGCTTCAGAACTGGGCCGCCCGGGCCGGTTGGGCAGTCGCATGGAATGTTCCGGACGGCTGGATCGTGCCCGGCGACAAGGATTACGGCAGCGACTTCGAGCTCGCCGTCAAGCGCGTGGTCGAGGAGCTGGCCAATAACGGCGCCGACGTGGTGGGGGATAGCTGGCGCGGCAATCGCACGGTGATTATCAGCCAAAACGGGATGGTCCAATGATGATGCAAATGAAGAGCAACGCGGCGCGCTACACCGCGACTGCCGTGGCGGCCGCCACGCTGCTGTCGGGCTGCGGGGTGATGGAAACACGCGACGTACAGAATGCCATCGGCAGCGATGCAAAGGCGGCCTATGCCGATGCGCCCCGCAGCCGCCCGGTATTCCGGGTGCATGAAGGCGCGTGGCTGATGGGCGAGAAGATCCGCGCAAGCAAGCCGCAGCCGGACATTTACAACAAGCATGTGGTGTTCAAGGGCACGCTTGGGTCGTTGACGGAGGCTGTGAACTGGATCGCACAGAGTGTCGGCGTGCGCGCGACCGTGGACGCTTCTGCGGTTGCGTCAGCCACGGGTGGTACAGCGCCGTCGCAGCCAAACGCCGGGGCACGGCCTAGCGGGCCAATCCCGATGGGTGGCACGTCACGCGTAGACCTGGCAGCCCCGTTGGCCGGCGCTGCTGCCTCGGGCCAGGGCGCTGGCATGGCGGTCACATTGCCCTTGACGCTCCGGTACGAAGGCAACTTCAAGGGCTTCCTGGATGCCGTCGAGGCGCATTTTGGTGTCTGGTCGCGTTACAACGACGGCACGGTGGCGTTCTTCCGGACGGAAACCCGGACCTTCATGCTGCCGAGCCTCGCGGATGCCTCGTCCATGAACGGTTCGATCACCACGTCGGACAGCAGCTCCGGGGGCATGGCAGGCGCCGGCGGGAACGGCGGCAGTGCAGGCGGGAGCGGCGGCCGAAGCGGCCAGACCATGACCATGTCCGTCGAGATGAAGCCGTGGGAAACGCTCCAGGCCACCGCGAAGGCTGTCGCTGGCGCGAGCGCCGAAGTCGTGGTCGACAAGAACCTTGGCACCCTGACCGTTACTGGCGACCCTGTGCAATGCGATCGCATCGAACAGTTTGTCAAGAGCTTGGCCGCCATGTACGGCAAGCAGGTCGCCATCGATGTGCAGGTCTACGAGGTCCGCGTGACCCGTGAGGACAACTATGGCCTGAATCTCTCGCTCGCCTATCAAAGCTCCAGCGGCCAGCCCGGCGTGTCGTTCAGTTCTCCCAGCACGCCGACCATTTCAGGCAGTGCCACCCCCATGAACCTGGGCGCAACAATCATGAGTGGCCCGTTTGCCGGTAGCAAGGCCGTGGTGCAGGCGCTCTCGACGCTCGGCAATGTGTCGCAGGTGGTATCGCGCTCGGGCGTCACGCAGAACGGCAAGGTCCTGGCGTTACAGACGGCGACGCTGCAGGACTACGTTGCACAGGCGCAGACGACGCTCGCCGCAAATGTGGGTTCCACCAGTTCCATCCAGACCGGTACGGTGACCTATGGGTTTACCAGCAACTTTTTGCCCAAGGTTGTCGATGGCCGCATCCTGATGAACTTCGACATGACGCTGTCGGATCTGCTGCCCCTGCAGCCGTTCAACTCGGGTGGGTCTTCCAACCAGACCACTGTGCAGTTGCGCACCATGCCGACCAACCGCTTCACCCAGTCGATCACCCTGAAGCCAGGCGAATCGCTCGTGCTGACAGGCCTGCGCAACCAGAAGGCGGCGACCACGAACAACGGGATCGGCGAGCCATGGATGGCGGCGCTGGGCGGTGGGGTTGGTGCCACCAGAGGCGATACGGTCATCGCCATCATGATCTCGGCCCGCTTGCTGTAACACAGAGGACACTTCCATGCAGAATCGTCCATTCAATCTTCGCTGGAGCCGTGCCGCGCTTGCGATTGCCGCTACCGCTGGCCTCTTGGCTGCCGTCCCTGCCAATGGGGCGTCGGCGATGTCGAACCCTGTTGCAGCGGCGATCGCTTCGGCAGGGGGCAACCCAGCGACTTCGCAACCCGGCACTGCCCAGTCGGTGCAGTCGACGGCTGCTACCTCAGCAACCGGAAGTGTGGCGCCCACAGCGGCGAGCATGCCTGCGGTCGAGGCAGCCCAGCCGTCGCGCCCCACTGACGCGCCGGAACTCGCTGCTTTGCAGTCCCAACTGGCTTTGTGGAAGGCGCGCGCCGAGATCGCCAAGTACAAGGCAGAAGTCAAGCGCGCAGATGATGCCTTGGTCGCCGCTCCTCCTGGGGCGGCGCCGGGCGCTGGCGTGGCGTCGATCTCGCTGGCTGGCCCCATGCCGGCTGGCGGCGTCGCAGAGCGCGCGCCGCGGCTCGCGCCGGAGGCGCCCCGGCTGGTGTCGTTGCGCGCGTTCGATGGTCACTACAACGCCGTCGTGGATGTCAGCGGGCGCACGGTACCGGTCCAGGCTGGCGACACGCTGGACGGCGGCTGGAAGGTCGTGAGCATTGACGACGCTGGGGTGAAGCTTGCCAACGGCAAGCGCGTGCGCACGCTGAGGCCGTGAGCGATGGCTGAGATTCTGTCATTCCCCGGCTTGAAGGGTGGCTTCGCCATCGGGCTGACCTGGCAACACGAGGAGGCCCAGCCGAGCAAGGGTGTCCTACGCGCGCGTGCGCTGGAACTCGGCCGGAACGTCCGCTGGGGCGTGGTGCATGAGAGCGCGGAAGGCGCCATCCAGACTGGATTCTGCGAAGCGATCGCCGGCGCGAAGCCTGGCGGGCTGAAGCCGCTCGCCGCGATCGTGGCCGGCCAGCACCGCCAGCCATGGATGGGCCTGTTTCAGCTGCAGGACAGCCTCTACTGGTACATCGCCGTTCGGCAGGGGCACGCCGTCATTGCCGGTGGCGACCGGGTGGGCACCCTGGAGGAACTGGCACCGATCCGCGAGCGGCATCGTGCCCTTGGGGAATGGACGGAAGTCGAAGGGACGCTACCGGATCTCGCGAGCATGGCGCGTGCTGCAAAGGGCGTGGCGCCGATGCGAGACGTTCTGACCGGCCCTTGGCAGGCGACCTCCTACTCGTTGGCGGCGGCTACCGGGGCAACTGTGCTTCTCTTGGGCGGCTGGTATTGGTACGACCAGCAGCAAGCGGCTGAGCGTGAGGCGCAGTTGATGCGCCAGCGCGCGGTTGCCGCCGCGCAGCGCGCGAATGAGGCGGCACGCCAACGCGCAGTACCTTGGGTCGAGGAAGCGACACCGAGCACCTTCCTGCAGGCCTGCCGGCGCGCCTGGGACCGGCAGGCCATCGCCGAGGCTGGCTGGACGCTTTCCAGCTGGCGCTGCAAGCCGGCCACGTCGACGGCCCTGACGATCGAAACCACCTGGAAGCGCGAGGGCGGCGTGGCTGCCAACGCTCCGGGCGCGCTTTCCACTGACGGCAATCAAGCGGCGGCGACGGCGAGTGCGCCGGTGGCATTCCGGCCTTCCTCGCGCGCGGTCAGTGTGCCAGTCGAGGCGCAGCGGTCGATGTGGACGTATGCACAGGGTAACGGCGTGGGCTTGCAGTTGACCTCGCCGCCTCCGCTGCTTCCATCAGATGGCAACACCCCGGCCGACCCGTGGCTCGCTATGACCGCGGACCTCGGCTTCGGCGCGCCGCCATGGCTGGGCCCGGGCGAGGGATTGGACGGCGTGGCCGGCCTGCGCCTGACCGAAATCAGCTACGAGGCGGCCGCCCAGTCCTGGAAGGGGACTGGAAAGCTGTACGCAATGCGGGACGGCGCATCGCTGCCTGCTGGGAGCCAATAATGATTGCGACGATCTCGCGCCTGTGGCGCAGTCCACGCAAAGCGTCGGCAGGAGGCACCGCATTTGCGACGCGCGCCGAGCCGTCTGTGAAATCCGATGTGCTGGCGTTGCCGCCGCCCCCCGAAGTACTTGAGCCGCATATCTTCTATCCGCGCAATCTGCCGGCCTCGTTTGATCGTGTTGCCTTCAACCTGAACCATCTGACGGCCGAGCAAGCCGCGGCCCTTCGTCAGCGTGCCGCGGAAACCGGTCTGTATGTGGAAGACGTCGCCAAGGACCTTAATCTGACCGATGACAACGTGCAGCAAGTGCTGGCCGTGCACGGCTGCGACATCTATGTGGATGCCCGGCATTTTGGCACACCGCGCCTTCTGACTTGGGAAGCCAAGCTGCGACGCAGCGGCGCCGCGCCCCAATTGCGCAAGGTGTCCGCGCAGGAACTAGCCGTGTTGCGCCAGCAGCGCGGTTCCGGTCAGCTGCAGGATACCGACCTGCAGACCTTGACCCTCGCGCGCCGGCTGATCGCGGATTGCGCCGCCCTGATCGCCTCGGACATTCACATCCTGGTGCGCGAGCACCACACCGAGATTCAGGTACGAATCAAGGGAGATCTGCGTACGGTCTCCGCCTTGTCGATGCGCCGCGAGGAGGGCGAACGCCTGATCCGCGCGATGTACACGGGCCTCGCCACGGTGAAGGCCGCCACCTACAACCCGCTGGACGTGCAAGACGCGCAAATCGCCGGGGACGCATTGCCGGGCACCGGGCTTTCCAGCGTGCGGATCGTGCGTGGGCCCGCTTATCCGGTGGAGAGCGGCGGGGGCTTCCTCGTTGCGCGGCTGCAATACCGGGAGCACCACGAGGGCGCACTCAAGGCGGATGCCATCGAAGCTGCCAAACGGCTCGATTTGCGCTCGCCGAAAGCGCCTGGCGGCGAATTCAAGCTTGGCCAGATGGGGTACACGCCGTTGCAGGTGGAGCTCATCTCGCAGCTGCTGCGCCGGCCGATGGGCGTCATCGTTGTGACCGGCCCGACCGGGAGCGGCAAGACCACGACGCTCTTTGAATGCACGCGCCATCAGGCGCGCCTCTTCCCCGAGAAGCGGCTCATCACGATCGAGAATCCCACCGAGTACCCGATGGATTGGGCGATCCAGCTCACCACGGAAAGCGAGCGGTTCCCGGAAATGCTGCGCATGACGCTGCGGATGGACCCGGATGCCGTGCTGCTGGGCGAAATCCGCGGTGTCGAGGAAGCGATCGCCACGCTGCAGGCGGCGGCTACCGGCCACCAGGTGCTGACCACGCTGCACGTGACCGACCCGTTCGAGACCTTCTCCCGACTGGTGATGCTGGACCATGTTCGCCTGGCGATGGAGGTGATCGCCAATCACAACCAGATCATCGGCCTGATTGCGCAGCGGATTGTGCCGCTCCTTTGTCCGCATTGCTCGGTGAACCTCGATAGCGCCCCGGAGCCGCTGCCGGACTACATGCTCAGTGCGATGCGCACCTGGGGCGATCTCTCCAACGTCCGCGTGCGCGGCGCGGGATGCGAACACTGCCACGGCGAAGCCATTGTTGGTCAACAGGCGGTCGCCGAGGTGGTGGTCACCAGTGAGATGCTGATGCAGGACTGCATCAACGAAGGTGTGCTGGCGGCGCGGCGCAACCATCGAGGCCGGAAGAGTTCGGACAAGCCCATGATCGCGCACGCGATGGATCTGGTGCTGGCAGGCCGTCTGAGCCCGGTGGATGCCGAGCGTAGCGTGGACGCCATTCCGACGCGGGAGGACCTATGAGCGGATTGTCCTGGGCAATGCGCCGGCGCCTGTATCAACAGGCATCGAGCCAGCTGGAGAACGGGCTGACGCTCGCGCAAGTCATTGAGGATTTCCGGGAACGCCAAGCCCGGCGAGGCCGCAAGCGCGCCGCCGAGGCGGCGCATGAAGTTGGTCGTCAGGTGCGCGATGGCAAGACGCTGATGGCGGCCATGGGCGCAAGCCTCAGCGATCTGGAACGCAGCGTGCTGGACGCCGGCGAGAAGGCGGGGCAGCTGTCGGACGCCATGCGGCTGGTGCTGGACGTGCGCGAACTGACGACGCGGCTGCGCCAGAAGCTTCAGGCGAGCTTCTTTGCGCCCACTGTGTACCTGGTCACGCTGTATGTGGTCCTGCTGCTGATTGGCGGCTACATCGTGCCGCAGTTTGTCGATGTGCTGCCGATCGAGAAGTGGACGGGCTGGGCGTATGCCATGTACGGGATGGGTCAGTTGGCTGTGGGATGGCCGGCGCCAGTGATCTTCGGCAGCCTGGGTGCCTACGCGCTTTGGAGCTGGTGGGCGCTGCCAAGGTGGACCGGGCCGGGCAGGCGATTCTTCGACCAACACGTCTTCCCCTTCACGGTGTACCGCGAAATCACCGGGTTCACCTGGCTGATGTCTTTCGTCGCGCTGCTGCGGGCGAAGGTGCCGGATATCGCCGCGCTGGAGGGACAGATCGGCCCGGCATCGCCATGGCTGGCCTCACGCCTGCGGCCGATTCGCCTTGGCCTGGCTGACGGTCTGGACCTCGCGGAAGCCATGCGGCAGACCGGGAACGGGTTCCCGTCGCTGGACCTGATCGATGAAATCGGTGCTTATGCCGGCTTCGATGACTTCACCGAGAAGATCACGGTGGCCGTGCGGCAGAACGCTGAAGTCATCGAGCGGCAACTGCTTGCGAAGGGGATGGTGATGTCGGCGACCTTCACCGGATTGATGTTCCTTGCCTTCGTTGTTCTGCAACTCGGCTCCAACTCACTCTCGGAGATCCTTACATCTTCGATGGGCAAGTTCTGACAATCGCTTTCGAAATCTTAAAAGGGGTATCAAATGGACGGAATTCTTGGGCGCATCGTCGCCATCGTGCTGGGGCTGCTCGCTCTCGTTGGCGTTGCCTATGCCGGGTACAACGGCTTCCAGAACCACAAGGCTGGTGTGGTCGCCACCAATATCACGCAGCTGATCACGAATGCGCGGGCAGGGTTCTCGCAGGGGAACAACGGCTACACCAACTTCACCACGGCCAACGTCCCGGCAATGATCACGGGCGGCATGTTTCCTTCGGACATGGTGCGCGGGACGGCACTGGTGGACCCCTGGGGCAATGCGGTGACGCTGGCCGCTGCCAACAACGGGTCGCAGGGCGTGATCACGTTCGGCGGTGGCAATGCCCAAACGGCAAAGCAGTGCGTGAGTGCGGCGCTCGGGCTCAAGGACTACGTGACATTGGTGGTTGGCTCCACGACCTTTAATCAGGCCAACCTGCCTGACCAGGTCACCGCCGGTTCTGCCTGCAGCGCGACGGCAACCTTTGCCCTGACCTTCCAGTAAGGCTACCTCGGGCAACGGAATCGGCCCTTCCACCGGCTTCACGTCCTTGGTGGCAGGGCATGGCGAGCGGGCGTGGATTTGAGGAAACGACATGGATGGGATTCTCGGGCGGATCGTCGCCATCGTTCTGGGCTTACTGGCACTTGTGGGCGTTGCCTACGCCAGCTACAACGGCTTCCAGAACCACAAGGCCGGCGTGGTGGCCACCAATATGGCGCAGCTGATTACGAATGCGCGTGCCGGGTTCTCGCAGGGGAACAACGGCTATACCAACTTCACCACCGCCAACATCCCCGCGATGGTCACGGGCGGGACGTTTCCTTCGGACATGGTGCGCGGCACGGCGCTTGTTGACCCCTGGGGCAATGCGGTCACGCTGTCGGCCGCCAACAGCGGATCGCAGGGTGTCATCCGCTTTGGCGGCGGTGGTGCCCAGACGGCTAAGCAGTGCGTGAGTGCCGCGCTGGGTCTCAAGGATTACGTGACGCTGACAGTCGGCACGACGACGTTCAACCAGACCAGCCTGCCTGACCAGGTTACCGCCGGCGCCGCCTGCAGCGCGACCGCCAGCTTCACCCTTACTTTCCAGTGAGCGTCCCAGCGACCAAAGTGTGAGGAGAAGGGCATGGGCTATCTCATCCTGCCGATTGTGACGGTCCTGTTCTGTCTCGGAATTGTGGCTCAAAGCAGGCAATTAGCAGAAGCGGCGCCTGGGGCTGGCGTAGTCGGCCGCATGGAATCGATCGCAACTGTGACGGCGCAGCAGGCACAAGCGTACGGCTCGGCGTGCGTGTCGACCGCCGGTGCGACGCCGGGGCTGGTCGGCGCGAGTGTGATGCCAGTCCTGCCGTCAGGAATGGTGGCGCCGGCTGGTGCGGGCTGCATGGCCGTGGCCAACACGGGCGGCGGGCGTGACGTGTACGGATACGTGCGTGTGTCATCGGGCGCAAGCGGCGCGCTGCTCAGCAGTACGCAAGGCAGTCTCGCGTGGTTCCGAGTCCGCAGTCAGGGCACGGCCGTCAATCTTGCCACCGGCATTGCTTATAGCGTGCCGGCGATCATCCCCGTTGGGGCGCTGGTTCATTGGGTCCAGCTGAACACCTGAGAAACGCATGGAAGCCATCCTCGGATATCTCGTTGCGCTGATGCTATCGATGCTGAGCCTTGCCGGCTTTGCGACGTGGGCGAAAGCCGGCGTTACGAACGTGCAGACCGCCGCCGCGGCGAGCCAGATGCTTGTTTTTGACAAGGCCGCCCTGCAGTTCGTGCAGGATGAATCCGCAACGCTGGTCGCACAGGCGACGGCAAGCGTGCCCGTCAACGTTACGACGGCCATGCTGATAAACGGCGGCTATCTGCCAGCGGGATTCTCGGGGACCAACGTGTTTGGTCAGACCTGGCTGCTCCAGGTCCTGCAGCCGACGCCGAACAACCTCCAGGCACTCGTCACATCGCAAGGTGGGCGACCGATCACCGACACCCGACAGCTCGTGCAGATCGCGGCGCAGGCCGCCGCTCAAGGCGGCTTCGTGCCCTACGCGGGACAAAACGGTGATCCGACGATGGTCGCAACCCGAGCCTATGGGGCTTATGGCACGTGGCAGGTGCCGCTGGCGAATTACACCAATCCGGGCAGCGGCCGGCTAGCATCGTTACTGGCGTTCACCGGCGCTCAAGCCAACAACGGCTATCTGTACCGCGTCCAGGTTCCTGGTCATCCGGAACTGAACCGGATGCAGACAACCATCGACATGGGTGGGAACGACCTGAACAACGCGCGGCGTGTGACGGCCACGAGTGCACTCACAAGCAACGGTGAGACGTATCTGACTAACACTGGTGCACCAGGCTCCGCCTGCAACGTTGACATGTCGGCCCGCAGAAGCACCACCGGCACTGGATTCGTGATCTGCTCCGGTGGCATATGGCAGCCAGTCGGTACCGCGGTGGCAAATGTGTACGAGGGCCTGTGGTGTGGAAACAATGGCCAGTTTGCAACGAGCGGCACAAACGTGGGCTACATCTGCAAGGGCAACCGCTATGTCTCTCTAAACAATGCGCTGGGCAATTTGTCGATTACGCGAAAGTACGAGAACGTTACCGACGGTATGACTTTCGGCAAGGACAACTGCCCTGGTGGCACTGCGTGGGCGACGTACACCCCGAAGCAAGAGATGGTGAATATCACCGGCAATGTAATGCCGCCCATTCAAGGAACGTTCTTCTCGATGAATGATTACGGCACCTACTGGTACGCGCAGGCGAGCGCTATGTCTCCCGCGGCATGGTATAGCGGCAATGACACTGGAGCGCTGGGCGGGCAGCTGGTGGGCACCGTTACAACTGGATGCACCTTCTAGGACCAGGATCGATCGATGAAGAAAAAAATTCTTTGGGCATGCTTTCTGGCAGCGGACTTCTCGGCAGCCAACGCTCAGTTGTACTCGTTTCCTGCACCGCCGATGACCGTGGCTGACTGTAGGCCAGGGCACCACTGGTATCGGGAGCCAGGTAGATTGCCATACTGCAAGGTCGATGATCCCCCCCCGCCGCCGCCTCCACCTCCGCCGCCGCCACCTGCATGGTCGCGCATCTATGCCATTGACGCAAACATTCGGGAGGGTATGAACAACACCAGTATGAGTGTTCGCATCCTGCGGAATTCGATGAATGGGAGCGCTTGGCAGACAATCTACAGTGTGGGTGTCAATCCATGGTATGGACAACCAGGAGGGCTGCCGTGGTACGGCGACCTAGTACCGCACATGGCTTATGACATCGCTATTTTTGACGCAAACGCACTGCGCCCCCCTATGCAGTATTTTCTGGATCGCGGCTGTCGAATTCTTAGCGACAGCCCGGATATCAGCGCAGTGATTGCGCCCTACGGAAGCGGGAGTGGTACCTCATTGACAGCGGTTCAAGGCAAAACATTCGGCAGCTCTGTACACAGCTACTGGAATTGGGCGATTTGCTCCGGCGATGTGCTGTAGTTCTGCGCGCCATTAAAAAAAGTGGCCCTACGCGGGGCCACTTCTGCATTCCGAGAGCGGTCGCTTTAGATTGCAGCGAAGCTCCAGGACTTGGTGATTGCCACCCCGTTGCGCGCACCGCTAAAGGTGGCTGTATAGGTTCCAGCAGTGAGGGGTTGTGTCGGCAGCATGAATACCACGCCAGCATAGAGGCTCGTGTCCTCGATCGCACTGGCGACGGAACTGGCCTTTGCATTAGATGGAACCAGCACGCGTACCGGAACCGCCGCTCCGCCAGGGCCAGTCAGCGTGAAGCTGGATACGGTCAAGACGTCGGAGGCTGACGGTGCCGCCACCCGAAACATGATCGGATGCCCAGCGGATGCAAGATCGGACGCCGGATTGGGATTTTCCGTAGCTGGGTAGAAAGTTCCGAACACGGAGTCGTTGTCAGCGGGATAGTATGCCACGGCATTCACGGCCATCTGTTGACCACCCCATTGCGCGAGACCATACCCGCCACCCTTGGCGCCCGTGACTATGCCAAAGTTGATGACGCAGCGGCTGTCGCGCACCGAGAGACCGACCGTTTCTTGATTGCTGGTGATAGCTTGCAAATGATAGACGGACCGCTTAAATCCCGCGACGCAGGTCTCAGGGTCGGGCGACCCGCTAGACACAGCTTGGCCAATCCATTGATCCTTTGACCCGCCCGCAGCAACCACTTGGTCATACGGATTCGCACCAGTGAAACCAGCATTCCCAGCCACTTCCAAGTGGCCTGTTGCGCCGTTTGCCTTCATGTAAGCCAGATGGTTATCGGCGGCGATGTCGAGCTTGACGTCTTGCTTTAGCGCACCGACGCCCATCTTTAGGCGGAGTGAGTTCAAGGCATCATAGGCCGCAAGCCGCTGATCTCCGCTTGGATACGTCGCTGTCGGAGCAGTGGTAGCCGGCGGTACCGAAGTCGGCTCCTGCGGGGTCGTTGGTGTAGTGGGAGGAGTGGTGGGGTTCTTGGAGCCACCGTCGTCTCCGCCACCACCACCACCGCATGCGGCAAGAGCGAGCGTCATGGCAGTGACCAGTACCGAGAGAGCGAATTTTGAGTTTTGCATGTTTTTCTTCCTCTGACTTTGACCGGCCGGGGATCGACCGTTACTTTAGCTTACCTATCGGCGCGCGAAGTCAAGTGCCTGCAATCCCCGGCCGGACGTGAGAATACCCGAAGGGACCAACATCAAGACGGCGAATAGGGGCCGAACTTGACCCCCCGGAAAGAGGGGTGCCCAGGCATTCGTTACGGCTGTCGGCGCGTAGACCGCGTCAAGTGCGGGTCACCGCGATCGGTAGAGGGACGTTCCGCAGCTGTTGCAGATATGCCATTGGTGGACGGCAATGAAAGGCTGCTCGCGCCAGAGGCGGATGCTTCTAGATCCGCACCGGTAGCACGACATGCCGCGCTCGGTCACGCAAGCTGGATACTTTCGAGCATACTCGCTCACCGTCGGCAAGCCTTTGCGCGTTAGGACAAAAGCGATCAAGCCAAGGTACGAGAACACCATGCACGCAATCGCCCATGGCCACGCCCAGCGCTGCTCCTGTCTTGCCCACTTGAACGCCAAGTAAGCGGGCAAAGCAAGAAAGATCGCGATTGTTATCCATTCCATTTCTGAATCTCCTGTTGTAAGGCCTGCCCCGCGAAGCCGTCAAGTTGGCGGGAAGACCGGACTAGTCCATGCAATTCCAGTCCTCATTCGTTGCCGGCGATGAATTGCTTCCCGCAGCCCTCGCATCGAGGCCGCGGGCTCCGGCTATCGGAAAGCCGAGGTGGCCGGCGTAGCAGTCCTGAAGCTCCATGAAATGCTCACCGGCTTGCCGGCCCGAGTGCCAGAGAACGAAGCCGTGTAGGTCTCACGGTCTGCCAGGGGCGCGAGCGGGACAAGGAAAGCCGCATTGTTCCGTAGGTATTCGTCGGCCACACCATCTGAGCCATCCACCTTCGCAGCTGGGGACACCAAGACGCGCGCAGCCACCTCCGCGCCGTTGCTGTCAGCGAGTTTGAAGGCTGTTACGGACAGCACCTCGGCGAGCGCGCCATTCGCGTAGATCATGAGGGGTCGCCCGGGCGTAAGCAGGTCCGGCGCGGGATTCGGCGACTCGCCCGCGAAATTGAAACCGGGCTGCACATCGGTGTCGCCGTCTGCCGGCACAGTGACGACCATTTCAGCCTCAATCTGCTGGCCTCCCCCATAGGGCACCCCGTTGGATGTGGGGCCTGGTTGTGTGGCAGTGCTCGTACCGAAGTCCACCACGCAATGATTCAGGCCCAACGCACCAGTGTGACTAAATCCAATACCCATTGATTCCTGGTTTGTCACGAGAGACTGCAAGTGATAGACGGTGTGATACCACTGGTCAATGCAGCCTATGCCAATCTCGCTGTCATCGGGACCTCTGGCTGCGCCCACAACTTCTGCCACCCACTGGGTGTCCCCTACACCGGCCTTCCGGGCCCGCAGCAGCGGAGTGGTTTCGTAGAAATGCAGAGAGTCCGCCGATTGGTCATGCTGTGCCACGCTGTGGGCGCTGAGATAGACAGCATGGGCCTGGGCGGCGGTGTCGAGCGCGGCGTCCTGAGCGAGAAGACCGACGCCAAGCTTCTGGCGCAAGGCGTTGACCCCGTTGAAGAGCGCGAACTGTCCAGATCTCTTTGCGTAGGACGGCTCCGGTACGCTTGTCCGAGGAGCAAGGAAGGGAACTTCTATCGGGCCAGGAGCCGCCGGCGGGATACTTCCGCTTGCCCAAGCTGCTGCATTGCCAACGAGCCCCACCAACAGCATCGCAATGTCTTTGTTCGTCTTCACTTCTTCTTCCGATATATGTCAGGTCTGTCACGCCGCCTTAGTTGTTGTTGCTACTGCCAACAAAGCACAGACAGCAGACTCTGTCCGGAGGCAAAGTGGCGTCGCAACGTCTGCCAGGTTCGGCGCCAACGCTTGCGCGAACTCCACCTCGCGCCTATCTCGAAGGGGCAATGGGATCGCGGCTAGCTCTCAGCCGCTTGATTCCAGATTAGCGACACCGTGCCGAAGTCAAGACGCGCGGAACGGAGAGGTCCCGACATTGGTGGCCAAGGATGGTTAGTCGGCACGGTCTCGCACAACTTGAGCCCAGTTAGTTGGGGCGCAGAGGGATCGAAAAAAAATAACGGCGGCCCCAAGAGGAAGCCGCAGTGGCTATGATCACCAATTCGACAACCCGTCTATTGAAGGGTGGTGGGTTTCTCCGGCCCCTTGTCGCTGTGCCGCCATTGGCGTCAGTTCCGACGCCCGCCCCGTGAAGCCGTCAAAGACCCGTTGCAGCATGGGCAAAGAAACGACTGCGAAAGCTCGATTTTCGCGGAGGAGTTCGATGCCAGGTATGGCGTCCCGCACTTCCGGCAGGGCCAGACCGCGAGCTCTTCGTGCATGGACATGGAGCGGGCCAGATGCAGCGACCGCTCGGGTGGTACCTTGCAGTCGTCCGAGAAGAAGGCCCGATGGATGTCCAGGGTCGCGACGAAGCTCTCCGGTGTCGACACGTCACAGGCGATTGCCGATCGAAACAGCCAGATCTGGAAAGTCGACTGGACGCGGCGCTGCGCGGAGTCCAGATACCACATTAGCGATGCCGGCGGTTGGCCGGATGGCGATGACTTGCCATGCAACCTTTGGTAGGTCTTCCGGGTGTGCTCGATGCTGGTGTTGAACAGTGATGCCACGCTCATGGCGCGACAACTGAGGGCCAGGAACGCCTCGAACAGGGCGTCGCGCACGAACGTCTCCAGCCGGAATTTGCCCCAGACGCCGGAGTGCGCGAGGCGGTCGGTCCGAAGCGGCGAGGTTTCCATCAAGTAGTGGGCGACCATCTCCCGCGATAGCCGGCCGGTGTGAATCTCCAACCAGAACATCTCATCTGCGAAGCGCCAATGAAAAAGCGGCACTAGACGCTCTGTGATAGCTACGTCGAGTTCGTGCTGAGGAACCGACCGCAGGTACGCGGCCAACTCGTTGGAGATGCCGATCAGAGGGGCCGCCAGCACCGACATGTTGAGAAGGTCGTACATGGCATTGATGTACGCGCGGTTTGTGTGCTCGAGTGCCAGGCGGTCCACCACTGACAGATTGCGGGGCAGGCCAGTTTTGAGCCGCTCCATTGTGGCGGTCGGCATCCGTCCTTCGATGAAGGATCGCCAGTCATCGATGGTTGTGAGCGTTGGTACGTAAGCGAGAAACGGCGTTCCCAGAATCTTCGCCGACTGGGAGAGGTCGTCACGCAGCGAGCGAAGGTTTTCGCTGGATACCCTGAAGATGCTCTCCAGCGTTGGATGCACCGCAACGGCATTCAGGACGTAGTTGTTGATCCGCAGATTGGCGGCAAGCACACGATCTCGCACCCACGCTGGCAAGATGAACTGCTCATAGATGGAACGGGTCGGGGTGGTTTGCATGTCAGGCTCCAGTGATTGCGATCAGTTCGTTGTGGAAGGCCTCCACGGTGCGGCGCAAGGACACCAGCGCGGGGGCATGCTCCTTGACCTTGATCGCTTTGACTGCGCCTCGGAACTTCGCGAGCGCGTCATCGAGATCCGCTTTCAGGCCATCAATGCGTAGTGACAGATTCCGCGCGTCGACCGACTTTGCCTGGTGGTGTTCAACTTCATTGGTGAAAGCCGATAGGCGAAGCTCGGCATCCTTGATCTGTGCGTTGAGCGCTTCAAGTTTGCTGCTCCCGTCTATGACAGCGTCGGCGATGGTCTTGTACTCGGGAGGAATGACCTCGACCTTGACCTCCTTCACGACCTCCCGGATCTTTGACTCGGCCAACGCCTTCTGCAAGGCTTGTCGTTCGTCCGTCAAGCGTTGAATCGAATGCTGGAGGCTGTCCACCGCCCCGGTCTGCGACGAGAGCGCTGCGGAGGTTCGATCCAGCTGCTCCTTCTGCGCGGCATATTGCGCGTCGGAGGAGTTCACCTGTTCGCGCATGTGGCGCATCTGGGCTTCGAGATCGCGCTGGCGCTCCAGGCTCTCGTTTAACTGTTCTTCTGCAGCCTCCAGCGTCGCCATGACGTGATTGAGTTCCTGGTGCGTGCGTCGAGACCATTCGATGTACGGGACGATTTCCTTGCGCGAATAGGGCTCATCGTCCTTGCGAGCATCGATGAATCGTTGCACTTCCTCTGGAGTGATATCCGATCGCTTGAGGATCGTCAGTTCCCCAAGATTCAGGAACGTCAGGGCATCATTGTTCTCGGAGAAGTGGTGAAACGCCTGCAGATACTTGACGGCGGAGGCGCGGGAAATGCGCAGGGCGCGCACTGCGAAGTTGTACAAATTGTCATCGGCTTCCTGGCGAGCGCGGGGGGTGTCGCCCAAGCGCTTCTGCACACACGTGAGGATGACGTGGTAGATCTGGAATAGCCGAGAGCCGATGGCGGTATGCTCGCTGAGGATGCGCTTGCGCGAGAGCTCGATCTCTTGCGCGGCTTGCACGATCCGGCCGATAGCTCCGGCATCGACATAGTGACCCAGCTGCTGGATTGCAAGCTCGCGCAATGCGGGCGGCTTCGGATCGACGAGATTGAACTCGCGTTTCTCTTCTTCTTTCTTCTTCATTGTTGCCCCTACGGAAGGTGTTACGGCCCCGGTGATCGCGGCAGCCACTTCAACGTACACGCTAGGAGCAAGTGTCAAGCTGATGAAACAGATGCAGCGATCTTCGGACGGAAGCTTATGCCGAGATTGAGCATCGGAATTTCACGAAAGCTCAGGAAAATCAGGCGTCTTTCGAAAGTCAAGCTCAAATCAGCAGCGCTTTGCCTCACTTTTTATCGACAGGTATTAGCGGGATTTGAGGTAGCACCTCCTTCAGATGGGGGCGCTTGTATATACAACCTGATCCTGTGCAAGGGGCGTTGGAAGGAACATGTTCCTTCCAAATAGGGCGAAAGCTCAGGATGCGGGCTTGTGATTTGAAGGCGAATCGAATGCGCCGGGGCGGCGCTTGTCATGCTTTCGCAAGGCGTGTAGAGTGCGGATACCTCTAGCGTCTATGACGCATCGACATGGCGGTCAGACCGAACTGACATTCCGCGTGGGCCTGCACTGGCCCTTCCTTTCCGCGGCCCGCCTCACCTCCTTTCTTCGCACGCGAGCAGCGTCCTTACGACATGCATGACATGTCGCAAGCGCGTTGCCGAACGGTCGCGCCTCATTGGATTCCTTGCTCTTCCGAGCATCGAATAATCGCCTGGCATCCGCCAGGAAATCCCTTTAAATCGTTTCTCGTGAGAAACCATGGAATCCTTTGCCCAAAACATGATCACGCGCCCGCTCAAGCTCTTCGCTTTTTGCATGGCGCTGTATCTGGCTTCGCAGTCGTTCATTGTTGGTGTGTTTCTTGCCGCCGTCGGCTTCTTCTACCTGAAGGAGAAGGTGTTGCAGTGGAGCAAGGCCGTACCAGCTGCGCCGAAGGTATCGATGCCGGAGCACGACTCCAAGCCGAAACCGTCGAATGACCAAGCCGCCGAACCGCCCGAGCAGAAGTACGAGCGTTCGGCTGTGGTGACGCCAATCCGTCGCACTGGAACGCACGATCGTTCCTAAGTCCCTCGCCGCCCGGTTCCCGGGCGGCTTCCACCTGTCGCGGGTACCCGTTACCCGCCGGCAGGTGGGTCTCCGGGTGCCTGTCCGGAGACCATCATGGAAACAATGACAGCAGGGTGGCAGCTGGACTTCTTCGGTGAAGCGGCCGCCATTGTTGTGCCCCCACCCAAGATCGACCCCTTGCCGGACCCTTCGCTCTGGAGCGAAGCGGTGCGCGAGGAGATGGTCGACGCCCTCATCAGTCTGGCCTGTGACAGTCGCCGCGGCGACAACATGCCCGAGTCCCTGGTCGACTGTGCTGAGCTCTTGCGAGCCCGTATGCGGAACAAGTCGCTCGATCTGGAGGAATACTCCATGACGCTCGGCTGGATCTTCGGATACTGGGATGGAGCGCTTCCCTACACCTACGTCTGCGCGGTTTGCGGGGTAAGCCCGGAAGTCTTGCAGGATGTGATTCTCAACAACGCCCGCCTGAAAGCTGACCTCGAAGGAGTGAAGCGGTTGTGCTGCGGGTCTCTTCTGTGACCAAGACCATGACTCTGTTCGGAGTACTCAAGCGCGCAGCTGCCACTATCCTGGGGCAACCGTCGGTAGTGGCGCCTCGGGCCGCCGATGAGGTTCCCGTGGGCACTGGCGCGGGCAACGAGTTCCAAATCATCATCAGTGGCGTCCCCAATCTCTTTCGGGACGAAGGCGACCATGTCGTTCACTTCGTTGCCGTGTTTGATAGCAGCATTCAGCACACGGCGTTCGGCCACAAGGTTCTTCCCGAGGTCATTCCTCGCTGGCACAAGCTCGGCAGGCACGACGGCGAAGGCGTGACGCCGCAGTCCGTTGCCGAAGCCGTCATGCGCCAGGCGAAAGAGGGGGCCAAAGCCGCTTCGCTTCCACAGTCGCCGGGTTCCGATGAGTCAAGGGAATCGCGGGAACCGCGGACTGCTCAGCATCAGAGCCCACACCGCCGACCTTCCAAAGCGGAACCTAGCTCTGACGGTAACGCGTCGCGATCGAACTATACCGTGGGCAAGCTGGTTGAGTGGGGCGAAATGGAATTCCCGAACCGCAAACCTGGCGGCAAGGCGACATACACTTCCTTCGCGGTGAAGCTGGATACCCACGCCGGCGAGAAGACATTGCAGGGTGAAGGCCTGAAAGACGCCTTGGCCGACGCCGCCTGCAAAATCGGCGACCGCGTAGGCATCAAGCGCTTGCACAAGGAGAAGGTGCCCGCCTTCAACCATGCGACCGGGCGCCCTGTTCTTGACCCCGCTACCGGTGAACAGAAACTCTGGGACCGTTGGGTCTGGCAAGTCAATCGCATTCATTAATAAGGAAGCAACATGGCATCCGTGAACAAAGTCATTCTCGTCGGCAATCTCGGAGCAGATCCTGAGGTTCGCTACATGCCCAGCGGGGACGCTGTGGCCAATATTCGCATCGCTACCACCGATCGCTTTAAGGATAAGCAGACCGGTGATATGAAGGAAGCCACTGAATGGCACCGCATTTCGTTTTTCGGCAAGCTGGCGGAGATCGCAGGACAGTATCTGAAGAAAGGCTCCTCCGTTTACATCGAGGGGCGCATTCGCACCCGCAAGTGGCAGGATCAGTCCGGCCAGGACAAGTACAGCACCGAGATCGTTGCCGATCAGATGCAAATGCTTGGCGGCCGCGGTGGTTCGTCGAATGATGATGACGGTGGTGGCTATAGCCGGCAGCCGCAAGGAAGCGGGCAAGCCGGCGGAAATGAGGGCAGCTATGGTGGCGGGCAACGCAGCCAAACTCGTCGCCCGCAGCAGCCGGCGCCGTCGCATGGCTTCGATGATATGGACGACCAGATCCCCTTCTAATTTAGCGCCGTGTAAGCGGCACTTTTAAGCATGTCTCCCGCGATTTCGCGGGGGCATGCTTCTCATCTTCGGCTTCGCGCCACACCCAACTTCCCCCGATTCAATCGCTGTGTTGAAAAGACATTCTGGCCCCTCGTGCGGCCGGGATGTCCTTTGAGCAAGCGTTCCTTCGCCTGTCTCAGGCATCGACCACTCTCCACACGGAGCCATCCTATGAAGAAGCTGAGTGATATCGTGAAGAACTGGACGCCCGCTCAATGGGACGCTCTGGTCGCGCAGTACCTGCCCGCAGACGTCCTCACGGACGCCTTCTGGCGAGGTCGCCCTGGTCCGTGCCCGATCTGCGGAGACGGCACAGACAGATTTACCTACGACAACAAGCGGGGCCGCGGTGACTGGGTGTGCCGCAAGTGCGATGCCGGTGGTCCCAAGGCGGGCGACGGTATCGAGCTGGTTTGTCGCTATACCGGCATGTCGTATCTTGAACTGCAGCGCCGGCTCAATGGCGAGAGCGGCGAGCCGCTGCCTGCGAAGGTGTCTCCCATCAGGCCGGCATGCCGGCAGCGCAGCAATGGGAGCGCAATTGCTTTGATGAGCCGCGTCATGAAGCAGGTTGCCACCTCGACTGCGGTCGCGGCAGGTGACCATGCCATGCGCTATCTCGCCGCCCGCGTTCCAGGGCTGCGCGCTCCGCTGCCACATGGCCTGCGGCTGGCCGTGCAGGAATACTGGCACGAAGGGAGCATTGTCGGGCGGTATCCGACGATGATCGCTGAGTACCAGCTGCCTGACGGTCGAACTGCAACGGTTCACCGAACATCGTTGCACCCGACCAAGCCGGAGAAGGCGATAGTCGTGTCGGAGGATGGCGAGATCCTCCCGAGCAAGCGGAATTATCCGGGCGCCTTGCCGCTTGACGGCGGGGCTGTTCGGCTGATGTCGCCTCGCGATGGAGCGATTGGCGTTGCGGAGGGTATCGAGAATGCCTACGCGGCGTACATGCTGTTCCGGATTCCGACCTGGTCGTGCCTGAACCGTGTGCTGCTGAGCAAGTTCGTGGTGCCCGATGGTATGGGCATCCACACCGTGCACATCTTCGCCGATTTTGACAAGGTAGATCCGAAGACTGGCAAGTCCCCGGGTATGGCCGACGCGCTCGCGCTCCAAAAGCGCTTGCGCGCCAATGGCTTCACCGTGGTTCTGCATCGGCCCAAGGTCCGAGGCACGGATTACTGCGACGAATGGCGAACCGTACACCGGTTGCGGCTGATGTCCCGACAGGCGATCGCCGCCTGATGTTTTCGCCACCTGACGGGTGGCATTCCTTCAACTCTGCCCTGTGGGTTCGCCCCACCGGGCGGAATCCCGTGTGGCAGAACCTCAGGAGAAATACCATGCCACAGAAGGGTTTTACCGCCATCGTGAACAAGCTGCACATTCACGCAATGCGTAGCACCGCCACCTGCGAAGTCCAGGCTGGTCAGTCCGATGCCCAGTTCTTCCACGTCTACCGACGGGAAACCTCTGGCAATTTGACGTTGCTCGAGCGGAATCTGTCGTTTGATTCGGCGCTCGACTATTGCCTCGCGCCAGCCACGCTTCACTGAACGCAAAGTCCCCTTGAACAAAAAGCCCAGCAGAAATGCTGGGCTTTTTTGCTTTCTGGCGTGGGAAGGCGTCAGCCGGCGTCCTTGGGGGCGCGCCTCCCGCGATAGACCACCATAATGGCTTCCAGAATGCACCAGGTGATCAGCGCGTAGAAGATGAATTGGTTCTGGTCTTGGGTGGTGGAAAGGTATTCGAAGAATTTCATGGTGGTGGTTTCCTTTCGTCCGTGTGATGGTTGTAGATTGCCACGAAGTGACGGCGAGTCAAGCCGGAGCAAGTCAATCGAAGAATCGCGACATCGCAGAGTTCATTGCACTCAGGTCCAGAGAGCTGGTGGCCGCCACGGCTGGCAGTTCGATTTTCTCCGGACCTGGGGAGATATCCGCCCTGGCGAGCTGGGTTAGCGGGGCGGAAGTAGCGGACTGCCCGACCGCTGCGGCATCCTGCGGCGGTACGAACGCTGCCTCGGAGCGGTACATCAGGGCGGCAAGGAGTCTACCTGCAGGCGTCGGCGTTGCCGCAACGCCTTCTTTCGACCCCATGACCTGCGCGCCGACCTCGGCCAGACGGCGGAAGACCTCGGCTCGCAGGCGCGGGTCGCTGACCTGCGCAAGCTGGGCGTAGAGCTGGGGCGTCGTCATCGGGTTGAGGGTGACTTTGATGGCGAGCTTTTCCATAGCCGGTTACCCGCGCGCTTGCCGTGCGCTACCGATGTCGAAGAATCCGCGGACATTGGCGTAGCAGGGCGATTCCATCGCCACGATATGGGAGCGCGGGAACGCGGCACGGATGGCGCCAGAGTACAGCGCGCTTCCGCCGCCCGTGAGAACGATGGCCGCGATGTCCTCCGTTCGGCCCACCCGCGTCTGCATTTCCTTGACCGCCGTTTGGCATTGGGCCTTGGCGACTTCGAAATACGGGCGCAGGTCGACCATTTTGTTGTAGTAGCGCATGAGCTTTCCGTCGCGCAGGGACTTGTCAATGCGCTCGATGCTGCCAGATGGCTCACCGCCTTCATCCGCCGAGAGGAGTTGGGCGACCTGTTGGTAAATTCGCGACGATCCGCCGGGCACGCCGCCGCTGCGGGTGTCATCCATCATGTAGCCACGCGCTACTACCCAGTCGGTCGTGAAGTACCCCACGTCCACGATCAGGCAGTTGTCATCCGGGTCCAGGTCCTTGCCGGACTGACGCATGAACGTGACCAGCGAGCCGAGTGGCTGGGGAAGAGCGACGACGCGCTTGATGCTGACGCTGCCCGCGCCGAAGTCATGCGTGCCAGCAAAGCGCTCCTGCAGGACGCCGGCGTACTTCTGTAGGGTATGAACGGGAAGGCCGAGGATGAGCTGCCCAACGTCCCTGGCCTGTGAATAGTGAAGTGCACCGAACAGTAACGCAGCATATTCCGGCGTTGTGACGAAGTCTTCCGAGAGGGTTCGCCCGGTATTGCCGTAGGCAGAGGTGATCGAAACGTCCGGGCCCACCTCGTATTCAGCGCCGTCCACAGTCACGTGAACGACATCGCGCGACTGGAAGTAGCCGTCACCGTGGTTGGCGAGGCTCGAAGCCGATCGAGTCGGGGCCAGCGAAGGAAACATGCGGGTCGCAATGTCCGCCCCGAGGGGGAAGGCAAACTTGGTATTGCCGAAGCCGACATCGACCGCAATGGTTTTGGTGGTGCTCATATGAAGACTCTCCTTGGCTTGATGAAGGTTGCCGGAGCGCAGTGGTGGTCACACATATCTGATAGTCATCTGACAGGAATGTGTTAGCTGGTGTTAGCAAGAGCTAGCTGCTGTCAGCAGGGCGCGCTTATCTCACACGTGCTCACACAGATCTGACACTTGCTAACACGTATCCGACACTGCGATCCGATCCTTTTCGAATCTACCCGGTGCGATGCGAAGTCAAGTTGTCGAATGCTGGCGAATTTGACGGCGAATTCGTTGCGACGCCACTGAATTTCGGTTTATCCTTTGAGTACCTTCAGCGTCCCCGACGCATCGACCTCGCCACCATTGAGTGGCATCAGCGCCCGAGTCTTTCCTAAGATTGACCCTTCGGGCGCCTATCTGTCCAAGCCGCACAATGTTGCGGCATTTTTTTCAATCGGCTCAAGTAGATACTGGCCCACACTGAGGACCCCGGACACCGCGATACCAATTGGCTTTGCGGGCGGTTTTGGGAAATTGGTCAAAATGAGGACATGTGCAGACCGGACACCGGACACCTGCGCAGCCTCCATCCATTCCACTTGCCCAGCTGCGAAATGCGGGGTAGGCGAACGCTGGACCCGATACACCGCGGTTCAGATGTCGCTACCTGACGGGCAGGACGTAGGTTGAGACCACTCAACCGGACGATCCACCTCCTAACGAACGGCGTGCGCGGCCGTCACCAAACAGCGCAACAAGAGTTACGCGGGCGGCGTAGCGGGGTGCTTGCACCGAGCTGCGTTCATGCTGGAGAGCGGTTCCTCCAGCAACCGGGTAGCCCGGCGGGCCGGTTTGCGCGTGAGCGCAACCACTCTGTCGGGACAGTCATGCACGTTCTTCCACGTGAGGGCTGACCAGCCAATGGAATCGCTAACGGATATGGAAGAGCTGGACCATGGCCGATGGCTAAACGGCATGATGGACGGGACAGGGGCATAGGGTGCTACGGGGAGCACTAGGGCGCCTGGGTCGTCGGGACTGGATAGACAAACGAGGTAGCAGATGCGGCAAGACGCGGTCTTTGACATACGCGGGCTGTTGGCCAAGTACGAGCTCCCAACGCGCATGAAGGCGGAGCTGGACGCGGTGTTGGTTGACAATCTGAAGAGGATCCTTAGCCAAACACGGGTAAGTCTCAAGCGCGCGTCGATCAAGACGCAGGAGCGACGGATGTACACGGTATGTCGCGCATTCGTGGAACTGCGCGAGCAGGGGTTGATGATCGAGAGTCCCCATTCCCTTCGCCACAAGCATATCCAGGCGCTGGTCGACAGGTGGGTTGCGCAGGGCCAGGTCGGCGGCACGATCGAGAACAAGCTGAGCCATCTGAAGGCGTTCTGCCAATGGCTTGGCAAGCGCGACCTAATCCGTTCGCTCGGCGAGTATGTAGATAGAGAGGCGCACGGACTTGCGCGGTCCTACGTCACCACGACCGACAAGTCATGGGAGGGCAATGGCGTTGATCCGGGAATGTTGATCGCGGAAATTGCTAAGACGGATAAACACGTGGCGGTGCAGTTAAAACTGCAGGCGGCATTCGGACTGAGGATCGAGGAGAGCTGGTCGCTCAAGATCGCTACGGCGCTAAAGAACCTGGACACGCTTCGGGTGGTTGACGGGACAAAGGGAGGACGTAAGCGGGAAGTCCCCGTTCGGTTGCAATTGGAGGTGCTGGAGGAGGCAGCCCGCTTGATCGATCCGATCAGCGGGTCAACGACGCCTGCGGCTTACTCGATCAAGCGCTGGCGTAGCCACTACAACGCGGTGCTCCGCAAGCATGGCGTCTACAAGAAGGGGCTGGGAGTAACCAGCCACGGCTTGCGTCACGGATGGGCGCATCAGCTGTACGAAGAGATCGCATGCTCGCCAGCACCGGTCAAGGGAGGCTCGGCACCGGAGCAGGAAGCTCACCGCCAGGCGATTCAGGCGGTCGTGCTCGCCGCAGGGCACAGTAAGGTAACCAAGAGCGGAGCGTACCTTTCGACGTTGACGGCGATGGCCGCAAAGGACAGGCCGGGCGTGACTCGGGAGGAGGCCGAAGCGGCGCTGCGGCGGCACAATGGAAACAAGAGCAAGGCGGCGGAGGAATTGGGCATTACTCGCCAGAGCCTCTACCGGCGGCTCAGCGGCGCGCAGGTCTAGATCGGTGTTCTCGCCATGTCGTACTCTTCATGGTTGATCACCGTCCTGTACCGCCTTCCGGGGATGGCTGACCTGGCCATCGTGATCCAATCTTAATGTCTATTACGCAGGAGAACAGAAATGACGAAAGCTGAACTGATCCCGGCATCGCGGCAGGTGTGGATGGGCTGACCAAGGCACGGGCCGAGGAAGTGCTCAATGTGACGCTGACCGCGATCATGGGGGCCGTCGCTAAAGGCGAAGGCCTGAACCTGGTCGGCTTTGGTTCCTTCAGCAAGGGCGAGCGCGGCGAACGCGTCGCGCGGAATCCCCGCACCGGCGAAGAGATCAAGGTGGACGCTGCCAAGACGGTGAAGTTCAAGGCCGGCCAACGGTTCCGAGAGGCGGTCAATCAATAGCCGCTAGCATTCGAAAGGGTGTTTGCCATCGAAAGGCACGTCACTTGGGGTGCCTTTCGTGTTTTTGGAAGGAACATGTTCCCTCTGTGGGGCTGAGATCAGGCTAGCGTGCGGAGGCGACGGCCCGCCACAGGGCGTCCCGGGCGATGTGGGGAAGCGAGTCTCCCGGGCTCGGCACATCCCCGACGGCATCGGCCGATGTCAGCCATTCGAACGCAACGCGGCGCGCTGGCTTCTCGCCAGGGTGCGGTGTGGGCGGCGGCAGGTCTATCGCGGGGACTCGCATGGGCGAGGCCAGTTCAGGAAACGGGTCGATCCCGGTGAAGCGGCGCAGCTGATCGACGCTGATGAGGCTGTATGCCGGCGTCGCGTCATTGCGGGCGATGTAGGCCGCGGCGCCCACGCCTGGCACGAAGACTGCCTTCCAGACGAAATCGGGTATGCGAATCCGACCACCCAGCGTTTTCGGCGTGCCCACGAAGGCGGGGCCGGTCACCACCTGGATGACACCGTACTGGCGCGCCAGCCTGCGCGTGGTCGTCTCGATATGGCTCCAGGTGCGGCGGTTCGACACCCTGTGCTGCGGGATGACGTTGGCGAGGCTGAAGCTCTCGGCTTGAGACGGCTTGTCGGGAAAATCGCCGCTTGGGGCGAGGTGCCCTCGATCAAGACCCGATCCGTGTCGGTAGTCGGCCAGCCTGGCCCGGTCGGTAGCGGGCAGCCGCTCCTCTTCGTAGAAATCGCTATCGCGTGGTAGCTTACGCGCCGCGTCTACCGCCTCGCCGGTGAGGCGTTCGGCCGACCACAATGCTGTGCGCGTCTCGCTCGAGTAGAGAACAGCATACGCTCGATAGCACAGCAGTTGCGTGCGACCTGTCGATTTGCTGACAGTGGGTTGGCCAGATGGCAGGACGTGAGGACAGGGCTGGCCGGTGTCACGCGCGCTTGCCGTGAACGAGGCGAGGGCGAGAACGGCTGCGGCAATGAGGGAGCGAGTCATTAGTTGGGAACCTGGTGGTAACGGAACCTCTCCAGTTTGTCCGCCCCAAGGCAAAGTCAAGGCTGCCAGTGATCCGGCAGGCTATCGATGGCTTTGCCGATGAACTCCTCCTTGTCGAAGAGCGGCCATTCCTTGTCCGCCAACGCTTCTTCAGCGACCTCTGCGGCCAGTGCCGGTACATGCTCAAAGCGCACCATGGGAGCGCCATCGATATGGATGATCTTCGCGCTGCGCAGCAACGTCTGGTACCGGGCGGCTTGTGAGAGCACCGTATCAGGCGGTCCGACGTGTTTGAATTCATAGCTTGGTTGCGCCAGGGCAGCCGCCATCGCGGCAAACGTCGGTCCGTTGGTTTCCCAGTCGGTCGTTGTCGAGGCCAGCAGGTTGAGGAAATACGGGATGTCCGAGGACGTCAGCGCACGGCGTGCCACCATGGAAATCGCCTGGTTGTCAGCCTGACGGTGGTCGACCCGGCTGTTCCAGATGGCGCTCAGTTGCGCGAACGCGGCGTTCGGACGTTTGGGATCATTCTCGACTGGCGGGGTCGACATCCCGCACTCCTCGCAGACGATGACTGCCTGAAGCCGGCCGGCGATGTAGACGGGCGCCCCGTCGCAGTGGGCGCATTGGAGAAGGCCGCTAGGCATGGCGAGAATCCGTTGCTTGAAAATGCCCGAATTATGCCTGCCCGCGGCATGGTCCCGTCAGTTTTGGGCGTCGCCCTGCCCAGCGATCGGTTCGCTGGCGGCCAGATAGTCCGTTGTGGTGCTCAGAAGCTCTCGTCTGGCGGTGCCTTGGAAGCCCTGCAGGATCTCGGCATGATCGCGCAGCGCGGCGCCGATCTGCCAGAACTCGTTGAGCCAATGGCCGGGCGGGCCCATGGGGCCTCCAAGCTGGCCGGTGGTGATGGCGCCTCGGATGGCGAGGACGGTTTCCGGTTCCGGGTATTCGCGTTCGTTGTCGTCGTACTGCGGCATGTCTATCTCGGTTGGGTGGCCCATTGTAGGGCTGGGTGCATCTGGAAGCCGTCGGCTTGCCGGAACAGTTCGGCGGCGCCTCGAACGTACTGCAGAATCCATTCCGTGGCGATCCATCGCCTTCCCAGCCGCTCGGCGGCCAGGCCGGTGCGGATCGTCCCGCCGAAAGGATCGACCACCAGGTCGCCTGGCCGGGACAGGAATCGCGTAAAGAAATCCGGAATGTCGGTCGGCTGCATGGCGCCGTGGGTCGGCAGGCCGAGAGACTGGGCGGCGCGGCGGTAAGCCAGTGTGTCCGCGCAGCTGTGACCCCGCTCGATGACATTGCGGGGCAGGCGCCCGGCAGTCTGGTTGCCGAAGGCGCTCGCCCGGATGCGGTAGGCGCCGTCGCCATACACCGCATTGCGAGTCTCGCCGCCGGCGGCCATCAGTTGTCGGTGACGGGCGGTGTGGGCCTCGAGGATCTGGCGGTTGTCCGCGCGTACGCACGACGGATCGTTGGTGAACCACAGCACCGGTTCGTAGGCGGAGGCGAGCTGGACACGGTCGACACAGGCCCATCGCGTCGGGCCGGGCGGCTTGCTGTAGTTGACCCAGGGAACGCGGCCCATCAGGGAAAGGCCAAGCCGGTCATGCAAGGCCAGCGTGAGGCGCTCAATATAGAGCGAGCGGGCTGGGCTGCGCGGCTCGAAGATGTCGTTCGACACATTGAGGACAATGCTGCCGCCCGGCACAAGCCCTGCAACGATCGGCTCGAGGGCCTCGCACAGGAAGTCGACATACTGCGCTTCCGTGGGATTGCCGTAGGCCCGGGCACGGCGCAGCGGGTAGGGCGGCGAGGTGACGCACAGCGCAATCGGCTCGCCAAGGCCGCGGAAGACATCCTCGTGGCGCGCCCACACGGCCATACCCAGGGTGGTGCTGAAGGCGACAAGCCGAACGCCGTCGGCGGCGCGGTCGAGCTCTTCCGTAACAGGCTGCGTCAGCCGCCAGAAGCCGGCGCGGTCGGCGACGCGTTCGATGACGCCCCGGGCTCTGAGCGACTGTTGATGCCAGCGCACGGCGCGCTTGAACGGGCTGAGCAGGGTGCCAGCCGCGCCGATCGGGACCTTGGCCTGAGCCGTGGCGAGGTCGATCCCGGCCGCGGCGGCCACGGCATCGTAGAGCTGGGCGGTGGCGATGCCTTCGGCTGGCGCGTCGGCGAACGCTGCCGCCACGTGTCCGAACAGGTTGAGCTGCTCCATCATGCAGCGCCCCGTGCAAGCGCCCGCTCGCATGCTGCCGCGACATCAAGCGAAGTCACCGGAAACGCGTCGTAGACAGCGCCATCGAGCAACCGGCCAGCCGCCTTCTTCCCCACGCCGTGCATCACCGTCACCGGGAAACGACCTTCGTCGCGGGCGCGCATGAAATCTTCACCGCGCTCGAGCTGCGCGCCATGGCTGTCGAGGCAGATTCCGCCGGCGATCCACGTCTGCGCCTTGTTCACCCAGTGCTGAAAGCTGGCGAACTCGCGGAAGACCGGCGCCGTCGAGGACTGTCGTGTGCCAGTGGCCCCATTGTTTGAACAGGAAGGGCACGTCGGCTGCCGCGGATTGGTCGCGCAACGAGCGTGGCCATGCCGGGTGCATCGGTCGGGCGCCCCCTCCGCTCTCGCCGCCCACGATGATCCAGTCCAGGGAGCCCGGCGCATAGTCGTTGCCCGATGTATGCAGCAGCTCTCCGGTGAGGGTGGAGAACACGTTGACGGGTCCGAGCAGCGGTTCCATCGAGAGGAACCGCGTCTTTGCCGGCGTGCGCAAAAGCTTCGGGATGTCGCGGTCGGCTTCTACCTGGTTCACCACCGTTGCGCCCAGCCAGATATCGGCGGGGGCATTGCCGGCAATCCAGGTAGCCAGCCACGGAACGAGGGGATTGTCCGCACAGTCGTCGCGCAGCATCAGCGTGTTGAACGCGTCGCCCAATCGTTTGGTGGCGTTGCCAATGCGCTTGGTCAGCACGAGCTTGTCGAGGTTTGGCGTCCGGCGCCAGACATCGAGCATATCGATGAACCATTCGATCGGCACCTCGTTGTCGAATACATCGGCAAGACTCGCGCAGAAGACGCGTTGCCGGCGCCCGTGTACCGCGGCGAAGGCATCGTGCGCGGCGTTCCAGCGCAATGGCTTGCGCCAGTTGGTGGCGGAGGTACGCCGGCGGGGCGCACCGGGGCCCCAGTTTTGGGATTGGCCACCGCCGAAGCGGGCGTTGCGGGTCTCAGCGTAGCAGTGGTCGCAGCCGGGCCCCACCCGCTGGCAGCCTTCCCAGGGATTCCAGCTGTGGTCGGTCCATTCGATCTTGGTGTTATCGCTCATTTCGTTTTCTCGAACATGTCCATGGTTCGGGCGTCCCGGGTATGGGATGCAGGATCCCCACCCTGAAGATTCTGGGCTGCGCCGATGTCTATGGCGGAAGGGGCATCAGCAAACGAGGATGATTCGTGCTGAGGTTCGCAGTGCTGCGTGAGCGCGTGTGCGAAGTGCCACAGCGGCGATTGCTCGGCGTTGTTCTGGTGGTAGGCGCAGGAGCTGCTGTGCAGCGGGCAGGCGCAGGAGGGGATTGATGTAGCCCATCGCGGTGGAAGGTGAGGGATGCTTCCAGCCTATCCAATCGCAGATGAAGTCAAGCGGGTACAGGGCGTGTCAGGTCGGAGCCGAAAGGCCGATCTTCGCCGCGGCGGCTCTGAGGCCGTCTACGTCGATATCGCCGGACGCAAGGCCAGCAAGGACCTCCTCGGCGAATCGATACAGTGCAGTGAGTTCGTCAGCGACGATTTCTCCGACATAGAAATAGAGCCCATTGGGCATTCGGCGGACGATGGTGGTCTCTGTCGCCATGCGCGCCAGCAGGGACTCGGCGTGCTCGGGGCCGACGCCTAGATGCCGCTGGACAAGCGGGACAGACACGGCGCGGTACTGATGCACCAAACGGATGGCCTTCAGATAGATTCCGTCCATGCCTAGTAGCCTAGAACGTCCCGGACGGCGGTAGCCGTCGCCGGGATCGTCTCGCGCTTGTCGTAGGCGATACCGGCCATGAGGGCGACATAGGTGACGGTCAGCGTGCCATCGCCGTTGTCGACGGCTGTATTGCCGTCATGGAGCTCGATGAACCGGATCAGCTTTGCCGGCATAGGTACCCGCCCGCTCATGCAGCGCTCGGCCGGGGCAGCCGGACACACGTGATCTGCTGGTCCTGAGGGCGCCATTTGATCACCGGCACGCCGTTGGCGCGATAGAGCGCCTGCTTCTGCGCGAGCCTGGCGTCATAGTCCGCATTGCCCGTCATGCCAAGAACTTCGATGACGGCCTCCGGGGCCACGTCGGTCAACACAAAGTCGGGATGCACGGCGGCTCGGCCGATGTGGCGCAGCGGCTTGCGGAAAGCCCGCTGCAACCCCACCAGATGGTCAGCCATTGCGATCTCGAACGAGGAATCACACGGCAGGAACTGGCGGTTGGCTAGCATGGCCGCGGCATCGACCACCGTCAGGTAGCCTGATTTCGACCGCTCGACCAGCAGGACGGCGACGCAACGCTGTTCCGCCTTGCCGATGCCGGATAGGGCGCCGCCGAACGACACCTGCAGACGGGCGTAGAGGTCCGCGGCCAGGAAGAAGCGCTGGGTGCTTTGGCGCAGCACGATCTTGCCGCCGAACTGGGTCGGGGCGTGGGATTCGATTTCGCCGATCACGATGCCGCGCGAGTTGCCGGCCGCAGTGGACGTGAGCCGGCCCTGCCATGCCTCAAACTCGGCCAGGATTTCCGTTTTACGGGCAGGGTCCCACCGTTGCATGACATGCAGCAGCCCATCGGCCGCCTTCCCGTTGATGCGGCAGTCGGCCAATTCCGTCGTCAGCTGCGACCAGCAGGCGTTCCAGCCGCGCGAGCCCGTGCCCGGCCATACGTTCAGCCCCGCCTGCTCCCAGGCGTACTCCAGAAACGCAAGTAGCCCCGCCGAACGCCGTTGCGGCTTCGTGCTCTGGCCCTTGGGCGCTCGCTGGACGATCTTGGCTGGGGTGTGCGCGCTGACCGATAGCGAGGCGTCGAGCCGGATGTCGTGGTGGCCGTCCTTCATCCTGAAGGGATCCAGGTTGTCGCCTGCGCCTGACTTGGCCAGCGCCTGCCGATTGAACGGGCAGCTTGCGGCATGGTGGTGTGCCTGTTCAGGCCAGCGCACGAGTAGGAAGATGTCCCGATGTCGGCGAATGACCAGCTTGGGCCGTGGGCGCCGAGTGCTGCAGCCGCATTCCGCAAATCCCTGAACCGTCTTCGCGCGCTCGAGGTGACGCGCGTACCGGCCGGGATCTTCCAGTACATCGTCCAGCGGGAACTCGTTGCCGCCAATGCGCACGGTGATCATGGATTCTTCTCTCTCTCGTTAGACGCCGGCTTCCCGGAACATGGTGTACAGATCGCGGCGGATCTCGCTCACGTCGAGCAGACGCTTGGCGCGCGTCATGGCGACGTAGAGCAGCCGCATTTCTTCCGGCGCCATGGTCAACTTGCCGTCGTCGCCGCTCTTGAACTTGAAGTCGCCGGCGAGCTGCACACGGTCCCACTCGAGCCCCTTGGCGCGGTGGACCGTCGAAACGATGTAGTCGGCCTCGTCCTCGGGCGACACGCGCGTGAGGATCAGGCGCAGGTAGTCCACGCCCTCGCTATCGATCAGCTGCACCAGCGGCTTCAGGTCGCGGCCGGCGAAGGACTCGGCGTACTCCTGGACCTCCTCCCATGTCTCGAACAAGGCGAGGGTGGCGGGGTAGCCGATGCGCTGGCCACGCATCAGCTGCTCGGCGCCGTCGGCGAACGCCCGGAGTTCGTCGACGTTCGCCCGTACGGCCACGCGGTCTCCCCGCCCAATCCCTTCGGCGAGGTGGGTCAGCACCGTGGCGTTCTTGCGGCACAGGATGGCGTCGAAGCGGTCGTGGCCTGGGGTCGAATCATGCAAAATGCGTGACGCGACGTGGTCCTGGCCGCGTACAGGCGTATCCTCGTCCATCAGTTGCAGCACGCGGCTGGCCAACTGTGCAATGGCCGGGCCGAACCTGAACGACTCGGTCAGCACGCATTCCGGGGCACGGATATGGTCCATGGCGTTGACCGCGCCGCGCCATTCGTAGATCTGCTGGTACGGGTCGCCCACATAGATGATCTGCGCCTGCTGGGCGCGCAGCACAGACAGCATCAGGCCGTCGGCATCTTGCGCTTCGTCGAAAAGGATAAAGTCGGCGCCGATGCGCGGCCGGCTGCGTTCAAACAGCTTGACGTACACGTCGTGTGCGATAGCCGATGGCGCGGCCGGATCAAGATACTCTTCCCAGAGCCGCCTCACATAGGGCAGCAGCGATTCTCGCAGGTGCTCGGCTTCCTCTTCCTTGACGATCGCGTCAACCGGGATGTGCCAGGCGAGCGGCTCGGCCTGCGCGGAGCGGCAGAAGCGCGCGGCGCCGTCCATCACCATCCGGGCGACCTTGCTGGGGCTGAGTTCCAGATCCTTGCCGATGGTGGTGGGCAGGCGCAGTTTCCCGAAGCCGTAGCGCAGCGCGAGCTGATGGGGCGGCTCGACTGGGTTTTTGAGCTTGCGCGTGATCTCCGGGCGCGTGGCGCTGTAGGCGAGGGAATGGACGGTGCGGCAACGGGTGTTCTGGGGGAACTTGCGGGCGGCCTCGTTGGCAATTTCCCGGTTGAACGCAAGGTACAAGCCGCGCGCGCGGCCACGCGCCTCGGCGGCCATGCGCAGCGTGGAGGTCTTGCCAGCGCCGGCGTAGGCCTTGACCTTGACTGCGCTGCCGGCACGTACCGCCTCGACGACCTGTTCCTGCTCGGCAGTGGGTGTCATGCGATCTCCAGGGCGGTCTGTTCGGGAAGCGTCGCGAGGACACGTCGCCGGATGGCCAGCGCGTGCGCGCGGGAGGCCTCGGCGCGCTGTGCGGCCTCGCCGCTGACGTTATCCACGATATAGGCGAAGTAAGGGGCAGTGGTGGGACCGGTCCAGGCCACCCACTTGGCGCGAACTTCAGCCCGCTGCTCGGCCGTCAGCGAAAAGTAGACGGCGCGCTTTTCGCGCCAGACGCGGGCGTGCAGTGCGCGCATCGTCGTCTCCAGCCTGTCGGAGCGTCGCTGGCGGCGGGCCAGTTCCACGTCGGCGCAGTGCTGTTCGGCGGCCACGTGTTCCGCGAAGAGCGGATATCGGTCGCGCTCGCGCTGCTGCTTGCGCGCGAAGGCAGCCACGCGGCGGGCGTTGAAGTCGATAGGGTCATGGCGTCCGAGTCGGGTGAATCGCATGGGCGGCAAGAAACTGAATGGTCTAAGACCAAGATACCGGCCCCGCGCCGAAGTCAAGGCGGCCGGCGGGGCGAAGTTCGCCGCCAACCATTTTCCCGGTTGGAATTCAGGCGTAGGCGCCGAAAGCGATAGAATTTCGGGCGTCTTTCTACCGAAATGCCCAATGTCATCCCCCAAACCGACGTCCCGGGAAGTCTCCCTTGGCAACCGCCCGAAGCACGAGCCGGAGTTCATCGCGCCGGGCGAGCCGCAGTATGGCGAGATCGCCCGACTGGACGCACTCACGTTCAAGCGATACTTGGACCGCGTGTTCTGGCATCCCCGCCCGGAGGTTCTGCGCTTCGAGGTGCGGGCTAATCCCTCTCCGATTGGGAGCGTGTACGACGTCGTTGCGATCGTGGGGCAGGGCGAGGGTGATATCTGGTTCGCCGACGCGGCAGTCCCCGCGCGGTGGGACTATGTAGCCATCACGGAGACAAGCGACGGGCTGGGCCGCCTGCAACGCGAGAAGGCCAAGGCTGAAGGCAAGCTGCCCCAGGACTACAGGCCCTTCGTAGGTGAGGGGCCGGTAGAGGACTATTCGAAGCTTGAGAACCCGGAAGAGGTCGAACAGCGGCGCTGGGCCGTGGTCAACCGTATCCGTGAAGCCAACCGCCGTGCCCGCCAGGCGGCAGCGAGGCCTCGCTAAGCATCCTGATTCTTGTCCCGCGCTGGTAGGCAGGGTAAGATTCGCCCGATTCTCCGCGCTACCGCGCATCGACACCGCCGCTTGCCGGCCAACTTCTTTCCTTCACCCATTGGGGCTTTGTCCCTGATGGGCAATGGCTCCGTCTCCGTTGGTGCCATCATGCCTGTCATTGAAACCTGTGAAACGGCCGCCGCAATCGTTGCGCTGGTCGTGATCCTGTTCGCAGCGCTGTTCTTCATCGTCACCATGTCGAACCTCGCGCTGCTGTCTTTTCAGCTCTCCGCTCTGGTGATTGCCACCCTGGCAATCGCTGCCCTGTGGATGCTCGCGAAGTTCTCTCATCTGTCGGGCCGGCTGGCCTGACCATCGCCGCGCGCTGCCCTTTGGGCTCGCGCGGCGCCACCCACCCATTCGGGATACGTCCCGATGGGGCGTTTCCCGTATCCATTGAGGAAATGCCCATGTTCTACCCCAGAACCATCGATATCGAAGTCGGGCCGGTGCCGGCAGAGGAGTCGTGCGCGCAGGTTGGTCACGACGACTACAGCGAGCGCTCGCGGCGCGAGTGCGCGGTGTACATCCGGCAACTGCAGCGCGTCTTCGGCAATCCGGATCCCGCAATTCTGCGGTTTGTCCGCCGCGGCTTCCCGCATGAGCTCGGCCGCTACCACGAGGTGGTCGCCGTCATGACCGCGGAAGGGGCCGATCTGTTCGACGAGTCGTTGGTACCCACCGAATGGGACCACATCGCTCGGGCGGAACTGACCTGGCTGCGCCTGCAGCAGAAATGGCGCGAAACTGTACGGGCGCGCCCCTCAGCGATCGGGCTTGTACCGGACATCTTCCAGCGTACGGAGATTCCGGACTTTCCGAATCATCCGGCTGCGATGTGGTGGGCGCTGGGCTTCATGCCCATGCCGATTGGCCGCGCCATCTCGATTCACTGAGGGGCCACGCCATGACCAACACCCCTGCAAAGCCGACCATCGTTGTGCATCTGGACGGCGGTCTGGTGCAGTACGTCGAGAGTGACGCCCACGTCAACGTGGTCATTGTCGACTATGACCTCGAAGGTGCAGGCGAAGACGAAATCAAAACCCTGCCCGACGGCAGCCGCGCCACGGTCCGTCAGGAAGCCGCCGCCGATGTGAGCCGCGAGTCCGCCCAGCGCTGGATGGAACTGGCCACCTAAGCGGTTCCGTCCGCGCTCATTCATCGATTCATCCCCTCGGGAGACCATCCCGACGGGGCGGTCTCCCATTTCCCTTGAGAGACCGACATGTACAACCAAATTATTGAGAAATTCATCGAGGCCCAGCATACGGCACGCCAGGCGTACCTGGATGCCGCTCGTTTCGAGCGCGAGGCGCTGGCCGGCACAGGCACCGCCGAGCCATTCTTTGCCGTCGGCGTCCGTTCCGAGTACCGTCAGGAGGACGAACTGGAGAAGTTCTGCTTCGCGCTGGCCAGCAACGTTGTCAGCCGCGCGCGTCGTGAGTTCGCGCCGGTAGGTGCCCGACTCGATATCGACAACAACGCCGAGTTCGACCGAGCCGGCCTGTATATCGGCAAGGCGCTGAAAAAAGGCGAAACCCCCGATCTCGACAAGCTCTGGGGCTCCCTCAGCGCATACTACAACGGCGACGGCGGTGCCACCACCGCATACCGGCAAGCTGCGGCACGTATTGTCCGAAGCTTCGGCTTGCACCGGAATGCGGAAGTGAAGCGTACCGCGTCCGGCGTTGTGCTCAAGAAGAGCGTCTATTCCGAGGCAGTGTGGAGATCGAGCCGCCGCAGGGTTGGCTACCACAGCACGCAGCACACCGCCGACTGCCTGTCTGGCCTTGCGACCTTCGCTGGAAAGGCGGGGAACGCTGTGCTGGCGAGCATGCTGGGACGAATCAACCTGCATCAGCTCGAATACACGTCGCGCGAGAAGATGTCCATGCCGGGCCTCGACATCACGCTCTTCAACGACAAATGGGAGTTCAAGTTCTCCAACGAGTTGGCTGAACCGCTCATGCTGTTCGTGGGCGAGTACGGCCAGGACGCCATGCAGGAGCGGCACTGAGATGTACAACGCGCTTGTTGAGGCGTTTCGCTCGGCGCAGGTCGCTTCGTTCGATGCCTATGAGCGGGTCAGCGCGCTCGCCGCGCAGGTCTCCGATGCTGCGATCGTGCCCGTGCCTGTCGACCAGGCTGGCGACTTTCGCCGGTTCCTTCGACGCCTCGTTGCCAGCCTCATCGATCGGGCAAGCAACGAGTTTGGCATCGAAGGGGCTCCCGTGTGCATCGACGAGACGCGCATTCCGGTGAACGGCCACCCGAACGTCTGGGAGGCCATTCGCGCCGGGGAGACGCCCCATCTCGACCGCTACTGGCGGGTGCTGGCCGAACGGTACCAGGCCAGCGGCCGCGCATTGGCGTACCGGCAAGTCGCCGAGACGCTGGCCGCGGCGCTGCAGCTCGATCAGCCCAATGCCGTGCGCCGGCACGCCAAAGTCGTACGGCTGCGGCTCAAGGCGCCGTCGTTGCCTGTGGCTGCCGCGCGCCCGTCACGGCGAGTCGCAGCAGACGCGCATGCTGATCTGCGCGCGGCATTGTTGGCGTTGGCCACCTATGCGCAGGATGCAGGCGAGCCCGCGCTGGCAGGCTGCCTGCGCCAGTTCGACCATGGGGAGGTCTTCGCTGCCCAGCAGCGGCGGACTTTCCCGGGATTGGACGTCCTGCAATACAACGAGTACTGGGAATTGCGGTTCGCCGCGCCTCTCGGCGAACGCCTTCTGGCGTTCGTCGCCCAGTATCTAATTGAGCCGGCTGCTGCCTAGAGCAGACTGGCACCTCATCCATTGCCCCGTCGTCGACGGGGCATTTTCTTTTTAGGAATCCCTATGACTCATTGGTACGAGCCCCTGCGGGCCATCGTCAGCCTCGGTTCGCAGGCAGACAAGATATCCCACATGGGCGAGCTGCACGCCGCGCGCCAGAGGCATCTGTCGCAGTTCTTCACCCCAGATGCCATCGCTCGGCTGATGTGGGGCGTTGTGGATAGCTGGCGCCCTGGCCGTAAGGTCTCGGTGCTGGACAATTCGGTCGGTTCCGGCCGCCTGTTGCAGTTCGCGGATTCGGCGGTGCACACGCTGTATGGCGTCGACGTGCATGAGCCGACGATTGCCGCCGTCCAGCAGTGTGTAGACGCGGCCGGCTTCGAGGGAAGCTTCCGCATGGCTGGGATGGAGGAGATCCACCCGCGCCACTTCGACGTGGCCCTCATCAACCCGCCGTTCTCGATCCACCTCGAATCGCCGCACCTGCAGCCCTTCGGCTGCACCACGTGGGGCCGGTTTGGGGCCAACAGCAGCGCGCTCAGCCATGAGTATGCGCTAGCCCAGGCGCTCGAAGCCGCACAGGTGGTGGTGGCGTTGCTGCCGACGAGCTTTGTCGATCGCTTCGTGAACGTCCTGGACCACCGGGATACGCACAGCACCGCGGCGCGCCGCGTGGTCGGTATCTTCGATTTGCCGGCCTCGGCCTTCCGCGAGGAAGGCGCCACGGTGCACACCTCCATTGCGGTGTTTGGCCGCTACCGGATGGGGCGCGTCGTGCGCCAGGCGCACGGCGATTTCACCGTCCCGCTGCCCGGCCTGGACCTGAACGTGGACGACCGCCATTTCCAAGAGCCACGCCTGAACCATCAGGTTCTGGACGATTCCGGTCCTACCATCACGCGGCCGGTGACCTCGCAGAAACGGGTACGCATTGCCCATGATAGCCGTCGAATCGTCCTGGGCTTCGAGTGTGGACTCGTGGAGGCCATGGTGCTCAACCGGGTGTTCGATCGGCGCATCCTCCCGTTGGACGGTCAGCGCCTGCCGCACGGCATGCGCTATGCCGGCAGCGGGCGCCTCGATCTCGAAGCCTACCTGGTGCAGGACGACCCAATGGCAGCGCTGGATGGCCTTCTGCGGCTGATCCGAGAGGCCGGCGGGGTGCCTGACCTGGCACCGGGCTTCTTGGAGCATTTCGGGAAGCGGCTGCGGCGAAGCGCGCGCCAGGCGACGCCTCTGCGGCACACCGTCTGGACCACCGGCGTCAATGCGGCGGAAGCCATCAACGGCGTGGCGCTCAAAAGCCATGTCGCGGATCCGCTGAAGTGGGGCAGCCCGGTGATTAAGGCCGGCGAGGCCGTAGCGTTCACCCGGCAGCCGGACGGCCGCTATGCTTACCAGGCGGGCGGTGCTCAGTTTGTGCTGACGCTGGATGAGCTGATGAGCCGCTTTGCCGTCAGCCGGTCGGCCCAGACATGGGAGACCGTGCACGAAGGCCTCTCGGTGAAGTACCCGGGACAGGCACTAGCGCTGCGCCGGCGCATGCATGCGCTCGGCATCGAGAGATGGCTGAACTGGGGCTTTCAACAGGATGACCTGGTGGAGCTGCTGCAGAAGCCGTCTGGTGCGGTGGCTGCCTGGGAACAGGGGTGCGGCAAGTCACGGCTCGCCGCGGCGCTGATCCTGCTGGCGGGCGTCAAGCATGGCCTGATCGTCGTCGAGGCACGGCTTGTACCGGAAATGCGTGCCGAGCTCGCGCAGATCCTGCCGCCGCCGGCGGTACACATCATCGACTCGCCGGACAGCCTTGGCGAGCTCGGGCAGATCAATCTCATTGCCTACGAGCGGCTGCGCATGCCGGTGTCCCGGGAATCTTCCCGGCGCGTCACGTACGCCCATCGGCTCCGACGCCGGATTGGCCTGCTGGTGGCCGACGAAGGGGAACGGTTGTCGAACCCGAACAGCGACCAGTGCCGCGCGCTCTGGCAGCTGTCGGCGAGGCGCCGCTACATCCTCACTGGTAGCCCTATCGCGAACTACCCGCGGGACGTGTTTGGCCTCATCGCCTTCACGGGGGGTGATGGTACCGCCGCTCAGCCCTACGGCTACCGCCGTGGCTATCTGGATAGCCACTGGCTGGCCACCGTGCAGCATGCCCAGCGCGGTGTAGATCGGTTCCGGGATGATTTCGTCGTGCTGGAATGGGTGACATGGCAGTTTGCAGAGAGCCTGCAGGATGGCGCAAAGCGGGAGGTGCCGAAGATTGGCAACTTGCCGTTGTACCGCCAGATGCTGGCGCCTCACGTCAAGCGCCGGCTGGTTTGCGAGCCTGACGTGGCCAGGTACATCCAGATCGATCCACCGGCAGTCGAAGTGGTCGAGACGGATTGGGACCCGGCGCATCTGTCCTTGTATCTGCGCACGGCCGACGAGTTCGCGGATTGGTATCGGGAGATCCGTCGCACCGACGGACGCTCGAACAACCTGATCGCGATCCTGGCGCGCATCCGCGCAGTGCACTTCGCCGCCAACTACCCGCAGCATGGGGTGGACGGGGTGGGGGCACTGGGGCAGGTCACCAGCAAGCAACGGGCCGTGATCGACCGGCTGAATGCGATTGCCGAGGAAGGAAAGCAAGCCATCCTGTTTGCTGAGAACCCCGGAGTGATCGACTTGATAGCCGGCCAGCTCAAGGACCGTGGCGTCGAGGCGGTGCCGTTCCACGGCGGCATCCCAATCACGAAACGCGTGGCCGACAAGGACAAGCGGTTTGTGAACGGCACGGCCACCGGACTGCTGTGCACAAAGGGTTCGGGCAGAGCAGGGTACAACCTGCCCAACGCTGACTACGTGCTCTTCTACGACCGTTCGTGGACCTGGCGTATCGAGTATCAGGCGATGCGACGTGCGCTGCGGTGGAACCGGAAGGGCCAGTTGAAGGTTATGTACTTCCATCTGCCGGGAAGCATCGATGTCTACCAGGACCAGATGGTGGCGCACAAGCGCGACGCCATGGAAGCCGGGTTGGACTGGGCGACGCCGGAACTGGAGGATGAAGCGTTCCTGCATATGGATACGCTTCTCGATGCATTTGTCGAGGATCTGGCTGCGCTACACGGCCGCAAGAATCGCGACCAGCGCGAACTGCTCAAGGAGGCAGCATGAAAGCGAACGAGTGCACTGTCACCCTGGGTGAAGGCGTGGCGACGATCAAGCGGCGCGGAACGCGCGGCACGACTGTTGCCAACGTCCTCGGCACGGTGGAAGCCAATGGGGTGGAAGTCATCTGCCTCGACCGTCTCGTCCATGGCATTTTTGAGAGCGAGATGGGCGGTTGGCAGGTCAGCGGGGCGGTCACCACCCTGCTGGCCAGACCGATCGGCCCATTGCCGGAGAAAGGCACCCAAAATAGCTGAGCTTTCAGGGCAATGTGACGCCCCAACCGCCATAAGATAGTTTCCGTAGCGCCCCGCTACGGAAACTCTCTCAGATGGACCCGTTCTCCCAACCCTCCCTTCGTGGAGGGTTTTTTTTTTGCCCAACCCCGTCGCTAAGGGCTTCTGGATGGGCACGCTGGCGCGAACCTCTTGATCCATAGGACCGAGTTCGGATATCCTCTCCCAACTTTCCGCGTCCCTGACGCATCGACCCTGCACCTTCTGGTGCCAGCTTCTGCAGTACGGTGGCTTCCCGCTTAGCCGGGCCAGTCCATCCATTCCAATCCCATCGGGAACCACGTTCCCGGTGCGGCTACGGGTTCCCATTCCGTTTCGGAGAACCCACAATGCAATTCCCATCTGCTGTCCGCATCCGCCAGATCCGTACTGGCCGCTATAACCCGCGCACGTACTTCGATCCGGTCGAGCATGCGGAGTTGACGAAGTCCATCCGTGAGAACGGAATCTATCAGTCGCTTCTGCTGCGACCCATCGAAGACGATGAGTTCGATTTCGAGCTCGTCGCGGGCGAACGGCGCATTCGCGCAGCCTTGGAGGCCTTTGGCCCCGACGGCGAAGTTCCCGTCCTCATCAAGAAAATGTCCGACGAGGAGGCTGACCGAGCAGCGCTCATCGAGAACGCCCAGCGCGCCAACATGTCGCCGTCCGAGGAGGCCGTTGCTGCCTCCAAGATCGTTGGTCACTGCAAAGGAGATCGCGAGGAAGCCGCAAAGCTGCTTGGATGGTCCCGCTCGACGCTGGATAAACGGCTTGCTCTGATGAATTGCAGCCAGCCTGTCCAGACCGCCCTTAATGAGCGCAAGCTCCAGCTCGGTCACGCCGAGTTGCTGGCCACGCTCGCCAAGGACAAGCAGGACAAGCTCCTGCCGGTCATCATCGGCGAGAAGAAGTCGGTGTCGGAGTTGAAGAAAACCATCGAGGCGGCCGCGTGCAGCCTGGAAGCGGCGATCTTCGACAAGACCGACTGTGCCGCCTGCCCGCACAATTCTTCGTTGCAGACGGAATTGTTCGGCGAAGCGATTGCCACGGGGAACTGCACCAACCGGGCCTGCTACACCGAGAAGACCGATAGCAAGCTCGAGGGCATTGCCTATGGACTCAAGGAAGAGTATCCGATCGTGCGCATCATCCGCGCCGGCGACAACCATACTCGCATCCAGCTGAAGGTGGACGGACCGACCGGCGTCGGCGAGGAACAGGCCAAGGCCTGCCACGCCTGCCAGAACTTCGGTGCCGCGGTCAGCGGGCTGCCGGATTCCATGGGCAACGTCTACAACGGTCAGTGCTTCGATACGGCGTGCAACCAGAAGAAGGTGGCCGATCGGATCAAGGCCGAGCGTGATGCAGCCAAGGCGCCTGCTGCAAAGCAGACCGCCGGCAAGCCGGCCGCGGCAACGAAGGGTAACAACAAGCCCTCCGCCGCTGCGGACAAGCCAGTCACGTCGATCAGCGAGTCGGAGAAGGTGAAGCAGTATCGCACCGAGCTCTGGCGCAAGGCGCTGCGCAAGGAAGTCGCGCAGAACGCCGAGCAAGCGAATGCTTATCTGCTGGCCATGGCCCTGAACGGTTTGTCGCGCAACATCGGCGGCGACGTGATGGGCAAATTCTTCGAAAAGCTCACCGAGCAGAAGTCGTCTTCGACCCTGCAAGGTTGCCTCACATCAGTACACGGAATGGATGGTGGCCGTCGGCAGCAGCTGACGATCGGCATGACGGTGGCGGCGATTGACGGTATGGAGGTGAACAACCTCCGGGAACTGTGCCGGTACCACAAGCTCGACCTGTGCAATCACTGGAATCTGCAGAAATCGCAGGAATTCCTGGAGATGCTGACCAAGTCCGAGATGAAGGTCCTGGCCGACGAACTCGGCATCCGCAAGGTGCTGGGCGACAGTTTCGCCAGGCTTTTCGGTAAATCGAAAGGCGAGGTGGTCGCCGGCCTGCTGGCCGTCGACGGTTTCGACTACGCCAGCAAGGTCCCCAAGGTCCTCGGCTACTAATTCTGCGCTTCAAGTGGGGTGGCGCCGCTTTGGCGCCGCCCCGTCTCACACTTTTCTTTCAAGGATTCACTCTATGTTCACTGAACTGGCTGCGCTCGTTCGCGCGAGCGAGAAAGTCGTCGTCACGCTCACGATGCAGGGCGACACCATGTCTGTTGTCGTCGTGCCCGTCATCAAGGACGCCGCGGATGCTGCCCTCAGCACCCCGTTGGCGCTGGCGGCAACGCCGGCGGAACTCGATGAGGGTTTCGCCGCCGCGGTTGCTGGTGTCAGCGCTGCTCGTCAGTCGCTTGCAGAGCAGGTCGAGGCCACCAAATCCATCCTGGAGGCGGCCAAGACCTCGCAGTCGACCAAAGCCACCAAGGCCCTGGCCAAGGCGGCGGCATCGACAGCATCGGAAACCACCCGGGAGAGCGATGACGACGACCAGCCGCAAGGCGATTCGGGCGCACAGGCTACGACGCCAGCGGTCGGCGGTCCGTCCGTGCCGACCGGTACCGATCTCGCATCGCTGCTGTAAAGGGGACTGCCATGGCACTCGAAGTCAAGAAGCTAACGCGCGAGTTCTCCTATAACGGCATGACGCTGATGGACCCCGGTCCACAGTTCACGCCCCAGCAGGTGCGCGATGTCTATTCCGCCCAATACCCCGAGCTGACCACCGCCGCGGTGGACGGCCCGGAGCACAAGGGCGATGTTGCTCGCTACACGTTCGTGCGCGCTGCCGGCGCGAAGGGCGCGGATGCGTAAATCTGACCTCATGAAAGCGCTGTCCAGTGGGCAGTTCGCCGACATCACCAAGGAGCCGCCCGAAAGGGCGGCTTTTTTACATTCCGAGGAGACTCAACAATGCTGTTCGATCCTCGGTCGTTTGTTCTTGGACTCGATCCGGGACAACGACCCGCATGGACGTCACACCGACAGCATTCCGCTGCCGGACGTCGACCTGCCCATGATTTTCTGACGCTGCCGCAGTTGCCCGCCTCCATCCCCGCCACGGCGCGCCTGACCTATGGCGACGAGGTGGAGGTGAAAGACCTGGTGACCGCGCAGTTCGCCGCCGGCGTACTGCGAGCCAGCGATGTGTCCAATCCGACCAGCGCCGGTGACGCCTTTACCCAAGCCATGTTCGCATGGTTGGAAAGCCGTACCCCTGCGTGTCAGCGCTTGCAGTTCGGCCTGACATTGATAGATCGTGGTGCTGCCATGGACCAGGTCATGCAGTTCGGCTGGGAGGACGGCCTGGAAGCGCCGCTCTACCTGGCCATCGAATTGCCCGGGGAAGAGGTGTACGCGATCGGAGAGGTTCGCGCGCAAGCGATGCGATCCGCTCATCCGTCGCTTCTCTTTACCGCCATGAGTCTGATCAATGCCGCATGCGGTAAGTCGCTGTTCCTCCGAACGCCGGACATGCTGCTGGACCAGTTCGCCCGTTGGCACTGGGAGTACGACTCGACCCTGGCCGACGACGAGAACGCCCGCGAGTTCCTCAAGGAGAACTTCGGCGGTGATGACCCCGATATCGAGCGCTATCTGCCGTCGGTGGTTCGTGCCGAGCTGGCACCGGACGACACCCTGCCGAAGCACGCACATGTCGACCCGGCTTCGGTCCGTTTGAGTGAGCTGCGCCCGCGCGTCTTGCGCAAGCTGGCGTGTTTGCACGATGGCTGGCTGAGCGAGCTTTGTACCGCGCTTGCCGACCTCCGGCTGTTGTTGGCCAGGGTAGGGGAGAGGTCAGCCATCGACGGCGCCCAATGGGCCGAGCCGGCGTATTCAGCGGCGACCATTGCCTACCGGCCCAGCGACTATGTGTCGGAAATCCTGGATGACCACTATGAATGCCTGAACAACGCTGGCGACGCCACGATGTTCCAGTGCTTCATCCCACTTGCTGAGGACGCCACGGCGATCCGCCAGCAGTTCCAAGACCTCGCAGGCATGCTGAAAATCATCGGCGCGCTTGACCGGGTGCTCACACTCATTTCTTCATAGGAGGGCCCCATGGCCGAGATCCTGACCGCTTCGCGGTCGCACGACGTGGCCCTGCAAGGGGCCATTTTGCTTTACGGCCGCTCTGTCGGGGACTTTTCGTATGCCACCGCGCACCGAGTCGAACCCGACGCGACAAGCGCTCGCCTGACCATCGGTGCCGGCACGCCGCTTAATCGCCTTGCGTTGATCCAGGCGGTGCGGCAAGTCGCCGAAACCTCGCTGCCCAAGGGCGAGTTCCTCACGCCCAATGTGCTGTCGATTAGTCCCACCGCGGTCACGTGGTGGTGCCCGGCCGAAGAACGGCGAGTCTTTTTTCACTGCAAGGAGTTCGGCGAACGCAACGCGGTGGTGCCGCATCCGGCCCTGGTCTTCCAGGCGTCGCACCACGGCTTCCGAGTCTTTGCGCTGCATGGGGACGATCGGCCGGTACCGGAGACGGTGCTCCACGAGCCACCCTACTTCAACACCTGGGACAACGGGAAGATCTGCATTGGCAGCGCTCACGTGCCCAAGCAGATCGACGTGGCATCCATCGCAGGCTGGGAAGCGGGATTCTTCAATTCCGCGTTCACCCATCCGAACCACGGGGCGCAGCGCGTGAAGTACCAGCGCGGACCCTATGCCTTCTGGAAGGAGATGCTCGATGGGAAGTTCCCGGACTACCCCAAGCAAGTCCTCATCCCCATGAAACGCACGCTGGCCGATCTGATCGCCGGCAAACTGGAGAAGTAATCATGCATCCTGCAGACACTGCCCTGCAGCAGTCCTTTCCGACCGTCATGGTGCCGCGCTTCGGGCAGCTTGCCGCGATGGAGCGGCCCGGTGAGCGGTTGCTCATCGCGGCCAACGGTGTGTTTCTTGAGATCGCCCGTCCGTGGCTGCGCATGGTGCGCCGGCTTGGCGCCTTTGAGCACCGCACCGCCATTCCGTATGGCGAGGCGGCGGAGGCGACCGAACTGCACTGCGGCCGGGTGCCAGCCCAGCTGATCGGCGAGTTCGCCGCGATGGCCCGGGCCGCGTATCCGAAGGAAACTGGCGCATGGATTGTCTGGAATGCCGCAAGCGCGACGTTCCGGCTGATCCCGGTCGGTATCCTCGAGCACAGCGGCGAGCACTTGAATTATGAGCGCCCCGTGCTGGCAGATGACGACGTGCTCGTGGTGGACTGCCATTCTCACGGCGGCCATCCGGCCTTCTTCTCGGTGACGGATGACCAGGATGACCGCCATGACGTGAAGTTTGCGTTCGTGATCGGGAACTGTGCCGCCCTCGCGCCTTCGATGGCGCTACGCCTTTGCGCCAAGGGTATTTTCGAGACGGTGGAGCGAGTGCCAAGTGACTGGTATTCGGCGGCGCGCGAGGAGGTGTTGGCATGAACTTCGAGCACCGCATCCCTGCGAGCATGGCGACCCGGGCGTGGAAAGTGGTCGTGGTCGGTGCCGGTGGCACCGGCAGCGCGCTGCTGCCCAATCTGGCTCGGCTGCACCACGCCATGCTCGAATTGGGCCACCCAGGCGGCATCGACTGCACGGTCTACGACGACGATACCGTCAGCGAGACCAATGTCGGCCGACAGGGGTTCTACCCGGTGGATGTTGGCCTGCCGAAGGCTACCTTGCTGGTCAATCGGCTGAACAACTTGATGGGCACACGCTGGGAAGCGCGCGTTTGTCGCGTTGGCAGCCGCGACCGCTTTCAATGCGACATGGTGATCGGCTGTGTTGACACCCGAAAGGCTCGCAAGGCCATACTGGGTGCGATGCAGCGCGGCTCCGGCGGCTACTATCTCGACTGCGGCAACGAGTCGGACAGTGGTCAGGTGATCTTGGGGCAGGTCCGCGGCAAGGCGGCAGAACGGCTGCCCCATGTGGGCGACCTGTTCCCCGAGCTTCTGGACCCGAAAGGAGACAAGAAGGACACGGCGCCGTCGTGCTCAATGGCTGATGCGCTGAGCCGGCAGTCGCTGGTGATTAACCAGGCGATGGCGGTGCAGGCGTACAATTTGCTCTGGACGCTGTTCCGCACGGGCACCTTGCAGTACTGCGGCGCGTTCGTGAATCTGGCCGTGGGTCGCACGAACCCGCTGCCAGTGGATCCCCAGGCCTGGGCGCGATTCGGGTTTCACTTGCCTGAGCCGAAGGGACGTGCAACTCGCGCGACCCGCCAGACCGATTAAGCCCGCCACCCCCGACATTGTCGGGAGTGGCTTTTTTATTTTTGGGCGGCCTTGGTTGTCGAGCTGCGCAGTGCGCTGCTAAGATCGCGTCACACTTCGCGTCCAGGACGCATCGACCTCGTGGCACTCCGCCACAATCCATATTCAACCCGTTGGGGCAGCTGCCCTGACGGCGTGCTCCATCATTTCTCTCGGAGCACCTATGAATGAAAAAATCCAAAACCAGACCGCACGCGCTTACCGTCGCGTCCTTGTGACAGGCAGTTGGCTGCCGGATGACGTCGCCGTCGGCGCCTACTGGAATGGCGCGATGTGGAACGGCTTTCCAGTGCCGGTGTTCACCAGCGAGGATGGCGATGCGCTGTGCGCCGTGATGCCGAATCTCGTCTACGTGGCGGGCCGCCGGGCGTTCCTGTTCGAGGAGAATGACCATGTCGAGTGGTTCCACCCTGCGGTGCATGTCATAGAAGGCAAGGAACAACATCTCTATGCGATCGGTAATGGCTGGTGCTGGCAATTCGCCGACGCAGGAACGAATGCGGTAGGGATATCTGGTAGCTACCTGGTAATGCAACTGCGCCCCCAGGTTGGTGCGTGGCTCGAGAACCTCGCCCAGGAGAATGGCCAGTCGCTGGCGGACTACGCCGATTTCTTGCTGACAAGCTTCTGCGAAGAGCGCAGGGACGGTCGGTCCAGGTTCGACCTGTCCGGCTTCGAGGCGACGGTTTCCCGGGTCAGGCTCGCGACAGCGATTCCACAAGGCCAGACGGTGCAAGTGCGCCGCGGTACGTGGGTCGCCCTCGTCGACGCGGTCTTGTCGCTCGCCGCAGCAGAGGACGGCGGCGCGCAATCGCGGCTCTCGCGCGAGCGGTTCGCCGAAACCGTGCTGGACAGCCTCGCTCGCGAGCTGGGCGGAGTGGTCTAGCCCCTCTCCACAATCGGTACTGGGCCTGCTACCATTACGGCACCTTCCGCGTCTCAGACGCATCGACTCTTCCGGTTGTATAGCCGGGCATCTCTTTCTCCCACCACGGGCCTTCCTGCCCGTGGGCATGTTGGCCCATTTTTTTTGAGGCCATCATGATCAAGCGAGTCTTCCTGCTTTTCCTTTGCTTTGCCATGTTCACTGGCTGCGCTGCACAGCCGACTTCGCCGAACACCTACCGGGGTTCCGAAGCGCTGCGCACGGGTAGCGCCGAGACTGTTACCGTCGTCCGGGTCCGCCCGGTCACGATCGCCGACAGCGACGGCATGCTTTCCGCGAACTCGGGCGTGCCCGGTGTTCTCGGCGCCGTCGTCGGCGCGGTGCTCGGTGCCCGCGTCATCGGCAACGGCAACGGTCGTTACCTGGCTGGCGCATTGTCTGGCACTGTCTCCGCGGTCATTGCGCAGACCGCCGCTACCCACCTGAATCGCCGCGATGGTGTGGAGGTCATTGTCCGTACGGACCGTGGCCGCCAGATTGTCGTCACGCAGGACGCAGATCAGCAGTTCGTCACCGGCGAGCGACTGTATCTCGTCTCTGGTGCCGGCGGCTATCGTCTCACTCGCTAACGGGCTCCAGTCGGAACCTCATTTCCATGCAACTTCCCCGCGCGGGCCTCCCCGCGCGGGGGGCTCTGCGCGAACTGGAGCCATCATGTTCGACGTTGCAGAAGCTTCCCCCCTCACCACCCCGATCGAAACGAAAGGGAAGTACATCTTTGAAGTCGCTGACGACGTCCGCCGTCAGTTGCGCAGCGCGGGACTCGAGCCGGAATGGCTGAATGCTGCCAATTTTATGGACGACGACAACGAGGCATTGTACGGCCCGAAATCGTCGCGCCAGTGGCCGCAGATCGGTGCTCGCGAACGGCTCGCCGTCTCCGTGCAGCGTGGCCGGTGCGAAGGCTGGGTGGTCTTTGTCGACCGCATCAGCTACTCCGGCGACGCCCCCAACCTGGTCACCGTTGGTCAGAAGCTGTTGATCGGCAAGGTGTTGACCGAGCGCCAAGCGTGGGACACCGTCCGAGCAATCAGCAAGCTGTTTGATATTGCCTGAAATTCAGGCCAACCCTTGCAAGCCCGAGAGGGCTTGCCCAACCGTCGACGGTTCGGCAAACCGCTTTCACCCGCGTCATTGACGCATCGACCCACTGTTCGGCACTGCCGAACCAACCCATTGCGGGACACTCGTCCCGTCAGGGAAGGGATGTCCCGATCCATTTTGAGGACACCCATGAAACTTCCCAAATCATTCTTGAGCCAGCATCCGTCGACAAACGCCGCGGCCGGCCACGCCGTTCGCCGTGACGCATGCCGTGTGCTACGTCGCTTCGCCGGCGACATGGCCCTGCGCCCGCGCGACTACACGATCCGCGAGCATCGCCAGCGTCGTCTTGACGTCGACGTATTCGCCTTGCATACGGACTCGCTGCTGTTCGAGATCCAGCATGGTACCGGTCAGCACAGTGTGGTGCACATGTCCTATCGGACATGTCGCGGCCGCAACGACCTGACCGGCGGCCGCGACAACACCGTCAGCGTGGAGTCGCTTGGTACTGAGCAGGGCTATGCCGATCTGGTTTCCACGCTGCGCGTGGTGGCCGGGCGGCGCGGTTAAGGAGCTTCCGGTGACCCGTCTCATTAAAGTCACCTTCACGGCGACCTCTGGCGAGGAAACCACAGGCTTTGCTTCGTTGCATAAGGACGACATTGTCGAACTGCCAGCACGCATGATGATGCGAGTCTCCGCAGCTGTGGACGCCGGCGAAGGATATGCCATCGTCGCGCACCAAGGCGGATATGGAGTGCCGCTGATTCATGTCCTAGACTCCCGTTACAAGCTGGATGTCAGGCACGCCACCAGAGACGCTTGGCTTACCCGGTTGGACGACGCATTTCGCAAGCCGAGTAAGGATCAAATGCAAGCGTACGGACGGTATTACCATACGCTTTCGGCGGCCTGCGCCGTTGGTTTCGCCGGCTATGTGGCAGGAACTTCTTCCTGGTCCATGGCCACCGTCATCAATGCAACCTGCTTGTTGGCTGGCGCTGCAGTACTATTTGCCATCGGCGCGGTTCTTGCGAAAGGAGATAAGTGATGTTTGGTCCATTTGTTCTCGGCTTCGCGTTGTGCATCGCGGGCTTCGGGCTCTGGGTGCTTCGCAACGCAGATCGCGCGCGCATGCTCGAGGAGCTAGACCGCAACGACTAGGAGTTCCTGCCTCACGCTTGCCAGCCGCACGGCAATCCACATCAGCGCATCCCTCGGGATGCGCTTTTAATTTTCTCCCACCCATCCGGGCGTCGTCCCGATGGGGGCGGCTCCCTCCCAAAGGAGTATCCCCATGGATGACATCATCTACGGCGCTGGCTCCGCCAGCTATCCCGCCGGCGTTCAGCTGCGCATCGGCCTATATGACTTGAACCAGCGCCCGGCAATCCAGCTGGTCTGCGCAGACGACGGCATGCCCTATGCCTCGCTCAGCGTGAACGTCCCGCAGGTGCCATTGCTCGCCGGCGAGTTTTGCGTGGCGGCCGACTGGAACCTTCCCGCAGACATCAAAGCGGCGTTGCTTGCCACTGGCAAGTTCGCCGACACGGGCCGTGGTACCGAAGGCCGTGACCAGTGCGGTGCCATCTGGCGCATCACGTGTCCCGAGCTGTTGTCGCAATTGGCAGGGGCTCGCATCGTGGCCACCCGTTCCCGGCCGGTTCGTCGCATGGCCGCCTTCGCCTAGCACTTCCTCCCTTTTAACCCTTTCGGGGCACGTCCCCGAAGGGCGTGCTCCGTCCGGAGCCAACCATGTATGTGATTCACATCGGCCAGCGGGCCGAGAATCGCACGACGCTTGCCGGCGTGCTGCATTACCTGAACGATGACCGTGACGGCAAGGCGATGCCGCGCGTCGACGACATTGCCGTACGTCACGTCGAGCGTGGCGCGATCCCGGTGGTGCGACTTGCCTCCGGCAGCTTCGCGGTTCGCCCGGCTGGCAGCCGGCGCGGAATCCTCACCATGATTCTCGATGAGATCGACCGCTTCATTGTGCGTGCAGGAGGCAAGATCCTGCGGCCACACGAAATGAGCCGCGCTTCATGGGGCGCCGTGGTGGCCGCCGGCCGCCTGGCGTATTTCCCTGCCGAAGCCATCGACTTGGCCCAGGGCGACGCGGGACCGCTCTTCCAGACGGCAGACCTGTTTGAAGAGCAGTGGCCGTTCGACATCGCAGAGTTCGTCTGCGGTGAGTTTCTGCGCCGCTTCGGCTATGGCATCAACGGGCCACTGTATACGCCCGACGCGAGCCCGAATGCCCGCCATGAAGTGCACGTTGCCTACGCCCTCCTGCGCGGCGAAAAGCTCCGGGATTGCATCATCAATACCTACCGCGAGAATCCGCACCACGGCCGTCATGACTTGTGGATGAAACCGCTGATCGAGGTGCCGGCCCTGCGCGGCGCGCTGTCGCCGAACGTGCTGCAGGCGCTGTGTCGGATCATGCGTGCTGAGAAGCTGGAGATCACCGTTCACAATGCCAACAAGCTGCTTGCGGCGCTGCGGCATGTCTCACGGGAAGCCGGCGACGTGCAGGTTGACGATGCGTTGTTCGAGGCAGGAATTCTGCCCCCACGCACTGTACCGACGCCCAAGCCCCCTTCGGGAGAGAACGCCCAGCCGGTGACCAAGCTGGCGGCGGCGATCCATGGGCTGATCAGCGAGCGGCAATTTCGGGACAGCATGGACAAGGCCAAGGGCGAGCGAGACGCGCTGCGTATCAGCCAGCGCGAATTCGATCGCGAGGCTGGCGCCGCCGCTGCTTACCGATTGGCCTATGGCTTCGAGTGGCCGAACCGCGTCGCTCTCGCGGTCATGCAACGAAATGTCGCTGCGCTCCTGCAGATCTTCGACGGTCCGAAGGACTGGAACACGGATTCGAAGCGCGCATTGCGCGACGAGCTCGGTGTCGACGTTCTCCAATGCGCTGCGGCAACCAGGCGCCGGCGGCTCTTCGAACTGTGTGGATTCTCGGAAGCCGAACAGGCCCAATGGGAAGCCCACGAGGCCATCGAGAAGGCGCAGAAGCGCACGGATCGCGAACTGTCGGACGCAACGCTTCAGGCAGAGGCGGCCAGGTACCGTCTTGACACCGGCCAGGTGATGAGCGGACGCGAGTATGTCGACTTCTGTATCGATGCAGGCTTCACGCAGCTTATCGACGAGCCTCGCGGGAGTGCCCGGCGCTACTGGATCCACGATCCAATAAAGCGGGCATCTCGACCGCTACGCGCGAAAGACGGAACGCTCGGCTATGCGCGTGCCCGTCTGGCGCAGATTGCCGCGCCCGAAGCGCTGGCCGCTTGATATTTCGTCCCCGGCCGCTGGCTGGGGACGCCTTCTTCGAATCACGCAGGGATATCGTGAGCTTTCGATTCCATGAGAACGCAACCACTGCGTTAGTCTTTGCTTGACACACAGAAGCTTTGTTCGCACTGAAGTCCGTTCAGTCCAAACCGAGTTTTACCCGCGTCTCACACGCATCGACCCCAAGCCGGCTTGCCGGCCATTTCTTGCAACTTCCCACAGGGACACTCCCTGTGGGGACGTCACTGTGGGCTCCCTCCGTTGAGCCACATGCACCTCCAACACTTGCCATAGCCCGTTGCGGCGCGTCGTCCGAGACCGCTGCCCGCGGCCACGGTCAACTGCCGCGCCAGTCCACGCCCGAGCCGCTGCATCGCTCGTCGCGATTTCTGAACATTTCCATTTCCTTCCTGCAACCGGCTCATTAGCCGTGTTCGCGCTATCCCCATTTTCAGGAGCAATCCCATGTCTCATCTCGTGCAAACCATGGCTTACGTTGGCGCCACCCCGTGGCACGGCCTTGGCAACCAGCTGGAAAGCAATCAGCCGCTCGAAGCCTGGGCCGAAGCCGCTGGCATGAACTGGCGAATCGAGGAAACCGATGTGATGTATCGCATCGGCTCCCACGATCTCGATCCGATTCACTCGTTCCCCGAGCAGAAAGTGCTGTTCCGTTCGGATACCAAGAAACCGCTCTCGACGGTATCGAAGCGATACCAGGTCGTGCAACCCGCGGAGATCCTCGAGTTCTACCGCGACCTGACCGAAGTCGGCGGCTACCAGTTGGAAACCGCTGGTGTGCTCAAGGAAGGTCGCAAGCTCTGGGCGCTCGCGCGCACGGGGCAATCGACCCGCATCGCCGGCGTCGACGAGGTCCGGGGCCATCTGCTGCTGGCCACCGCATGTGATGGCACGCTGGCCACCACCGCGCAGTTCGCGTCCGTGCGGGTAGTCTGCAACAACACCCTGCAGATCGCGCTCGGTCGCAATCGTGGCGCCGTCAAGGTGCCGCACCGCAGCCAGTTCGACCCGCGCGCCGTCAAGGAAGAGCTGGGCATCGCCATCGCGTCATGGGATGGCTTCATGGTCCGCATGCATGAGTTGGCCGCCCGCAAGGTGAGCCAGGCCGAATCGGAACGCTTCTTCCAGCGTCTGTTCACGTACTCGTGGGCGACACCGGAATCCGAGGGTCCTACCAAGGTGAACGAGCGCGGCCTGAAGGCGGTGCTCAATCTCTTCGAGGGCAACGGCCGCGGCGCCACGCTGGAATCGGCGGCCGGCACTGCCTGGGGACTGGTGAACAGCATCACCGAGTACGTCGATCACCGCCAGCGTGCGCGCAATCCCGGCAATCGGCTGGATTCCGCGTGGTTCGGTGCCGGCGCGGTACTCAAGCAGCGGGCCTGGGACGCAGCGCTCGAACTCGTCGCTTGACGAGCTTTCAACGGCATTCAGAGAAGTACATTCTTTTGACCAACCCTCAAGCGAACTACGTTCGATGCCGATGCTTGGCATGGAAGTAGTCGTTTTAGGTCTCCAAAGCCCCGGCACTGTCCGGGGCTTTTTTTTCGTGCGCCCGGCAGGGCGCACTCATTTGGGGGTGGAAGTCCCCTACACACCCGGCAAGGGGAAGTGTTAGCCAGAGGCAAGGGTTCCCCGGGCGACTGGGGGTCTGAAGGAAGCCCGAGGCAAAGCGCTGGCCTGACGAACAGGAAGCGGATACGAGGCGACGCATTGAGGTAAGGCAGCGGAAATTGTCAAAGCCCGATACTTGCACGGAACGATGCGGCGTATATCCGACAGGCATAAGCGTGAAGGTGGGTGCGTCATACCCGGGGAGATCTGCACCGCTGCCACAGTGCTACCGACGCTGAGAGGTGTTGGGATGGCGGTGCAGAAGTCAGCAGAGGCCATACTAGGTGCGCGGTTGGCACTGAAGGGCCGAACATGAACGAGCGCGACTAGGACGACAGACCTCGATGCTTACCGACGAAGCCCAAATGCACGAACGAGTGCAGCCCACAGCGGAGGAAGGCGGGCGGAACCTGCCCGGGGCCGATGGGGGTGCGGAGGCTGGCGCGGCGGCTGTCGGGCAAACGAAAGCGCAGGCGCCATCGCTGATGGAGGCGGTGGTCGAGAGAAGCAACATGTGGCGGGCGTACCGGAGGGTGGTCGGCAATGGCGGCGCGGCTGGGGTGGATGCCCTGGAAGTGACGGCATTGCGCGACTGGTTGAAGGTGCAATGGCCAAGCGTCAAGGCGGCGCTACTGGCCGGCCAGTACATCCCGCAGGCGGTGCGTGCGGTGGACCTCCCCAAGCCTACGGGCGGGGTTAGGACACTGGGCATCCCGACGGTGGTGGACCGGCTGATCCAGCAGGCGCTGCTGCAAGTCCTCCAACCGATCTACGAACCGGGGTTCTCCGAGTCGAGCTACGGCTTCAGGCCGGGGCGCAGCGCTCAGCAGGCGGTCTTGCAGGCACAGCGGTACGTGCAGGAAGGCCGGCGTTGGGTGGTGGACATCGATCTGGAGAAGTTCTTCGATAGGGTCAACCATGACATCCTGATGTCGCGGGTGGCACGGCAGGTGAAGGACGCCCGGGTGCTCAAGCTGATCCGGCGGTATCTGGAAGCGGGGCTGATGCGCGGCGGGGTGATCGAGGCAAGGAGGCAAGGCGCGCCGCAGGGCGGGCCGCTGTCGCCGCTGCTGTCGAACATCCTGCTGACGGATTGGGACCGCGAACTAGAGAAGCGGGGGCTGGCGTTCTGCCGCTACGCGGACGACTGCAATATCTACGTCCGAAGCGAGACGGCGGGGCGGCGTCTGTTGGCCGGGATGACGGCGTTCCTTGCGGAACGGCTGAAGCTGCGGGTCAACGAGGCCAAGAGCGCGTGTGCACGGCCGTGGGCACGCAAGTTCCTCGGCTACAGCCTGACGGTACACCGTCAGGCGCGGCTACGCATTGCCCCGGAAAGCCTGCAAAGGCTGACCAGCCGGGTCAAGGAACTGACGCGTCTGGGTCGCGGGCGGTGCCTGACGGATACCATCGCGGCACTGAATCCGGTGCTGCGGGGGTGGATTGGGTACTTCCAACACACGGAAGTGAAAGGCGTACTGGAGACGTTGGACGGGTGGGTGCGGAGGCGCCTGCGGTGCCTGCTATGGCGGCAGGCGAAGAGCCGCGCTGCCCGCACGGTGATGCTGCGCCGACAGGGCCTACCGGAGGATCGCGCGTGGCACTCGGCCCGCAATGGGCAGGGCCCATGGTGGAACGCCGGGGCACGCCACATGGGCGCGGCCTTCCCGAAGGGCTACTTCGACGCCATGGGGCTGGTCTCGCTGCTGGATACTCAGCGGCGCTTGCAGTCTTGTTCATGAACCGCCGTATGCGGAACCGCACGTACGGTGGTGTGAGCGGGCTGAGGGGGCGACCCCTCACCCTACTCGATGCTCGTTGCTCATGATCCTGATTGAATTCTATTCTCGATACCCCCGGTGGCTGTTCCGGACCACGCAAGCGCCTGCGTTTCATGGCCGCCACGCCTGCCGCAACACGATCAGGACTGAAGGGCAACGAGTCGCGGAGCGACTTATGCAACGACAGCCCATCGATGTGGCAAGTTTTCCAAAGGACCGCTTTCTCGTACTCTTCTTCGCGTGGCAAGCCCATGTCAGGCAGCACGCAGAGCCGACGGGGTATGACGCCTGGCTGGACCAGCGATACACGCAAGGCCCCGCGGGCGCAGTGATGCTCAAGCAGAAAAGTGTTGTCTTCGAACTAGTACATGGGGCCGTGTTTGAAGTGCGCGGCAAGAACGGAAGCCGGCGCCTCTTTCGGGTGCAGTTGGAAAATGACTTTCCTTTTGTGTCGTTTCGAGATCCAGCGAATGGTGTGGACTATCCGTGGGTGGCTTTTCCTGGTGTCTTCACGCAGGCAGAGCTGATGTCTCTGAGACGGGTGTACTGAAGACAAACGCCCGGCATTGCCGGGCGTTTGTTTTGAAAGAGGGGTGCAGAAGGGCGCTTTCGGTGTCTTTGAAAGGAACATGTTCCTCAGCAAGGCGTGGGAATCTGCGCCTCGGCTGCTTGGCTGTCGATCGCTGCACCCTCCTTGTGTGGGGGGGCGTAGCCGACCGACTGGATGCGGGCAATTGTGCCGTCCAGGGCGGCATTCTGGCCCAACCGGATGGTGCCAGCGTACAAGATCCGCCCCTTCACGCGTCCATTGATCACCAGCGAGGCGCGCCCAACGACATCGCCTTCGACCACGCCGTCCACAATGACATGCTCGCCATCGACGTTGCCATGCACAACGCCGCCCGCCGCGATATGGAGCAGCCCCCGGGATGCGCCAACGTTGCCGGTGACCAGCGCCAGGCAGGTGAAGCCATGATCCGAAACAAGGTCACCGTGAACGCTCATGCCCGCACGTAGCACGCTGAAAATTGGAGGATTATTCATGGGTCAGAACATCTTGATGTCGGTAGGGGAACTCGCGTGCTGCGTCGCAGAATTTCGTGTCTGTGCGCCGGATGGCGGTTGCGGTATTGTCTTGGCAGTCGCCGCAACCGTCGCGGTCCTGGTAGGGGTGGTCGCGGCCGCAGGTGGGGAGGCGGGGGCGGGTCGCTTCACGGCCTCTGTCTTTGGCTGTTCTGCCTGGGTACGCTCCAGCTTATGTTGTACGGGCTCTGCGGTGGCGGATGGCCCAGACGCGGGTCCATCCACAGGCACGGCTGGCGATGGCGCGGCAGTCATCTTGGTCGCCGCGGAATCGGAAAGGGTGTCCCGCTTTCGCGGCCATTCATGGTCATTGGAATCGGCAATGGCGCGCGCAGGAGCTTCGGAAGCCGACTGAACCGGTTGGTCCCGATCGCTGGAAGCGCGGATTTCTCGCTTCCCGATCGATGTGCCGATGGCAAACATGGTCGCAGCAGCAGCCACGAAGGCGAGGCCCCACAGCAGCCGCGGATTGCGTCCCCATGCGGCGAAGTGGCCGGATGCCGGAGTGACGGCCGGTGCGGAAGATACCCCGCCGTAGCCAAGCTGCGCCACTGGTACAGCTGCTGGCGAGATGTCGATTGTGAGAGGCGGTTGGGTGTAATGAGCATGCAACTGCTCGATGTCACGCATGTCCATCGGGAAGGCTCCGGTGAGAGGAAATCAGTGTCCCGTCGGGTTCGAATTTTTCGGTATCCGGGATGCAGAGCTGGTGAATCGCGTTGATGCGCTTTGAGGCGATCTGGATCGTCGTGGTGCGTTCGTCCGGGGAGATGGACCCGCATTCCTGACTGTAGAGCGTCTCCGCGAAGATCCGGTCGAACTGCATCAGTAATCTGAGAAGCCGACCGGCAAAGGAATGGGAAACCTTGACCTCTTTCTCTTCATAGACCAGCGGAATCTCAATCTGGTCGGTCGTCGCCAGCCAACCGAGGGCGCTGCCGTACCAGTGCTCTGCGGCACGGAACGCTTCGTCCAGCGCTTTGACCTTCCCATCACGAGCCACGACGAACTTGGCCGAACAATAGTAGAAATGTGCGTCGAGGAAGTCGCGCGCGAACTTCGAGTAGTAGGCGTGGAGGGTGGCAGAGGCTGTCGTCGGTGTGAGCCGGCTTAGACGCTCTTCGCTGTTGTGGCGCTCAATGGGCCTGAGCCCACTGGCTGATATCTTGGGTGGATCCTGGTCGGCCATTTTTCCATGTTTTCAGTTCGCTCTCTCAGGTTGAAATTGTCGGCCACATTGGGACACCGAATGACTTTGAAAGCTATGCCAAATAAGCGAGCTTTCGTATTCTTTGCCCGGAATATTCTGTGCCACAATGCTTTCACACCTCGCGTCACTGACGCATCGACCCTGACTCCTGGCGAGTCCATCTTCTGCTTCAAGTCGTGCATTTGCGCACGCGCCGACTGGTTGGCTACCAGTGTGGATATTCCTTGTGCTAAGTGTTTTCGCCGAACACTTCCCTCATCAGCTCGTAATACGCGTTCTCGCTGTGCCTCCTCGTGAGTGCACGCGACGGACACCGTTCGAGCCCGGGACCATGTGGAGCTCTCTCTCAAAGGCCCCTCCCGGGCAGAACGGCAGACGTCGAGCCGATCCGTGAACCTGCGGCCGAACCTGTGGGTTCGCGAAATGGGTTGTTGTGCAGCGTGACCATGCTGCACGAGGGCGACTTTACGTCCTCAACATAGAGCAGCGCGCATCAGTGCGCCGCTCCCTGAGTGCCACGCCCCCGGAAGGGGCGTGGCATTTCCGGTCTGAAAATCAAAGCTCGCTCACCGGCGCAAACCGGGGCGGGCTTTTTTTGTTTCTGGTGAGAGACCTCGATCTTCAGGAGATGCTCATGCACCAGGACGCCGAGATTTCCGCCGCCATCGCGGCAACGCTGGACCTGCGCCGTCCGCAGTACAAGGACATGCCGCACGCCTGGCGCGCACTTTGTGAGGCGGCTCATGTCGCCTGTCTTTCGGAAGCCGCGCGAGCGGACTTCCTCAATCGCGTAACGACCCAGCGCGGGGCCGACACAGCCCTGCGCCTTCGGGAGCATGCTGTGTCCATCCGGGCGCAGGTCGTTCAGTTCCTTCAGAAAAGGAGAACGGACAAATGCATGCACCCATCACCTACAGCGAGCCCGGCGGACGCCGAAGCCTGCTAGAAGAGCGGCCCATGCGGCCGCCGATCATCGGCAAGATCCGGCCCGGCATCAAGATCCTGACCAAGGCCGCGCGCGAGAAGCCCGAAGCCGTGCGGATCCACGATGCCGGCCTGGCTCGAGGCGAAAGCTTCGAGCGTATTGCGGCCGAGATCACCCGGGCGACCGGCATCAAGATGCCGATGGTCCCGAAGAACGTTCCCTGGTTCACCTGCCGCGCCTCTGACTTCGCCAACCCGGCGCTGGCCGAGGACATCGTGCAGCGCTACGGCGAGGACCGCAACGATGGCTACGGACATCGCCTCTGGCGCTTTCCCGTGGTCTTTGCGTTCGACGACTGGCTGAGCAACATGCCCAACCAGCTCGTGGCATGGACGCACAGCGGTCGACAGTACTTCTCCGAGTATGGCCCCGACGGCAGGCGCTACTGCAAGATGTACGCGCCACCTGTTCGCGACGCTCGAGCCGACCGCGCCAAGCGCATGTGGGGCGGCCGCGCCATCATCCTGCGTCAGGACGAGGATGTCCCTGATGGCATTTGTGACCCGCAGGAATGCCCGCAGTACCAGAGCGGACATTGCAACCTCTCGGCCAGCTTCTATTTTGCCGTGCCATGCGCGACGGGCCTTGGTCTGATCGAAATGCCCACGACCTCGATTTACGTTCTGCAAAAGGCTCACGCCGCCATGCAGACCGTTGCGATGGCCCGTGGCAGGCTGATGGGTGTCAAGTTCTGGATGTCCAAGCAGGAAATCGAGATCAGCCGTATCGATGACGGCGGCAAGCCGGTGCGCCAGATGCAATGGCTCATCACGCTTGACGCAGAAATCGACATTGCCGCGCTGCTGGACGGTTCCGACCGCCCGGTGCTCGCTCTGGAGCTGGCCAATCAGGCCGCAGACGCCCTGGAAGGGGAGCGGCGTGCCGGGCCCCACGATGTCGACGACCTTGTCCACGATTCAGGTGTTGGCGATGGACCTTCGCTGCCTGCGCACAACGCCGGTACGGAGCCGTCGCCCGAGGACGACGATCTCGAGAGCCAGTACCGCGATCTCGTTGCCCGGCTGGAGTTGGACAGCGAGGAAGGGGCACTGCAACTCAAGGCTTTTGCCGCGGCCACCTTCGGCCGTGGCTGGTCCAAGCGCCCGCACGACGTGCGGCAGTTCGTGAAAGAGCTGCGGACGGCGCTGGCCAATCCGCTCGCGTTCCGCGAACAGGTAGCTACCATCGCCGCGGACGTCCTTCCGTAGTTTGTTGCCAGCCTCGTGCCGGCGTTTGCAGGGAAGCCCATCGGGCTTCCCTTTTCTTTTCACTGCCGCACTTCGCCGGCACATTTCGTTTGGAGGTAGCACGATGCTCAACGAGAGCGAATCCTTGTGGCTTGCCCACTTTTCTGACCTGCATTATTCGCCCGGCAACCTGGCCGAGTCCGACCGGTGTTTCGGCTTCGCGGTAGAGAACGCCATTGATCTCGTTGCCCGGCTGGAGTTGGACAGCGAGGAAGGGGCACTGCAACTCAAGGCTTTTGCCGCGGCCACCTTCGGCCGTGGCTGGTCCAAGCGCCCGCACGACGTGCGGCAGTTCGTGAAAGAGCTGCGGACGGCGCTGGCCAATCCGCTCGCGTTCCGCGAACAGGTAGCTACCATCGCCGCGGACGTCCTTCCGTAGTTTGTTGCCAGCCTCGTGCCGGCGTTTGCAGGGAAGCCCATCGGGCTTCCCTTTTCTTTTCACTGCCGCACTTCGCCGGCACATTTCGTTTGGAGGTAGCACGATGCTCAACGAGAGCGAATCCTTGTGGCTTGCCCACTTTTCTGACCTGCATTATTCGCCCGGCAACCTGGCCGAGTCCGACCGGTGTTTCGGCTTCGCGGTAGAGAACGCCATTGTCTCCGGCTGCCATGTCGCCGTAGTGTCCGGCGACTCGACGGACCACGGTCTCGATGCGCACACGCCGGCGCTTGGATCGCTCGCACGGCGCATCCACCGGCTCTCGGGCTACTGCCCCGTTTTGATGCTGCAAGGGACATTCAGCCACGAACCGCCCGGCACGCTGGACGTGTTCCGGCTCATCGGTGCGCAGTACCCCGTCTACGTCGCTGATCGCATCCACCAGGTGGCGCTATGTGACGGCGCGTTTCATCCGTCGGATGGCCCCATCTTCACCGAGGCTGAGGTTGACGTCCTGCTTGCGCAACACGGCAAGCCCAAGGTCGTCTTTACCTGCGTGCCAACCGTCAACAAGGCGGTACTGGCTGCGGCGGCAGGGGTGGCCAATGCGGCAACTGCGGTGGGTGACCATCTGGCTGCTTACCTGGCGGCCGCTGGCACGATGAACGCGCGCTTGCGCAGTTGGGGGATCGCCACGGTCGGCGTCTCGCACGGCACGGTCAATGGCTGCCAGACCGAGCATGGTGCGCCCATGGCAGGCTTCGATCATGAGTTCGGGATCGGCGCCCTGTTCGAGGCAGAGTGCGACGGCTTCCTACTTGGCCATATCCACCGTGCCCAGCAATGGGAGCGGGAGGGCAGGGTGGTTGCCTATCCAGGCTCCATCGGACGCTTCCACTACGGCGAGATCGGCGCGAAAGGGTACCTGCAATGGGACATCGTGCCGGGCAGGGCGACCGCGCTGCTGGTGGAGACGCCCGCGCGTGAAACGATCTGCGCGGACTTCGACGGCCCGCCGGACATGGACGCATTGGCTGCCCTTGCGGCTGATGCTGCCGACAAGTTCGTGCGCGTGCGATGGACTGTCAACGAAGAGCATCGGCAACTGGTCGACCGCGACGCCATCATGGCGCTGTTCGGCAAGAGTGCAGAGCTGAAGATCGAAGCCCGCATCCTGCCTGCCGTGCGCAGCCGTGCCGAAGGCATCAGCCGTGCGGCGAGCCTTCCGGAAAAGCTGGCCCGTTGGGGTGAACTGACCGGTGTTGCGACTGGTCCCCTCGCGGAGCGGCTGGCGCTGCTGGAATCGCTTGACGCGCAGTCGATTGCCGACGGCGTGCTTGAGCAGTTGCGCGGCATGCCGGCGCCGGGGCCCGTTGAATGCCCCCGGGGAATGGCCGAGGCGGAGGATGTCCCATTCGCGGCCAGTGCGTTCGTGTTGTCTGATGTGCCGATGACTGGCGGAGACACTCGTGGCTTGCCCCCGGCAGCGGCGTCGCAGATGGAGTGGCTAACCGACGATCTTTTTGCGTAGCAATACGCCAACATTTTGAGGTCGGGTAGCCGCGGTGCATCACTGCACCGCGGCCCCCTAAGAACGGAGCGGGCGACTTTCATCGCACTCCGCTCAAGCCTTTCAAAGCTTCGGGAATGGAGCCGGCTTCGATACTTTCAGACCACGGCTGTGGATTTGACGATGGCAGTTGGGATGCAACATGACCAGATTACTCAACGTGCTAGGCCCGCCATCGACGCGACGAACTATGTGGTGAACATCCCACCCTGTGTCCGTCGTGATTCTCTGTCGACAGAATCCGCATGATTTGTCTTGATCCAGCCACAACCGAATGAGGCTACCTCGACCTTTGAGGGTGTGCAGCATCTTCAGACCTTGTCGATCCTCAAAATAGCCCTCCCACTCTGGGTCAAAGGGATTTGCTGCGTCTTGGATTTTGACGTGCCGTCGGATTGGCGTGTCAGATGCCTTGGCCAAACGAATCAGGCGATGCTTGCCGTCAGGGCCCTTCTCTTCAGAGTATGCTGCGAAGATCCAGGCCTTGGCGTCGATGCTGTGGAAGTACTTTGCCTTGATCCATGTCTTGCATTTCCTAGAGTGTCTACGGCGGCCCCACTTCCAGAGTGCTTCCCAGATGTGGGAGTCGACCTTACCGTAGGTGTCCTTCGCGACGATATGACGATGGTAGTCAGCCCAGCCGGTAATGATCGGGTTCAGCTGGCGGATCAGATTCACCTGCTTTGCAGCAGCGTTACCCTTGATGACTGTGCGGACCTTCTCTAGAAGGTGCTGAACGTTCGCTTTCGATGGCTTGATGAAGAGCTTGCCATTCTTGTACTTGCGAATATTCTGTCCCAAGAAGTCGAAACCTTCTGAGATGTGCGTGATCTTGGTCTTCTCTTGGGATAGCGTTAGTCCACGCTCCCGCAGAAAGGCTTCGACCAGAGGCTTGACCTCGGATTCCAGAAACTCTTTCGAGTGCCCGGTGATCACAAAGTCGTCTGCGTAACGCACAAAGTTGACCTTGAGGCTGATGCGTTGGCCCTCGACATAGCGACGATCGCCGAGGGTTTCCTCCAACTTGCATTGGAGTCCATCGAGTGCCCAGTTGGCCAACGCCGGGGATATGATTCCACCTTGCGGCGTACCGGCGGTTGTCAGAAAGTATTGCTGCTTCTCAAGGTACCCCGCATCCAACCATCTTTGGAGAACCGCTTTGTCCGTGGGAACATGGGCGGCCAACCATGAATGGGAGATTTCGTCGAAGCAGGCTTTGATATCGCCCTCCAGGACCCACTGCGGGGCATTCTTCTTGGAAAGTACCTTGAAGCATTGCTCGATAGCATCCGCTGTGGACCGGTCTCTCCGAAATCCATAGGACTTTGTATCCGCCACGGTCTCCGACACTGGTTCCAAGGCTATCAGGTGTAAGGCCTGCATCGCCCTGTCACGCATGCACGGAATACCGAGTGGACGCAATTTCTGGGAGCCGCTACGTTTTGGTATATATATTCTGCGCAACGGTTGCGGGGCATAGCCGCGACGGTTCAGTGTATCTATCGCGCGGCGTTTATCGTCGGGGGTTGACCATATGATGCCGTCTACCCCGGGCGTCTTCTTGCCGTGATTTTCAGTCACCCGTCGGACGGCGACTGCTTTGCCGCTAAACGAGTGGGTCAGTAGCCATTGCAAGGCTTTCACCTTACCCCAGCGTCCTTCCTTCGTTGCCTTGACAATGCGTGATTGCAGCCGTCTCACGTTCCCGAGGCAACTGGCCCATTTGATATCGTGCCAGTGATCGGGTCTGCCGGAAGGTGCACCAGCGCATACTGCCCTTGCCATCATCTGCTTTCCTTCCTACAAAGGTTTGTCAATCTGTCTTGTCAAGAAAGACCACGCCGAAGTCAGCCCACTTTCGCGTAGTGTGATATTGCGTATCCGCTCAACACTTATCAACCCGATTACAGGGTCGCATTCGCTTTCTCGGCGCTCCCTTACCCGCACCTGCAACAGCGTTCCTTGCGGTTTGCCTGCCATAAAGGCACAGATACGGGCTTACCATGTTCCGCGTACTCAACGAGAACGGGTTAGACCCTGCCTCTCCACCGGTGGTCTTGTTGTCCGTGTGTTCCTATTGCTGACAGAAACATCCGACCACATACCTTTTGGTTCAAGCCTGTCAGCGCCTTTGGCTTGTCACATGTAACGATGTTTAAACAGCAGTTCACTTTCGTTGGTCATACCGTCCAGCCTAGCTTCTTCCCGCTTTGACGCTAGCAGGAAGCGACTTTTCTCGCGAAACGTCGCCGACCAGATGGTCAGACTACATTGTCCCGGTGGCTTCACACATAGCCGTTGCCAGCTATGCATGCACCGGTAGGCTACCGCCGACGGAACGGCGGGTTTCATCACTATTCCTAGTCAAAACAATTAAGTACGCGACTTCATGTCGCACCATGCAAGCCATGTTCCGACTGCCTTCGAGGCAGTCGAAACCCGGTTTCACCCGCGTCCTGGACGCATCGACTCAGCAGTATCCATGTCTTTCCATTGACCCTGACGGGTGCTTCCCGTCCGGGGCGCACTCCGTCCTATCCCGAGGAGTGCACCATGATCTTGTACCACGCCGGCCCGCAGTGGCTGTTCGTCGACGAGACGTCTATCAATCGTTCGGAGATGGCCAAGCGCCTGTCCGAACATCATGGGTTCACCCCATGCACGCTGTACGAGCCGTTTGGCGCAGGCCGCGGCGCGGTCATTGCCAAGCATGACCACATGCTGGTGATGGCGCTGGGCGTTCCTGGTGGCAACATCTTCTATGCCGTGGCGCCGTCCAAGGAACTGCAGGACCTCATCTGGTCGTTCTCGCATGGCCTGGCTTCCCAGTGGAGCGAGCTGGAACTCCGCGCCCTGACCGGCGAGGGGGACTGGAATGCTCTCATGACGATGGCCGCAGCGCAGTTCGCGGCCGCACGCCGCTCGGTCGAGCGCGCGATCGCGGGCAAGCCCGCGCATGACGCACCAACTGCAGAGAATGCCATGCTGGCAGAAATGCCGTTGCTCGACGATGGCGTGATGGAAGTGCCGTCGGACTACCTCCACTCCTTTACCGGCATGAAGGTGTCCGAATGCGCCCACTGAAGCTGACGCTCGCTGGATTCCACGGGATCCGTGACGGCATGCAGCGCGACAGCGTCACCGTCGACCTCTCGTCCTTGCCCGCTGGGCTGATCGCCATTGTCGGACCGAACGGTGCCGGCAAGACGACGATCATGGACAACCTGCATCCGTATCCGATCATGCCCAGCCACGCAGCCAAGATGTCGGCCGACGCGTTCTCGTACTGGGACCACCTCTGCGCACCGCGTGCAGAGAAGGATCTGGAATGGGAGCATGGCGGCAAGATCTACCGGTCGGCATGCGCGTTTCGCAACCCGGGCAAGAGCCGCAAGGCGGAGTACTATTTGTTCGAGAAGGTGGGTGGTGACTGGAAACCGGTGCAACTGGCCGATGGAACGTTGTCCGATGGCAAGGCGGAAACCTATGGTCGCTGCCTCGAGGCGGTACTGGGTTCGGCCGAGGCGTTCTTCACGAGCGTCTTTTCTGCCCAGAACCGCCGGCCGCTGGCCACCTATCAGCCTGCCGAGATCAAGAAGCTGCTCGCCGAGCTGCTCGGGATCGACCACCTGCGCGAGTTGTCGGCCAAGGCCGGGGACGTCGCCAAGGCCTTGGACCGCGCTTTGGAGACGGTGCAGCGGGACGTGCTTGTGCTGTCCGGCAAGCGCGACACCGTGAACGCGATCGCCCAGGAGATTGGGCAGATTGACGAAGGTCTCGGCGCCGAGCGCGCCCGCCGCGCAGACCTGCTCACCAGCGGCAGCAAGCTGGAGCAGGAGCGTGCGACGCTGGCGGCCAAGCAGGCCGCCTCTGCCGGAACCGAAGCACGTTTGCGCGAGCTGGACCAGCGCCATCGTGAATTGACGGGCCGCAGGCAGCAGCTGGCCGGCGACGACCGTGCTGCGGCGTCGAAGGCTTCGGCGCGGCGCCAGGATCTGCAGCGCCTTGCCGCGGAGCACCGGTCCACGCTTGCCCAGGCTGAAGCCATCAAAGCGGCGGCCCGTCAGCGTGACGAAGTGCAGCTGGCTTTGGGCCGCCATCGCGGCGAACTCGATCGCCTGCAGAAGGAGCTTGCCGATCTGGAGCCCGTTGCCGGCCAGCACGCGGCGGTCGCCAGCGAACTACGGGGGATGGAATCCCGAGGATCGGTGGCGGCGCAGTTGGTCAAGACGCTCAAGGCCCAGACGGAGGTGATGGACCAGGTGCCGTGCGCTGGCCATGACATGCACGCGCGTTGTCCGTTGCTGGCCCAGGCGCGCGAAGCCAAGGGCAAGCTCGAGCCACAGGTCATCGAAGTGGCGAAACTGCGTACCAGCTACAAGGCAAAGCAGGAAGCCTTGCAGCAGTTGGCCCAAGCGCTGGCGCGGCTCAATGAGGTGCGCCGCACCGTTGCAGCGCTGCGGCAGGTAGTCGAGCAGGGCAATTCAGAGCTGCAGCGCCTCACGGGGTTTGCAGCGAAGAAGCCTCTGCTCGATGCTGCGGCGGCCGCATTGGACTTGACGCAACGCGATCTCGGGACCCTGGACGCGGAGGAAGCCGAACGGAAAGCACGGCTCGAACGTGATACCCGTGACGTGGACACCCAACTGGCGAGCCTGCAGCGCGAGCGCGACAGCCTGGCAGTGACGGACGTGACCGGCCTCGTTGCCGATCTCGACCGTCGGCTTGCAGCCGGCCGCGAGGCGGTCAGTGCATTGGACGGCCGGATCGAATCTCTGATCCGCCGACATAGCGCCCTGTCCACCGAGCGCAGTCTGCTCGAGCGGGAGCTCATGGGGTTGAGCGGGCTGGAATCCCACGTCCAGCGTTTGTCTGACGAGATCGCCCAATGGAAGTTGCTCGCCAAAGGGCTCGGGAACGATGGCGTCATTGCCCTGTCGATCGACGACGCGGGCCCTGCCATCACCGCCATGGTCAATGACCTGCTGCTGGCGTGCTACGGACGGCGCTTCACGGTCGCCATCCAGACGCAGACGAAGTTGGCCAATGGTGACGCCCGGGAGGGCTTCGCCATCAGCGTGCTTGACGCGGACAACGGCACGACGAAGGATTTCTCCGTGTTGAGTGGCGGCCAGAAGGTGTGGATCAACGAATGCCTGACGCGTGGCATCGCCCTGTATCGGGCGCAAGACACGCAGCAGCCGTTCCAGACCCTGTTCACCGACGAAGCCGACGGCCCGCTCGATCCGGAACGCAAGCGTGCCTTCATGCAGATGAAGCGCGAGGTGCTCCGGCTTGGCGGCTACGAGCGGGAATACTTCATCAGCCAGACGCCCGATCTCGTTGATGAAGCCGATGCCGTCATCGACGTGGTGGCGCTCGCGGCTCAGTAGCGCCGCGACTCCGTCCCATTCTAATCAAGCCCGCATTCCCGAAAGGGGTGCGGGCCTTTTTTCTACGACTTCCGAGATGACAAATTTCGACACCATGACTGCAACGGCAACGAAGCTGACCGCCGAGCAGGAGGTTTTCGTTGCCAACGCGATCGAGTTGGGGAAGGCTCAAATCCAACAGGAGATCGCTTCGGGCCGCATACCGCCGACAGTAAATACCTTCAGCGCGCTTCACGACTACGTCGACGCCAACGAGTTCGGAGGACTGTGTGAGGACGATGGCGACCTACCGCGCCTCTTTCCCCGCGTCACCGAGAGCGATGCTGAAACGTTCTGCGAGGCGGCAAACCAGGTTCAGCAGGCGCTGGACTCATGGCTGGCGGGCGGGATGGAAAAGGCAAGCATGCTCATTTCCGGGCTGGTGGAAGATGCCCTGCATGCGGCCTGTCTGGCGGTGCAGGAGCGCCTGAAGATTGACCACGGCGACGTGGCCGGAGGCTTTTTCTCAGGCAAGCAGAAAGAGGATTTCGACGCGATGCTCTCCCGCTATATCCTCTGTGAGATCGCGATGCTCGCGCCCCCGGACGACGAATGAGTCGGCGTAGGCGCGCCTCGCGTTGACGGATTGTCGCCGCGTGTGGTTCTCGCTAAAATCGGCCTACTACCCGCGTCATCGACGCATCGACCTCGCTGACACCAGTCAGCAAATTTCTTTCACCCATAGGGGCCTCCCCTATGGGCAGGCTCCGTCCATTTCAGGAGCTTGTCCATGTTTATCCACTCTCGCGTCTCTCGCACGGCTGTCCTCGCTGTGGTGGCGATGCTGTCGTTGGCCCTGTATTTTCGCCTCACGACTTCCAACGCCGATCTTTTCCAATGGCAGTTGCAGTGTTGTTTCGGCGCTATTGCAGCTGTAGCAGCGCTGTATATGGTGTTTCGCGTGCGGACGCTGCGCAACACGCGAAAGCTCATGAAACTCGTTCGTCCTGGCTGGGAGTGAGTAAATGAGCAAGATGGTGATTTCGGCGGAGCACGCCGCAAAGCTGCTGCCGCGCGGCAAGAAGGTCCATACGTTCATCCGGGTGTTTGCTTGGATGGGGGCCGACGTTGACCGTACGAGGATCCTGGCGGCCTTCGAATCGGCCAAAGAGGTCGAGATATCGCCGGATGCCGCTTGCCTCCCCCACCACCTGTTTGTCGAGCTGGACGGCATGCGGACATACGTCGACACCAACCCGAAGGCGCTTCGAAGACTGCATCCGCAAGTCGCTGTTGCGTGAAACAGGAGCGCCGCCATGAACCTTGTTATCAATATCCTGCTTCGTGACCCGGAGTTCGCTGGCACTGGTGGCCCTGCCGAAGCGGCGCGTCGGCTTCGACAACTGGCGAGCGAGATCGAGACCAACGTCCCGGACTTTGCTGCCTGCCGCGAAGGGCAGCGGATTGCTGGGTCGCAAGACGATTGCAGCTGCATCGCCTATCTCGTAGACCTTTAACAAACCTTTCAATCAACCCAGGGGGGCGCGCCCCCCATGGGGTTGTGCCCCAGCAATAAGGGGCACCCATGCAATCCATCTCTCTTTTTCCCGTCGGAGCCCTCGACCCTGTCGAGGACCGGGCGGATAGGGCCATCGCGGCCATCCTCCGACTGCTCGAAGCGGGCCATCCGCTTGTGGTGGCGTACAGCGGTGGCAAGGACAGCAGTATGGTGGCAGCGCTCGCGCTGCACGCCGCCACGCTTCACCGCGCGGCTGGGGGCCATCCGCTGGTGGTCGTCACAACGAGCGATACGCTGGTGGAGTCGCCGGAGGTGACGGAGCACTACCGCTGCGAGCTAGGCCGCATGCGTGTCTTCGGCAAGCGGCACGGCCTCAAAGTGATCACGCGCATCGTCCAACCAGCAATGGCGGCGACATTCCAGGTAAAGGTGCTGTCTGGTCGGGCGCTTCCCAGCTTCCCCGGCACGCATGGCGACTGCTCCACCGACCTCAAAATACTCCCGCAGCGCGCATTCCGGCGCACCCTTTTCCGGCAGCTGGCAGAACAGGGGCGTGCGGAGCCGGTGACCTTGCTTGGCACCCGCTACGGGGAGAGCGCGCGACGCAACATCGCCATGCACCAGCGCCGCGAGTCCGCGGACGCGCCGGCGCGGAATCAGGATGGTGACCTGGTGCTGAGCCCGGTCTGCCACTGGCAGGATGACGATATCTGGGAGGGTATTGCGCTCTACGGCAGCGGTGCACGTCCCGGCTATTCCGATTTCGAGGACATGCGCCGTATCTACGCACACGCCGTGGGCACTTCCTGCGCGGTGGTGGCCGATGCGATCCTGGCCGGCAGCGGCTCGCGCCGACAGGGCAAATGCGGCGCACGGCTTGGCTGCCATGTCTGCCAGATGGCGGAGGACAAGAGCCTGGCCAACATGGTCGAGTACGACGGTCGTTATGCTTATGCGGCCGGCCTGCAGCGGTTAAACCGATTTATCCGGCACACCCGCTTTGACTGGCACCGCCGGCATTGGGTAGGGCGCACGATTCGGCGCGGCTTCATCAAGATCCAGCCGGACACCTACCACCCGGCCATGGTTCGCGCGCTGGTACGGTACATGTTGCAACTCGACTACGACGAGCAATGCCGCGCGGCACGAGCGGGCGAGCGGCCAAAGTTCGAGCTCTTGCCGCTGGATCTACTGATTGCCGTGGACGCGCTCCAGTCCCTCAATGGCCTGGCCAGGCCTTTCGCGGCGTGGGCGGACTGGCGGAACATCCGCATGCGGGGCATCCGGTACGATATTCCGAACTTGCCACTGGTCAGCCAGACAGCGGTGCCAGAGGCGCGCTTCCTGTATGTGGGCGAGGAATGGGACGACACCGCCGCCGCCTCGGAGTGGACCGGCCTGCGGGACCCGTATCTGGAAAGCTTCACCGCGGATTCGGCATGCGGGCCCACATTGCAAGTCACCGGTGACGGCCGCACACTCTGGGCATTGCCCACAGCACAGCAGTTCTCGGTCGACCCGGAATCGGCGTTTCTGATTTCCGAGTTTGAGTTGGATCGGCTTCTGGAGACCCATGACGCCGGCGTCGCTCCCGGGCAGGTGACAGCGGGGTACCGCTGGTATGCGCAGTATGGCTGCCTGACGCTATCCCATGCGCAGCGGGCCGAGCACGACGAGATTGCGCGCCGGACTGCCTACAAGGATCGACTCGGGCTGACGCTGGAGTACGACATCGAAGCCTTGCGCACGCGGGCGCTGGGGTTCGACAATCTGCCGCAGCATGGGCAGGCCGCCTGGCGGCAGGCTGCGACGCCGCAGCATTCGTTGTTTTGACGATCCACTATGCAAAAACCCCGGGAATCGCGAGATTCCGGGGCATTTTTTTTTCGCGCGGCTGCGATTACATCGCTGCGTCTTTCAGTTTCTTGAGGGGGCGAACCTTCACCTTCACGCTGGCCGGCTTGGCCGCGAACCATTGGTCCTGGCCGGTGAACGGGTTCTTTCCAAACCGCTTCTTGGTGGCCGGCACCTGAATGGCCGACACCTTGAATAGGCCCGGCAGAGTGAATTCGCCAGCGCCCTTCTTGTGGACCGCGCTCAGCACGGTATTCTCCAGGTGAGCCAGCACGGTCTGAACGGTCTTCTTGTCCAGCTCAGTCTGGGCTACCAAGTGTGCCAGCAGGCTGGACTTGTTGAAGGTGTCCTTGATCGGCTTTGCGACCGGCGCGGCCGCTGCACCGTTTTTGGCCGGAGCAGCCTTCTTGGCGGGGGCAGCCTTCTTTGCAGCGGTCTTCGTTGCGGTCTTTGCTACGGGTTTAGCTTTCGTGGCCATGGTCGTATCGGGTTGGAATTGCGCGCCTGCAGGCCGATACTGGCCACGCAGCGCACCGGCGAAGAATAGCAAAAAACTGCATCCTTGCAAGCAGGAAATTCCCCGCAGTTCACTGGCTGACCCGGGGCGAAACGGCGCGCGCTGCGCGGCGTATACGCGCGGCGGCCGCGTTCGGCGTATCGCCGATCTGGCTCCAGTCGTGATGCCACCACGCAATGATGGCCGCGGCCTCGGCGGTATTCTCCGCGCCGGCAACGGCCACGACTTCTGCCGCGACAGCGGCCCACCAGGCCTCGCCTTCGCCGTCGCTCGCTTTCGGATCAATCGCGCGGCGGTAGATGGCTTTGACGGCTTCGAGCGGCATTTGACTCTCGTACAGAGCAGGCATTTCTAGATTCTCCATAGCGCTAGCGGATCCGTTAGGTCGCGGGTGGGTGGATGGTAGCAAAGACACGGTCGCAGGTCCGGTTGCTGGACAGCCCGAGCATCTGGCTGACTTCGTCGCGCGGGCGGCCGGCGAGCAGCTGGCGGCGGCAGAAGGTATTACGCAGCGTGCGCGGACTCATTTCGACGTCGGTGGCGCCGACCGCGTTGAGAATCTCCGACACGATACGGCCGAAGCTCATGTCGGTGATCGGTCGACCATCTGGGTTGAGCGTGAAAAGCAATTCGCCCTCGATGGGGAGGGCCGCGCGCCGGGTACTCCAGGCCCGTAGGGCCGGTACCGCGAAGCTAGCCAGGTGCATCGTGCGGACGTCTCGTGGCCCATGTGCTCGCACGACAAGGTACGGTGGGGTCGCGTCCGGCCACAGATCCGAACAATGGGCTGCGCGCGCTTCCGCCGCGGTAATGCCTGTACCGAGGAATGCCGCGACGATTGCGTGGCTGCGCAAACTGGCCAGATCGTCAGGCGGCGTTTTGAGATACGCCTGCAGCCGCGCGTCCACAGTTTCGATCAGGAACTGAGGCGTTGGCTCATGGTCTGGCCAGCGTTCGGTTGAGAGCAGGGCAGCGGCAGGGTTGTCCTGCCGAACGCCGGCGAAGACCAGATGTCGGCACAGCCGATCCAGCAGCTTCACATACCGCATGCGGGTCGCCTGAGAGTATGTGCGGCCATTAGGGGTTTGCCAGAACGCGTCGACGTCGGCCGTGCCAAATGAGGCAATGGTCGTGCCTCGTGCCAGCAGGTGCCGACGAAAATGCTCGAACATCGCCTGATGCTGGATGATCGAGCGCGCCGAGAAGGGGCGGCGATCAGCGCCGGCCGCTTCGCGAGCCTGCCAGTCCTGGTACGCCTGGGCTGGGTTGCTGAGCCAGGGGGAGTCCATTTGCGTCATGCCCCTGTTATATACTGAATTTGCCCCATCTCACACCCCTGCCACCGCTTCGCGGCGGATATCGCTTGCAAATAATGTCACGTCTCAAAGTTGTTGAGTTTTGTCTCACAGTTAATGGGTTGGATTCTCAAAGTTAATGGGTAAAAGGCGCGGATGATGTCTGCGGCATGCTATGGCAGAAAGGGGAGGGCGTCGCGCTGGAGTCTGCATCTACTATGTCGGTGAGGCGGACTCTTGAGGCCGGCGCCCTGAAGACCATAGGGGCGCCCAGGGGGCTGTGGGCGAGCGTCGGCGTGCAGTGTCATCGCTGACCGTGCAGGACTGGAATTCGGGGGGAAACCACCTACGGCCTGCTACACCGACCCAATGGAATTCAGAGACTGAAGAAAAACATAGTGCTAGCCCAGTCTGACAGGGCCAGGCATGCACTCTGAGTTTGGAAGGTCTCGCTTCTATTACTATGCTTGACTCGGACGTTTCCGCGCTGACGGGCGGAAACGAAAAGCCGCGTGACGCAGTTGGCGCTGCGTCACGCGGCTTAGAGTTCTGCGCAGGACCATGAGGCCTACGCATGACCGAAGTTTGATCATTGGGGTGGTACGTCCTCAGTATTGAACAGCGGGCATGCCGGGTCAAGGAGTTTGTCGTCCTGCAATTCGCGAGGTGATTGAAATTATCCCTCGTGGAGGCCGATATGCCTGCTACCGCTCTGCCCACAGATCCGCTCGGGATATTCCGATGGAGTCCCGCGACACCCCGGATCGGTCGCCGAGCCGTGAGTTACTACGCGAGGTGGCCTTCTCCGACGCAGGGGCGCTCGATACTGCTGCAAGCGAAGGAGCTACTTCCGATCACGGGCTTCCTGGAGGCCTGCGCGGTGTTGCAGCTCATCCAGCAGTTTCGCGAGCAACCGGGGGGCCTGACCCGGACCGCGGCCGGAGGATCGGTTGAGTACCGCCCGGACTTTGTCTTCTCCCGCAGCGGGAATTTGTATCTCGTGTTCGCGTGCGCGTGGTCAATGGCGCGGACCGCTGATTTGGCTCCCGATCTGATCGCCTGCTACCAGGCGAAGCCCGTCAATTTTCGCGTGTGCCGATTTTCGCCGACCAAGGCAACTGTCGCCGCGCTGTTGGCGCTGAGTCCTGCGCAACTCAAGCGGGGATTGCTCAGCGATGCCGAACGACGGCTAGTCATGCATCTCTTCGAGGAATGGACGGGCGCGTGTTGAATGCCGCCTGTATGGCGCGAGAATTGCCAACTGCCAAGAGCGAGGTCAGCGGTTCATTTAGGGGGATAGCTATGAAGCGAAACGACGGGGTTGCGACGTTGAAAACAGAGAAGCCCGTTGCCCATGCCCCTGAGCTTCTCGAAACGGTGAAGGCAACATCGGCTTGCGTGGGGAGCAGTCCCGGCATCTTCCGGCATGGAGGGAGGACCTATCAGGTTTGCGCGGCGCTTGACGCCAGGACGCTCATTTGCCGGGACCTGCAGGATGGCAAGCTCGTCGAGTTTGGTACAGATGAGATCGGCATGCCGCCGGCCGCCATTGTGCCAGGAGCAACTGGCCAGCTCCGCGACGCGCCTGATACTGTGCGCAAGGAGACCGCGCGACGGCGCCGCTATCTTCGTGAAGTCGCCAGGCATGGCACTGGGGCGTTCCGCCGAGGCGACAGTCTGCGTGCCATCATTGGCCTTGTCGCACAGAAATTCGGCGACGCACGGCCGCCGTCCGATTCCACGGTGGTGCGCTGGTGGCACGCCCTGTTGCGCGATGGTTTCGCGGGGCTGGTGTCTCATACGGACCTGCGGGGTGGAAAAGGGAAATCCCGCCTGAGCGCGGGACACGTCGAGAAAATCACCGTGGCGGTGAAGCAGTGTCTGCAGCGACCGAGGCGTCCCATCATTGAAATTCTGGGTGAGGCCAACCAGCAGGTCGCAACGGAGAATGCCTGGGCACTTGGTGCGCCCGAACGGCCGATCAGCCGGGCGACCCTGTACAGGTTTCTACGGAATCGGCCTGCCATTGAGCGGTTGTGTGCGACAGTCGGAACGGCCGAGGCGCACCGTATGCTCAGCCTGTCCAAGGCGAATCGCAGTGAAGATGTGCGGCGGCCACTTCAATGCGTCCAGTCCGACCACTGTCAACTCGATGTGATGCTTGTCGATGAAGTAACCGGAGAGTCGGTAGGCAGGCCATACCTTTCTGTCATGGTGTGTGTCGCCACGCGCATGGTCGTGGCGTGGGACGTTTCGCTGGCATCCCCCAACGAACAGACCGTTCTCGCCCTATTGTGGCAAGCCATGACAGGACGGCCAAGAGGAACCCAGAAGCCGATCGCTGACTATGAAGGCATCGGCGACAGGCAGGCCGATCAGCCAAAAGAACTTCCGCGACGTATGGCCCACGGCCAGGTCGAAATGCTGCTGTTCGATCGTGCCAAGGAGTTCGACTCCGCCGCGGTGCAGTCGGCGTGTTCCGATCTGGACATCGTGGCGATGTTTTGCCCGGCTTATAGTCCCGACAGGAAGGGACATGTCGAGCGATTCATCGGGACCATCAATCGAAGCTTCATTAGTTCATTGCCGGGTACAACCTACGGTAATCCGAAGGAGCGTCGCGGTTACGACGCGAGTGGTAACGCAACTCTGACCATTTCAGACCTTCGCGCGGTTGTCCAGGCCTGGGTCGATACGGTCTATGCATTGACGCCGCACGATGGCTTGAACGGAGCGACACCAGAAAATGCCTGGCGCAAACTCGCTGCAGGATGCCGACTCGATTCGCTACACAGCGACGAGGCGATCGCACGCGCATGCCGCCCACGGGAGCGGCGGCACATCGGAAAGAGTGGCATCAAGCTGTTCGGCAATCAACGATATGCCTCTGCCGAACTCGAGAGGGTGCGGGCTCAATTTGGCCTGCACTGCGAGGTCACGGTTCGCTTCGATCCATTAGACATCGGCCAGATCTGGGTCACCCATCCGCAGACTCGGTTCGAACTCCTCGTACCAAACGTGGATTCGACCTACGCGCGTGGACTCACGCTACGCGAGCACGAACTTCTGCGCAAACGTCAACGTGCAGGCAATCGTCGCGCGACAGACGCCTTCCAACTGGCAACCAACCGCGAGGCGGTGCGTCGGAAAGTCGAAAGGGCGCAAGTGGACAAGACCAGGCGACGGCGCAAGGCCGCGGCGATTGCCAAGGATATCGATCGTCGCGCCATGCCGGTGATGCGTGCTGCGGCGTCGTCCATGGGGCAGGCAAGCACCGCGCCGACACTCGGTTGCTTTCGCATACGCGCGCGCAAGGAGTTGCCAGGTTTCGCCCTAGGCGGCACGGCGCGTCTTGGTGCGTTGTGTCCGTTGCCAAATGCTCATGGCTCGGATGGAGCGAATCATGAAGAATGATTTGGAAGGCCAGGAGGCCACGCGCGAAGTATCGCGGTACATCATCGACTATCCCGCATTCCATGATCAGAGGGAGAGAATGGAACGCATGCTTCGTTCGCCCGATCCATCTGGCCTACTGATCGTGGAGGATACAAGAGTGGGAAAGACTACGCTGGCGAAGTTGATCCTAGAGGCGCACCCCAAGACCATTGTCGATGGCACACCAAGCGTCCCAGTACTCTACATCGAGATCCCGACCATTCCGACAGAAAAATCCATCGCACGCGCCCTAATGTTGCAACTCGACGTGACGACGAGCCGGACACTCAGCGAGCAGGAACTGATCACCCGCTTTGCCATAATTGCGGAGTACTGCCGGATTCAAATGGTGATCATTGACGAGTTTCATCACTTCACGGAATCGTCGCAATATCCCAAACTGCTCCGATATGCGAATTCGGTGAAGAGCCTCATGAATCGAGCCGGTGTTTCGGTGGTGCTGATGGGACTCCCGAGCTCGCGTGCGATCCTCGATAAGAACCAGCAACTGCGTGGCCGGTTCTCATCGGTACAGCACATCGGTGCATTCGCCATGGATGATTGCGCGCAGTTCAATGATTTGGTTCGTCAGGAAAATGTGTGGGTTGACGAAGGCTCAGGAAGATTGCCAAGTGCATGATATAGCGCGATTTCCGTCGCCCTGAAGGTTCGGA